>NZ_PFGL01000057.1 GCF_002783505.1 Shewanella sp. CG12_big_fil_rev_8_21_14_0_65_47_15
GTGAGAGATAGCTGCAGTCAGAGTGGTTTTACCATGGTCAACGTGACCAATGGTGCCCACGTTTACATGGGGCTTAATACGTTCAAATTTAGCTTTAGCCATGGTATTGCCTCAATCCAAGAGTCTTGGTGATGAAAACTTACATATAGAAAAAATCCGATGCATATAAATGACATCGAACCGATTATGTTAGGTATAGGAGCTTAGTTCAGAAAGGCTGGTGCTGATAGGCAGATTCGAACTGCCGACCTCACCCTTACCAAGGGTGTGCTCTACCAACTGAGCCATATCAGCATACAAATTTGGAGCGGGCAGCGGGAATCGAACCCGCGTTATCAGCTTGGAAGGCTGGAGTAATACCATTATACGATGCCCGCGCAACCTAACTAAGGCTACCTAACTACCTAGAAAAAATGGTGGAGGGAGAAGGATTCGAACCTTCGAAGGCGGAGCCGTCAGATTTACAGTCTGATCCCTTTGGCCACTCGGGAACCCCTCCAGTAAAATGGTGCCGGCACCAAGAGTCGAACTCGGGACCTACTGATTACAAGTCAGTTGCTCTACCAACTGAGCTATGCCGGCAAATCATTTCGGAACGGGATATTAGGTAAATGTGCCCCTGAGTGCAAGCAAAAAACATCTATTTGTTTAAAAAAAGCAGTCAAATGATGTTTTTTTACACGTTAATGGCATTTGACGATGAATTACACATCGAATACAACCCTGTAGGAATGAAACAAGGCCCTAATCGTTGATTTTGTATTGTCGCCAATAAGGTCATGGTGTACTGTGCCTTTCCTAAGCCGAGGAAAGCCAATGACATCTATAAATCCAATTCAAAAAGCACTCTATCTTGCCTTTGAACGCACCCAATGGTCCGAGTTAAGGGATTCAGTCCCCCTAACGCTGAGTGAACAGGATTTGGAAAATCTTCGGGGTATCAATGAGAAGGTTTCGCTCTCTGAGGTAACAGATATTTATCTTCCCCTGAGTCGGTTACTCAATTTAATTGTTAAGGCAAAACAGCAACGCGGTTTAGTACTTGATGAATTCCTAGGGCAAAAACCTTCTCCGAGTCCTTACATTATTAGCATTGCTGGCAGTGTCGCCGTGGGTAAAAGTACCACAGCACGTATTTTACAGGCTTTACTACGCCACTGGCCCGAGCATCCTAAAGTCGATTTGGTCACCACCGATGGCTTTCTGTATCCCTTAGCCGATCTAAAACGTAAAGGGCTGCTCCAGCGCAAAGGCTTCCCAGAAAGTTACGATATGAAAATGTTGGTGGAGTTTATTTCCGCCGTAAAGTCTGGTCAGGCACATGTTAAAGCGCCTATTTACTCCCACGTCACCTATGACCGGATCCGCAATCAGCACCAGACTGTCTCACAACCCGATATTTTGATCCTCGAAGGACTCAATGTTTTACAAACGGGATTAGATTCCCCCGTGGATACTCGTAGGCCATTCGTTTCTGATTTTGTTGATTTTTCTATTTATGTTGATGCTGAAGAAACGCTTTTAAAGCAATGGTATAAAGAGCGTTTTTTACAATTTCGTCAAGGGGCTTTTAGTGATGAAAAATCCTACTTTCATCACTACTCGACACTAACCGACGATGAAGCCAATACGATTGCCGCCAATATTTGGGACACCATTAATGGCCCAAACCTGCAATTGAATATTCAACCGACTCGAGAAAGAGCCCATTTGATCCTACAGAAAGGTCAGGATCATCTCATGTCACATGTATTGATGCGTAAATAGCACAATAAGCTTAACGCGCCCTTAGGCTAATCTCACCGCCGATGAAAGCTTGAATACCATCGGCGGTTTCGAGCAATACAGCACCCTGCTCATCTACGCCGCGACAAATACCGTCAACATGGTTTTCGCCCATCAGCAAACGGATCTCTTTGCCATAGAATAAGTCAGCCTCCTGCCAACGCGCCTTAAATGCCGCCAAACCCTCACGCTCAAATAATTGTATATCTCGCTTAAGCTGCTTTTGCAGCGCAATCACTAGATCGGTTTTATCCGGCATAGTTGCTAAGGTCGATAAATCACTCCATGGCTGATCAATGCCCTTTGCTTGCTCTTCCGACATCGCCATATTCACGCCGATACCAATAATCAGTTGGCACTCGCTATCGGCCTGTCCCGACATTTCAATCAAAATACCCGCTAACTTCTTATGGTTGAGATAAATATCATTAGGCCATTTAACCCCAATATTTTCAACGCCATAGGATTTAAGCACTTCAACTAAAGTACAAGCTACGACCAGACTTAAGCCCATGGCCTGTGCCATACCCTGTGGGAATGACCAAAATTGAGAGAAGTACAGATGGTGTCCATATGGAGATACCCAAGTTCGTCCCCTTCGGCCGCGCCCGGCAGATTGATACTCGGCCACACACACATCACCACGCTTCAGTTCACTCGTGTGACTCAACATAAAAGCGTTGGTACTTGGGATTTCATCAAAATAAAAACATCGATCTTCAATAGATTGCACTAAACGTACCGGATCAATCAAAGAAATAGCATGGGCGAGTTTATAACCTCGACCTTTTACGCTATAGATAGATACCCCATAGGTTTCTAACACATCAATATGTTTATTCACTGCGGCGCGAGAAATCCCAAGTTCAGTGGCTAACTGCTCGCCTGAAACAAATTGCCCGCTTGATAATAAAGCTAGTATCTGGCGTTTTCTTCCCCAATGATCAGACATGCAAATCTCCTTCACCGTTAGCCCCTATGATTCTAGGTTCGGCTTCTAGCACTACACCAAATTTATCCCGTACTTGCGCAATAACATGCAGCGCCAAGCGGCAAATATCATGCCCCGTTGCTCCTCCTCGATTCACTAACACTAAGGCTTGCTTGTCATGCACTGCCGCATTGCCGAGCACAAAACCTTTCAGTCCGGTTTGTTCAATCAACCAGCCTGCCGCCAACTTCACTGTAGCATCCACTTGTGCATAACCCACAATGGTTGGAAAGCGCTGTGCTAAATCTAGATAACAGACCGCGCTAACAATCGGGTTTTTAAAGAAACTGCCGGCATTGCCAAGCACAGCAGGATCTGGAAGCTTTTCACTGCGTACTTGGCATACGCGCTCAAAAATCTCATGCGCTGTAACGGTTGCAGGATCAAACGATTGTAATGGACCATAGGCCAAACGCGGTTGCCAACGTTTAGCTAAGCGCAGCCCAACAGCAGTTACTACCGCGAGATTGCGCAATTTGTCTTTGAAAATAGACTCTCGGTATGCAAATTGACACTCAGCAGTGCTGATCCTCACAAACTCACCAGAGGCTAAATCAAGATACTCAACCCAATTACACACATCACATAGTTCAACACCATAAGCGCCAATATTCTGAATAGGTGATGCTCCAACTGTTCCTGGAATTAACGCCATATTCTCCAGCCCAAACATGCCATGCTCGAGCGTAAACTGAATTAACTCGTGCCAATTCTCGCCCGCCTCAACCTCGAGGTAAAACGCTTCTTCGTCTTCAGATACTTTTATGCCCTTAGACAAAATCCTGACGACAGTACCGTTAAAATCCTCCGTAAAGACCAGATTGCTACCGCCACCAAGCACCAGCATAGGCAACTGCTGTTGCCATAGTGGTAGACATATCGCCTTAATAGCGTCTTTTGAGTGTGCCTCAACAAGATCGGCACAAGACTGGGCTAAACCAAAGGAATTAAACGATTGAAGGCTATGAGATAGAGACATGTGTTTGTTCAATGACGACAAAAGCGTATTGTAACTGCTAAAAGCGAGGATTGCAGCTCATGCTAGAGAAGATGGCTTGATGAAGAGCTGAGAGGAAAGTAGAAAAATCACTCAGACTCATAAATTTCAGATGCAAAAAAGCCAGCTTATTCAGCTGGCTTCGTTACATCTCAATGAGATAATTAGGCGCTTGGCGATGACCTACTCTCACATGGGGAGACCCCACACTACCATCGGCGCGATTGCGTTTCACTTCTGAGTTCGGGATGGGATCAGGTGGGACCACAATGCTATTGTCACCAAGCAAATTCTTACTGGTTAATTGTCCGTCTGACGGCATTGTCTCCTCGCTACTGTGCTCATGTACTAACGTACACTCCGCGCCTCGCTCGTCACGGCTTTGTCAGCCTAACAATTTCCTGCGTAATTAACCTTTTAATTAAAATTTGAAAAGCTGATTTTCTGTTTGAGTCTTTAACTTTATCAAGTATCTGTATTCTGTCTAAGTTCGCTTAGCAAAACCCATCTGGGTTGTATGGTTAAGCCTCTCGAGTCATTAGTACATGTTAGCTCAACGCCTCACA
>NZ_PFGL01000026.1:0-17763 GCF_002783505.1 Shewanella sp. CG12_big_fil_rev_8_21_14_0_65_47_15
GGCCGTTCATATGAATGAGTGAACCTGACGTGCGTCCAAACGTTGGAGGCGTTTTCGCCTAGAGAGCTGCGGTGTTAAAGAGCATCAAACTAAGCTCAGTATACCTTGTTGAAAAAAATTTCATAGAGACGCTTTTTTAGTTAATTGGCTGATTTAGATAAGCTATCAGACAGCCCGTGATTGGCTGTCTGTCGAGGGAATTAGCGCTGGATAAGGTGGCTATAATTGTGTTGAATGGTTTTAACGTGATGTTGCCATTCGCTGCCTAATCGCTCCCATGCTTGTGTGATATTGGAATACATTACAGGCAGATACTGCGTGTCGTTGAGGATAAAGGCTGCGGCGATTTGTTCACTGGTGCTGCCACCGGTACAGTTATATGCCAACAACTCGTTGGCCACTTCAATGATGCGTTGCTGTTCACTGTTCATCATTTTCTCCTTATTGACTCTCGCCAGGGTGGGTCTTTTTGTGGACGTCTTTTAAATGACCTATGGCCACTTGGGTATAGATCTGCGTAGTTGATAAGCACTCATGTCCTAGCATGGCTTGGATGTGCCGAATATCAGCCCCATTTTCCAACATCAGGGTGGCTGCGCTGTGCCTGAATGCATGGCAGCCACCTGCTTTACTGATACCAGCGGCGCGGGTGTATTCCTTGAGTTTGGCGGTGAAGGTGGTGTGATGAATGACCCGGCCTTTCATGCTGATAAATAAGGCGGGCTCAGTTACGTATTTGACCAGCAAGGGCCGTGCGTCATGCAGATATTGGGCAACCCAATCAAGGGCACGTTGGCCAATGGGAACCACGCGATCCTTGCCGCCTTTACCTTCCCTAACCAACAGCCAACCCCGGTGCGTATCGATGTCGCTTAAGCTCAGGTTTAACAATTCACGGCGACGAATGGCGCTGGAGTACAGCACTTCCATCATGGCTCTGTCACGCAGGCCTGTGGGCGTATCCAAACACACTTGGGCCATTAGTTTGTCGATTTCCGGCACGTTTAATACCGCCTTGGGTAAGGTTTTCGGCAGCTTGGGCAACAGCACTTCACTAAGGCGGGTATACGGCAAATGACCGGCTTCAACTAGCCAGGCAAACCAGAGTTGGATCTCTCCAACGCGGTGGCGTTGAGTGGCGATAGACAACGGTTTGCCATCTTCCTTTCGAGCATGATGCACATACTGTTGATAGCGCAGCAGCAACACCTTATCGACATGCTGGGCATGATGGACATCACGCTCAGCACAGTAAGCAATAAAATAGTTCAGCAGCCAACGCTTGGCCGCCAAGGTCCGTGGGCTGTAGCCTCGCACCGAGAGCGCAGACAGGTATTTGGCTACGTGTTCAGGTAATGTAAGGCTCATGGCAACACCTTGATGGTTGGAGTGGTTTTTATCATAGATATGCCTTGCACATGCAGCTTGTCGTCAGCAACAGGCCAAATCCCGTGGCCATTGAGATTGAGGCCGTTTTTATCACCTTGACTGCCCCCTGACTGATGGCTGACCGCAGCCTGACCAGAGCCTGACTGGTTGTCTTTTGGCCCTGACCGGTCTGGACTTGTCAGTTCACTGTTGTCTATATCCAAGAGTTTGAGCATGGTATGACTGCCAGTTTCACCTTGATAAAGCAGCTCATAATGGAAGCGTTGACGGTGGCCATTTAAGTGCACCAGCAGGTATTCCATTTCAGCCAGCCGCGCCAAATGGACTTTTAACGCGGTATCACTCCAACCTGTTGCCTCGCGCAGTTGCTTACGGGTAAAGCGCACCGCATCACACTTGACGCTATCCACCTTGGCTTGGCAGGCCACCCAGTCCACACAGTGATTCAGCAGTTTACGGGTTTGTGCGGGCAGTTCGTCCAGCGAACGCCCCAAGGTATCATGTGCCAGTTGATTGGCCCGGCGAATATCCTCCAAGGTCACTTCCACGTATTCCATCACCTCGCCTTGGTGTTTAACCTGCTTCACTTCGCGCTGATACTGGTGCAGCAAGGCAATGGTATCGATCAGGGTCAGGTACTTTTCATGGTCGCGCCGGGTACGGGTTTTGTCATCCATGAAGGTAAGCTGCTCAGCGTAAGGATTCACCACATGAAGCGGTCTAAGCAGACGCTGGGCGTGTTGATGACGGCTGATAATGTGCTTTTTATCGGTGCGCTCAAGCAAGCCTTGTAAGGTGCGGCGTTGGCGCTGCAAGGCATGAATATGCTGGGTTTGCTCCCGTGACTCATTCACGCTTAGCACCAAGCAGCGGTTCATTAGCTCCTCGTCCACATCAATGGCCGTGGTGGTCAGAAACAGCATGGTAGGGCCTTCCACCTCATAGGTTTGCGTCACCAGTTGCCCGCTGATGGGATCTTTGCCGGTACTGGCCATGGTCAGCACACCCTGACTTTGTAAAAGCTTAAGCGCATAGGCCGCTTGGCTTGCGCCTTCCTCTTCACTGATGGCCAAAATCCGATGTTTTAAGCTCGTGCCTTGCATGTAGAACAGACTTTGCCCTGTCATGGCTGAAAACTGGGTCACATCTTCATCCGGGCACATCTGTAAAATGGCGTCCATCAGGGCAGATTTACCTGCAGCAGACGAGCTTTGAATGACCAAGGCCAAGGGCTTATCCAGCTTGCGCGACACGCACGCCAGATAGCCCACCAAGGTGTTGCTTTGCTCGCCCACCACGCCGCAGCGGGTGAAATCCTGCACAATTTCATCAAGCAGACTGGTGCCACGCAGAAACGCCAATGCCTCGTGGCGCTCGGCTTCGGTCATGGTCGCTTGCTGGCTGTCCTGCTCCGGCTCGTCCTGCTCCGGCTCGCTTTGTCGTTCTTCCAGAGCCAATAAGATGCGCCCCATATCTTGTTTGACCGTGGCTTCACCAACGCCACATTCAACACAAGCCAGCTCCACAAAGCGCTGTCGATGTTTGGCATGGTATAAGTCCACGCTGTCCACATAGATGGCTTCATCCACTCGCAGCATTAAATTGATCCGCAGTTGCTGCCCTTGGGCCTTTTTCGATAAACCTCGGACACGATAATGACGGTTAGCCAGACGGATATGCCAGTCGTCCCCTTGCTGCTCCATGGTCAGCGCGGCCGAGGGGGCGCTGTCATTCGCGGCAGCATGACTGCCAGTAGTTTCTTTTGGGTTCAGTGAGATAGCCTGATTCAGCAGAGTTTCAAAATCCCTCGCCGGTTGCGAGCTGGCCACCATAAAGGCATTGGCATCCTGGCTTGGCGGCCATTGCACCCGCCACGGTTCAATGGCCTCGGCTCGCAGTGTGTCCGCTAGCGCCAACGCGGCCTTGTTGCCAGCTTCGTCATTGTCGTAAGCGATCAACACCCGTTTGATGCCCAGCCCCGTAAACACGGCTAAATGAAAAGGGCTGAATCCGTTTACCCCGTAGCTACAGGTGACATTAGTAAACCCGTGCACCCAAAAACTCATGGCATCTATCAGGGATTCACACAAAATGACGGTATTGCTCGTTAGCCCTGCCTGATTCCATACCCCCTGATGCTTGCCGGGCAGGTATAAATGCTTAGCGGTGCTCTGCCTGAGCTTGCCCTCGGCAGCGATTTTACGCCCGTACAGCTCCTGTACCTTACCTTGATGTATCACCGGAATAACCAGCGAGCCACTGAAACGCTCAATACCACTGGGCAAAGTCAACCCCACATTTTTAAGTAATTCGCGGGTATCTTTGCCTGCCTGTGAGGTACGTGTCGGTAAAATACTGCCAAGATTTTTCTGGCAATAACCCAAGTGGAACGTCTCTATCAGGGCCGGGTTATCCAAGCCTCGCAGGGCCAGATAGGCCTTGGCCTGACTCGAATTTAGCAGGTTCTGATGGTACAGGTCGGTTGCTTGCGTAAGCCAATGCTGCGCAGTGTCATCAAGACGCGCAACACGCTCTGCCAATACGCTGTTGTCCGCCACCGATTGAGACTCAACCGCCATTTGGCCATGCACTTCAAGCAGTGTCCCAACGGCAGTTTTAAAACTGACCCCATCCCGGCGCATCACATAATCAATCGGCGAGCCGCCTACCTGACAGGCTCCCAAGCAGTGCCAGAGGTTTTTATCCGGACTGACAGACAGCGACGGCGTTTTATCATCGTGAAACGGGCAACAGGCAAAATAGTCTTTGCCTTGCTTTTTCAGTGTCAGACCATCCCGACGCAAGATCTCGACTAAAGAAAAACGCTTTACCTGCTCCACGATTCTGTTGTCGTAATAGGTCATTAAACCACCTCATCCAAACGGCTCTCATCAGAACCTTGTCAAGGCTCTTTGCGGGTATTATTATAGTGTCCATAAAGATATTTTTGTCAAACCTTTTTAGAACCATAGGGGATAATCGATGGATACGCAGATCACGGTGTTTATTTCGATGAGTTTTCCGACCCGGTTTTTACAACTAAGAAAGGATAACGGCCTCACCCAGCAAGCTATGGCCGATACAATTGATATCCATATTACCCAAGTGAAGCGCTATGAAGCGGGCACCGCCCAACCTTCATTGGAAATGCTGAAGAAGATCGCCACCGCGTTTCACGTGACTACCGATTGGCTGATCTTTGATGATGGTGAACGTGAGCCAAATGACGAGCTGCGTTTACAATTTGAGGCCTTGCAGAGTTTTACCCCGGAAGAGAAGCAGGTTGCCAAGAGCGTGTTGGAGGGGTTGATCTTAAAACACGATGCCAACCGGTTTAATCGGGTGGGCTAACGGCTATCACGGCTAAATAAAAAAATAGCCGCCGTCTTTTTTCAAAACGGCGTTCATGTCTCAACACTGCTTGGGGTTGGGGGAGCTGTATCTAATCAACTAACCACTATCCTGCCCAGCTGCTTTTTCTGATAGACACGACAACGCGACACCAGCAAGTGCTGTCACGTTCTCGCGCCAACATGATTAAGCCAAGACCTCTAACCCTTTGTTGGCTACCAAGTTAAGTAATTTAAGGGAAGTTCCCTGTGGCTTTTTACCGCCTTGCTCCCACTGCCTTACCGTTGACACCGTAGTGTTAAGGTAAGCGGCGAACACCGCCTGACTCACATGGGCCTTTTTACGAATGGCCTGAATACGGCGAGCATCATAGACTTCTACTTTGGGCAGGCACAGTGCATCGAACTCGCGCAGGGTTTGCATATCCATCACGCCAGCCTCGTTTAAATCTTTTGCAGTGTCATGCATGACATCTAAGATACTGTTTTTCATATCATTTAACCTCTACCATGCTACCCGATTGAAGAGCATTCTTCAGTTGGGCATTGCTGTAACCCAACAACTCTTTTGCCATGAGCTTAAGCGCCTTTAACTCTTTACTGTCTATGTTATCCCGCGCATTTTTGGGGAAGCCGTACATAAAAAAGGCTTTGTTACCCACCTTGAACGCGAGAATGGTTCTCAGGCCACTGCTTTTTCCTTGTCCCTCGATAGGAGCACGCTTTTTATAAACATGCCCACCAAGATCGGCGTCGATTAAGCCTTTTTCCATCTCATCGACAGCAGCCTTAAGGGCGTCATCTGTCAGCCCTTCTTTCTCGGCCCACTTCGTGAACCACTTAGATTTATATATGCGCATTCCATTCCCTTTCAACACTCAAACTATAACACTTAGTGACATAGATGGTACACTGTAATTTTCATGATGGGCATGCCACTTAGCGTTTGGCCAATTATTTTTTCATTCCAAACCGTACTTTTAAAAAAATTGTGACACCATAAGCTGTGACTGGCAGTTAGGGACGATGCCGATGTGTCACACTAAAAATGTCTGAAAATCCGCATTTTTTCACATCCAATGTTCGTTGTGGTGGACGCCACAAACGCAAAAATCCCATTCTGTCAGTGTCATTCATTAATGCAAGAGGAATAGAAAATGACCACTGACATTCACTACTCGGACACCGATTCCGAGGTTTACAAAGCCACCGAAACCAAGGTGCGCAAGGCCATCCGTTTGTTGCTCAAAGAGGGGCATAAATTCGAACCCAGCAAACTGCTGCGTCGCCAAGAAGTGGCCTACGCGCAGAAGGATTGTAAAATCCCACCAGATGTACTCGATATCATCGTGTTTCCGCTGATGGATATTCGTGATTGGATCTGGGACGAGTATGCCAACAAGCGTGTGTGGACACTGGACGAAGCGGCGTGCCTTGCCGTCGGCATGGATCCCTTCTGCTACAGCTTGGAGCCGGGCCAGTATTACAACGGTTGGCGTGAAGAGCGCGAGGACCGATTCGATCGCACCCTCGATGCTATTCGCTGCAACGAGCTGCATGCTATCCGCGAGGACGGCACCTATCTCATCCCGGCCAAGGATTTCTGTATCTGGGCAGAAGCTAACGGCTTGCTGACATCCGAACTTGCCAAGCCCCTGATGGGGCTTGCTCATATCAATACCGTGGTCGAGGTACTGACCCCCGCTGAAACACAGGAACGTTGGCAACGTTACGCCCAACAACGCCTGTATGCCGAGGGGCGCTCCCATGCCGAAGTCCGTCGTGGTGAGCTGTATAGCTATGCCATTGCGCTCAAAGTGGATAACCCAAAACTGACCCGCGAACAGATCGCCCGTCAGGCGTTTAACGTCATTGGGGAAGATTGTCAGAAGATCACAGGTTTCAAATTCGACACGATTCGGAAAGACCTTTTGGCACTGGATCAGGCACTGGAACACCCGGAATTTTCGAACCTTGAGTTCTTCAACTCAGTTCCTAGCGAACAAGAGATTCTGAGCACAAACCCCACTCACCGGTGGTGGCCGCGCTGGCGCGGCGTCATCGCCCGCAAACTCCCGTATTTGGTACTTCCTGAGTGATTTCGCCTTGTGCACCGCTGCCACGGTGCACAAGGCCTGAACCCCTTGATTTTATTCACGCAATCGGAGATTTCCCATGAATAACCAGTTAAACAAGGCCGTGACGGCCCGATTCTCAGGCGAGGACTATGCCCGCCTGCAAACCGAAGCCGAGCGCAGAGGCTGCACGGTGGCCGATGTTATTCGGAGTTCCTGGACACACTATCAGGAGCAGCAGCAATTGCAACAACTGCTCATCAAAATGGAACAGCGGCAGCGCAAAGTGCAGTTTGAAATGCTGTGCACCACCCTCGACCTGGCGGCCGAGGAACGCAAGCAGGCACTGTCTGCCCTGCATGAAAAGGGGGTGAGATTCTGATGAATCATCCTACTTCCTATCGCCGTCAGGATTGGGCAAGCATCTTGTTCATTGGCATCACTGTCTGGCTTGCCGCCTTTGTGGGCCTGCTGGTCTTAACATGGCCATGGCTGACGCCATGGCCGGATTTAAGCGTGCATATCCGGCATTGGCTAAATGGATTATCTGGGGTGGTCTTTGACCACTCCTTAAGCCTTTGGCTTAGCTACTGGCAGGCGCTGGTCAACCGCAACTGGCACTGGGCCTTGCTGGCCCACGTAATCCTCTCGGCGCTGCTGGCGAGCCTGCTGGCCTTTTTCGTGGCGCGACGCTATTACGTCAGCGGTGGCACAGACGGTTATCGTCATATATCAGGCCCACGCTTGCACCAAGACCGCACTGCGCTGGTTCATGCCAAGCAGGCGGCCAAACTTGAAGCTGGCCAACCAGGCTTAAGGCTGCACCCCAAGCTGCAAATCAGCAAAACCCGTGAGTCCGGCAATATATTTGTCGTGGGCAATCAGGGCACGGGCAAAACCGTGTTCATTGCGCCTCTGATTGGGCAAGTCATCGACCGGGGCGAACGCGCCTTTATCTATGATGAAAAACGCGAATTTACCGCCTTGTTTTACACGGAAAAATCCACCGTATTGCTGGCCCCATGGGATAAACGGGGCATGGCGTGGGACATCCAGCGTGACGCCCACAATGCCACCCAAGCGCAGTTGATTGCCGAGCGGCTCATTAGTGACTCCCGCGACCCGCTGTGGTCAAACGGGGCGCGGATGCTGTTCACCGGCATGATGGAAATTCTCAACCATACCCAACCCCGTTGGGGCTGGCGTGAGCTGGCCGCAATCCTGTCACTGAACGAAGCCGCTTTGCAAAGCCAACTGCAAGCCCATTACCCACGAGCCTCGCGGTTTATTGTCGAGGGCAGCAAAACGACTATGTCATTTTTTGCCCAACTGATTGGCAGCTTGGGCTGGGTCTACACCCTGAGTGATGCTTGGCCCAAGGCCTATGAAGGCGGCTTTTGTATGCGCGACTGGGTGAGCAATCCTGATTGTAACAAGAGCACCGATAAGCCGGTGATTATCGTGCAGGCCGACAAACGCTATAAAGACATTGGTGCGCCGTTGGCGAATACGTTAATTGCACTGATGACCAGCCATATTCTGGCGCAGGCCAACAGCAGCACCCGTGAACTGTGGCTGTTTATCGACGAGCTGGGCAACCTGCCGAAGAACCCGGCCTTGGCCGAATGGATGAGCCTAGGCCGCAGCAAGGGCTGCCGCATCTGTGGCGGCACCCAGTCCATTTCCCAGCTCAAACATATCTACGGCGAGCAAGAAGCGGACACGCTTTTGAACATGTTCACGTTGTTTACCTCGATGCGCGTCGGGGCCGCCGGGGAAACGGCAAGCTATACCGCTAAAGTCTTTGGTGAGCGTGTGGTGGAGCGGCCGACATCGAGCGCCGGGCAAGGCAGTGGCACCACTCAAAACTGGCACCGGGAAACCCTGCCCTTGGTCAGTGCCTCCAACCTGGTGCACCTGCCGCAACCCAGCAAACAAGGTGTGGTGGGCTATCTGTTGATCCCGGGCTATAAGGCCGTGTATCGCCTGCGCTGGCCCTACGCCAGGTTGCCGGTTATCGCTGACGAGCATTGCCCGGCGGATTGGCTGACGGCAAAGCCTGCATCGGTTGACACTCTAGAGCCAACAGGCAAATCCAGCGACAAGCCCAGCCGCCGTGAGCAAATTAAACAGCGGAGGGACGCCGCATGATGTCGATGAACGCCATCAACTCCATCGCCTATTATGCGGAGTTGGCCAAGGAAGACTATTACACCGGTGGTGGCGAGCCGCCGGGTAAATGGCGCGGCCTCGGCGCCCGCACGCTGGGACTGCCCAGCCTGATAGACACCACCTCGTATCGGCGCATTTTTAATGGCTTTGGGCCGGATGGTACGCCCTTGTGTGAAAATGCCGGCGACAACCACAGAGCCGGTTGGGACCTGACCTTTTCCGCGCCCAAATCGGTCTCCATGCTGTGGGCACGGGCCGATGAAACAACCCGTAAAGCCATACAGCAAGCGCAGCAAAAGGCGGTCGAAGAGGCGTTGGCCTTTATCGAGCAACACGCCGCCTATACCCGACGCGGTAAAGGCGGCCATCTTCAGGAGCGTGTGGCCGGGTTAATTGCCGCCACCTTTGAGCACTCGACATCGAGAGCACAAGATCCGCAGTTGCACACCCATTGCCTGATTGCCAATCTGGCCCCAAGAAGCGACGGCACGTGGGGCACGCTGGAATCCAAGCATTTTTTCTTATGGCAGATGGCTTCTGGGGCCATTTACCGCGCCGCCTTGGCCAATGGGCTGCGGGAATTAGGCTTTGAAGTAGAAGCCGTGGAAGGTCACAAGCACTTTGAGGTGAAGGGCATTTGCCAAAGTATCTGCCAGTTTTTCTCAAAGCGGGCGGAAGCCATCCGTGCCCAGATGGAGGCCATGGGCGTGAGCAACGCGGCGTCCAAAGTCGGCGATACCATTACGCTGAATTCCCGCGACTACAAGCGAGCGGTCGACAGGCCCAAACTGTTTGCTTCATGGCAGGCAGATATGGACAGGCAAGGGTTTAAGGCTGCCAATATTGAGGCTATCCGACAACCGGATGTACTACCCATTCCTGAGCCACTGCCCTTGCAACATATCCTGGATAAACTGATCGAGTCCCAAGCGGTATTCCGCTTGCAGGATATCTATGCGGCGGTTGGAGTCGAAGCCCAGTTTAATCATGTGAGCCGCTTGGATATCGAAGATACGGTGCGGGAGCTGCTCAGCGATAACGCCATGGTCAGCTTGGGCCTTGATACCTGCAACAACCGGATTTACACCACCAAAGACATGCTGGCCATCGAACAAGCGCTGCTGAGGCATGCCGATAATATGCACGCCAACAGCCATTACCAGTTGGCGGATAAGGCCATTGAACAGGCCATTGCCCAACAAGGGCAACAACAAGGCTTTGCGCTGTCGGATGAGCAAGTCGAAGCGGTGTTTTCGGTGTGCCAATCGGGGCTCGATATCATCCAAGGCCGTGCCGGAGCCGGTAAGTCCACCTCGATGCAGGCCATGCGTTTGGCCTATGAGTCACAAGGTTTTAGCGTCAAAGGGGCAACGGTTGCACGACAGGCCGCGCAGCAGCTGGAAAAAGATACCGGCATTGAAAGCACCACTTTGGCCAGTCTCCTCAACGAATTGGGCAAAGGCAACAGTGAGGCCAAATTCAAAGACACGGTGATTTTGCTCGACGAGGCCGGGCAGTTGGCCACCCCAGATTTGTTGCAACTGATGCAGGCCGCGCACAAAGCCGGAGCCAAGCTGGTACTGGTGGGCGAGCAGCAGCAAATGGACGCCATCAGCCATGGAGGCAGTCTGCGCTTTCTGTCCCAGCGCCAAGGGTGTGCGCGAATTAATACCATCCGCAGACAACGAGAAGCGTGGGCACGAACCGCCGTCAATGACCTTCGGGGCGGCAATGCCAAGGCGGCACTGGATAGCTTTCAGGGCAGAGGCTTGCTGCATATCGAGCAAGACAGCCAAACCGCCCGTGCGCAGCTGGTCAAGCACTGGCAAGCATACACTGAAGCCAACCCGGACAAAGAGTCGATGATAATGGCGCAGCGTTGGAAGGACGTAAAACCCTTGAATGACCTGGTGCGCAAAGTGTACCAAGACCAAGGCAAACTGGGCACGGAAAACATCCTGGCCGAGTGTGTGGTGTCCAATCAGAGCCTGTATTTTGCGTTCTCCAAGGGTGAGCGGGTGCGCTTTACCAAAAACGATTACCAGCGGGATTTCACCAACGGCCAGCAAGGCACCGTTACCCAAGTGCTGCAACTGGGGGAGGATATTCGCTTTGTAGTGAAACTCGATAACGGCCGTACCGTCAGCTTTTATCAGTCGGATTACTCGGACGAGCAAGGACGGCTGCATCTGGTGCAGGCCTATGCCTCAACCGTCTACAGCGCCCAAGGATCCACCGTCGACGGCGACACCTTCGTGTTGTACACCACAGCCATGGACAGAGCTACCAGTTATGTGGCGGGCAGTCGCCACAAAGATAAGTGTCACTGGTTCATCAACGGCCAAGAGCTGGATGCCCAAAGCGGTCAGGCCGACAAGGGGCAAACACCGGACATGGCCTCACGGCTGAAAACCTTGGCCCGCTGCATGAGCATCAACAAACACAAGGCCATGGCCAGTGAATACCTTGCGGAGCAGAAGACCGAACAAGAGGCTGAGCAAGCAACCGAACAGCTGACCAAAAAGACAAACGATAATACGCTGGCAGCCTAGGTCTGAGACAACAAAGCCCGCAATGCGGGCTTTGTTGTCTAATACTTTACACTTGGCTATTCATCAATATATACGTAAAAGCAATCAAAATAACTATTTGAAAAGAAGCTAAAACCGTATACAGACCAAATCGTTTTAGCTTAAGTTTTTTCCAGCCAAATAAAGACAGCGGAAATACAGCCAAAGGGCCAAAAACAAAAACATAAAACACGATATCTTCTAAGACTCCATCCAGAGATAGAACTTGGATCACATCATCAAGAAGATAAACAAAGCTCAGTGAGAATACCAAAACTGTGAATAGCTCTAATGCACCGATTAATTTTCGATTACTTTGATTAATTTCCATCACCTATTTCCCTCAGTGGCCCATCCAAATGCTTGCGCGTCAACTCTATCCCAAACCTGGTGCTTTAAAATTTCATTTGGACGGCCAAGCGGTCCAGTCCCTTCACCATAGGTATGTATATAAACGTTGTTTTTATCCTGAGTAACCCAGCGCCGGACTATTCCCGGATTCAATAGATGGCGTGGTATTCCTTTTTCATTTGGGGGAAGAGTAACATTCATAACCGTTCCACCGTCCGCAGAGACTTCATGCCTTACATATCCAACAGGAAGCGCAAAGCCCATCTGTTCATCGGAAACAGGCTCACCACTAGCCCCCGGAGCAGGATATCTTTGCAACCCTTGCCTTACATTTTCAATATTGCAACCTGCGGTCGACTTACTGCATGAATTATCAAGGTAATAATCATGGAAGTCTTCATGAGATTCATCAAAAGAAGGCACGCCATCCTCATCTACTGATGTTATTCCCTGTTTCCTATTTGGTGTTAAGACAGAGCCATCTGTCTGCTTTTCTGTTCTTCCATTTTGATTAGAGGCCGTCTGAGTTTGCGCCCCTTGTGAAGCAATCTGCTGTTGAGATCCGATATCTGTGGGTTCCCCGACATTGGCTATTGAGCTGGCAACAGCAGCCTGACCTTTGCTGGAACCGTTACTGATATGCACATTACCTTGGCTATCCTTGCCGATATGGCCAACAGTTTTGCCGTCTGCATTGGTGATGGCTTGAGTTTTACCCGCTTCCAAGCCATCGGCACAACCTTTCAGCGAATCGTCCGTCGAACAGTAACCCGTTGGATCTATACCAGACATAGGGTTATTCATAATGTACGAGTACGGGTTCACCGATTGAGTCGAGGTCGGGCTTTGTATAAACGGATCTACACTCATAAACCGACCTAGGTTATAGTCGTAAATCCGGCCGTTCATATGAATTAATCGGAATAGATAGTTGAGTTGAATGTTAAAGAGCGCATGGAATACAGTAGCTTACAGCTGCACCTTACCATATGGAAGCGGTGTTGTGTTCACTTGGATGATGGCTTGGGTAATTTCTTGTTGTTCAACAGATTATGGCAAATCACCCAGAAATTCACCTTCTTTACCTTTGAAGGTCTGTCGGGTAATGGATAGGCGCTTTCTACATGAAAACGCATTTTTCCTTGTTCCTTCCAAACTCTAAACACTACCTGATAGAATATCTCATTGCCATCATCGTCTTCCAATTTGCAGGTGCAATAGCGACTGTAGCCACCGTGATAACAGAATTGCTCGGGTAAGGTCTCAAGTATGTGGGCTAGCTGAAAGGATAATGCATATCTGGTCGGGCAAAATGCTCTGGGATCTTCTGGCTTATATGGGTAAATCTGAGGCCCGTAGGGATCTTTAGATTTATCGGGGTCTACGGTAAAAACGTGGTGTGACAGCGTGATATAGAGGGTGTATTGCTCATTTCTGTCAGGATGAACATAGGTGTGTTTTCTGGCGACCAAGTGCTCAAAATGAATTTCGGTGCCGTGATAATCAAACGGCTTCCAGAACTGGTACTCGCTATCTGCAAGATTAAAAAGACGTTTCGAACTCATTTATTCTGATATTTTCTTGAGGCTAGAAATAACAAAGGCTCCAACGAGGGAGCCTTCGCCAAGTCAGACTTGGATTCAGAACGTCATTACCGGCTACTGCCTCGACCCTCTTGGGTTACGTGGTGTCATGCTTGCGCATGTCTGCTGCACCATGGCTATAGTCTCGCTCTTTTTGACGGGACTGTCAATCCTGAACCTGGGCAGCCGGATGCGTCCGGTTATACACCTCCTTCAATTTGGCCATGCTCACATGCACATAGATCTGTGTCGTGGACAAGTCCGCATGCCCCAGGAACTCCTGGACATGGCGAATGTCGGCACCGTGATCCATCATATGCGTTGCCGCTGCGTGACGGTACTGGTTGCAGGCTCCCGACTTTCGCACATCCGCCAATTTGATGTACTTGGCCACCAGTTCAGACAACTGTGTCGCCCGAAATGGCTTACCGTTGTTTGCCAGGAATAAGGCTTTGCCGGAATGCGCATTTGCCAGCATGGGCCTGACCTCTTTCAGGTAGCGATAAATCCAACTGCAGGTGTCTTTGGCTATGGGCACATACCTGTCTTTGAAGCCTTTTCCCTGATTGACTCTGAGCTTGCATAGCTCAAAGTCCACATCGTCCAGCGTTAAGACGCCAAGCTCAAATCGCCGGATCCCTGAAGCATAGTAAGTCGTCATGATGGACCTGTCCCTTATCCCTTTGAGACCATAATGCTCGGCCTGCTTTAGCACCTTCTTTACCTCCTCTTCACTCAGAACCGGTTTGGGTAGCCGCCTGCCATTCTTCGGCAGTTCAAAGCGCTCGGTACTGTTCACTGGCAGCACTTCCTTGATGAATAGCGTTCTAATGAACACTTTCACCGTTGTTAGTCGGTAACGTATGGTGGCCCGGCATAAGGGTCCTCCATGACGTGCTTTGCGATACTGGTTAAGGTGCTGCTGGTAGTTGTCCAGTACTTCCACATCAATCTGAGTTGCATCGACTATGCAGTGCCCCTTGGCCCACAGCAAAAAGAGCGACAACGAGGCCTCCTTGCTGACCACTGTGTTTTCGCTCTGGCCTTTGGCACGGCAGACATCCAGGTAATACTGTATGCAGTTCGACAAGGCCAGAGAGTTAGGTTTAGTGAGCCACATAGCGTCTCCCCCATATCATGATATGAAACTTGATGGCACGGGTATAAACACCGTGCCTGTACCATTGAATGATCCGCGGTGCCGGCCTGCTCGGGCAAATGAGTTTTATCCCACAGGCGGCAACTATGTTGTCGCCCTCCAGCAGTGGCTCCACAATGCAACCCCGGAAAATCTCATGGCCATTAACCTTGGTTAATCCCAAGCGCCTCAAAGCACCTCGACATCCGGCACCATCGGCATGTTCCGATGTGGGCACATAGCGATTCAGGGTGCGGTCGCAATAGCCAATCCAATGCGCTTCTATGCTGTCCATGCTTATCCCTCGCCGCGCCAACTTTTGGCAGACGCCGGGATTCGCCAGCAAACGCTGATGGTAAATATCGAAGAGCTGTTTGAGGTAGATGTCATCCACATCAGGGGAGGCCAACATCTGCTCAAAGGCGTCAATATGAAGGTTTGTGTCCATCATTTTTCCTCCTTAATCGCCCGATACACTTTACGCATGGATTCACCGTGTAACTCCAGCCGATGGGCGCGATGAATGATGCGATCCATGATGGCATCGGCAAGAGTGGGCTCACCTATGTATTCATGCCATTCGCTGACCGACAATTGGGTGGTGATGATGAGCGCCCCGGATTCGACACGCTCTTCTATCAACTCCAGTAAGTCCTGGCGGTTGAGGTTGTTCAACGGGGCCATGGCCCAATCATCAAGAATGAGTAACTTGTATTTGGCTAACCCACTGCGCAGTTTCGGCAAGGAACCATCCCTATGGGCAATGTCCAATTCCTCCATCAGTAAGTTAAAACGCTTGTACAGCACTGAAAAATTGAGCTTTATTGCTTGGTTGGCAAGGGCACAGGCAATCCAGCTCTTCCCGGCCCCGGTCGGCCCGGTAATCAGCAAAAACTGATTTCGAGCGATCCAGTCGCAGTTAATCAATGAAGCCAGATAGCCTTTATCAATTCCCCGCTTTGCCAGATAGTCGATATTCTCCACGCAAGCCTGCCCCTGTTTCAGCTTGGCGGCTTTAAACAGTCGCTCCCGCTTTTTCTGCGACTTGTATTGGATTTCCTCACAGGTCAAAAACGCCAGAATATCGAGGATGGGAAGAGCCGCCATATCCGGTGTCACCAGGACTTTTTGCAAGGCTTCACTCATGCCGACCAGACGCAACTGCCGGAAGTTTTCAAAGACACTGTGTTCACTGCTCATCTTACTGCCCTCCATCCAGGTAATACCGAGCACCACGAACATTATGATGCAGTGGCAGTTGGCCTTGAACGGGTACGGCCTCAGCTGAAGGCTCATCCAAGCGGCACTGCAAGATGGAGCGCACACTGCTGACGGTCAGCGACTGAATTTCACAGGCACACTGACAAGCCCGTTCGAAACGCGACTGGCCATATTGCCTTGTGAGCTTTTGCAGTTGTGAACAGGCTTTACAACCTCGCAAAGAATGCTCCGGTACACCAACAAATTGCGCCGATACCAAGGCCAGGGCGTGCTCGCCAATGGCAGTGGCCCACTGGGTAAAAAGGGCTTTTGACTGTGCCGCATACGCTTGATGGCTCTTGGGTCGATGGCTGTTCTCCGTAGTCGCGCCACCCTGGATATGGCTGCGTACATGCAGGGCAACCAACTTGTGATGGAAGTAGATTTCGACCTTGCTTTGGCACACTTTAACGTCCACCAATTGGCCTTTCAGCTCACAGGGTACAGAGTAGGCGTGACCATACACGCAAACATGATGACCCCGATCCACCTTTTGCAAATGCAGCCATCGGCCGATATCAAAGGCTTTACAGGGCAAGGCTGACAATGCAACACGTTCAGTATGTTCAAACCGTTCACGGCGATTGCCTTTATAGCGTTTGAACGGGCGTCGATTCAACTGCTCCAGCAACTCGACAATTGCCTGATTAATCTCGGCAACACTGAAGAAGCGACGGCGACGAAGCACCACGGTAATCCATCGGGTCACCAGCAATACTCCGATTTCGGCCAGAGATTTATCCTGTGGTCGCCTCACCCGCGCAGGATCAATCACAATGCCATAATGCTCGGCCAGTTCCTGGTAGCTGTGGTTTACTTCCGGGAACTTACCGGGCCGAGTAACTGCGGACTTGAGATTGTCCGGCACCACCACATGGGGAACCCCACCAAAATAGGCGAACATCCCCTGATGGGCTTCCAACCAGTCTTCCAGTTTCTGGGAACGCAATGCCTGGGCAAATACCAACTGCGAGTACCCCATCACTCCCACAAACATTTCCGCATAGTGTGTTTCCCCGGTTTGCGGCTCTGTCCAGGGTATGCGCTTACCGGCAAAATCCACGAAGCACACTTCACCGAGGGCATAGTACTGACGCATGGAAACGTCGATGGATTTGACGTAGTGTCGATACCAGTAAGTAAACTGCGAATAGCACAGGGCATCGGCGGGACGAATGCTGCGATATTCCTCCCAGAGCTGAATCAGCGTTTGATGCTTCTCCTGCATCAAATGATGCACATAAGCCCAGTCAGGTTGACGCTTAATACTGTCCGTTGGCGCGATGGGGTTCAATCGATTCAGCAGCTGGTCATCGGAATCTTGCTCCAGCTCCGCAAGGGTCACAGAGGTTTCCCGTCGCTTACTACGATAAGCCCGCACCGTATTAGGAGATATGCCCACAAGCTGGGCAATGCGTCGATTTGAATAGTTAGTAGTCAGCAACAAACGCAGCAGCTGTCGTAATGTCTGTATGCTCATGATGAGCTCCTTAATTTCACGGTTGATGAAATCAAGGCACATGCATGCCCGCGCTCCGGTCCGAGGCCGAAACTTGACAGTCTGGCATGGGAAAGCTTTAATGAAGTTGTCGAGGTCTGAAATTCGACAATTTCAGAAAAAGTCAGCATCTGCAAAATGCTGGCTTTTTCCCTTTCTGTGCCTTGGTAAAAAAGAAAAAACAGTCAGTTATATTTCGATAGGCTTCTCCTCTATCTGGCATTGATGTTCAATACGTTGTTTGGCTAACCAAAGCGCAATGTCTTTTACCAGAGCAAACCGTCCTCTTCTTCCCGATATCGTAAAAAGCTCAACAGGAAATGTCGGTTGCGACATGTGTTTTCGCAATGAATGGATACTCCTGTAGCCCATCGCGT
>NZ_PFGL01000026.1:17777-20436 GCF_002783505.1 Shewanella sp. CG12_big_fil_rev_8_21_14_0_65_47_15
AGCCTTTCGCCTGTTAACAGGGGCGAACCGAAACGATGCATCAATTCACGCTCTAACTCAAAAGCCAGTGTCTCCACGTCACTACTGAGCTTTTTATTCATGTTGCAACCTACTTCGATTTGGTGGGATTAACTAAGAATACAAAGCTAAGCTAAACTTGCATAAGGCTTTCTTTTGCAATTAAAGGCACGAGTTTGTGTGGAGGATATCAGTGAAAAACTATCATTTTCCGAGGCTTAGATTCGGCGAGAATAGTTTGGCATTCAGATTGCGAAATTTCTTAGACACATGTACACCTTCGAGAACTATCTTGGCCTGAGCCGAGACACAAGGTCACTTGCTACCCGCTACGGGTGTGCTTGCTTGAAGGCGTACCTGGATGCCCCAAGTGCCTATGGAATGAAAAAGAAGTTATTTGCCGAGGATGAACAACGGCGTCACAGCTCAGAATGGCTAAACAATTCGTCCCGTTTCTTTAATAAAAAAGAGCAGGGTGAGCCGGTCATCAGAGAGTATGTTGTTGACGACATTGACCGTCGTCTGAACGCAGAGTTTTCTTTTAAGACGTTACTCTGCCACCCCCTGTGGCAACTTATCGACAATGCTCAACCTTCAACGCAATCCATCAAAGAGGTATTGGTTAACCTCCCGGCAAGCTATGTCAACTTACTATATAGAGAGGATGCTGACGGCAACCCTGCCGGAAGGAAGAAAATAAATGGATATAAACTGATAGATCGCACCGACATCCACGCTTTGACTTGCTGGATAGCCTTTTGTTTGGAGTCCACAGAACCCAAAAAAACCGTGCTGGATACACCTCAGTTATTAGCACTTCAATATCTTCTGAAAATTGGCCTTACGACTCCTTTTGCTTCAATAATCGTCGAGTTTTACAATTACTTGAACCAGCAATTTGGGTATCTCTATGCTAATCAGGTCATGCCCTCAGCTCACTATGCCCATGTTTTTCATATGCCGGATGGTAATCTGGGATATCTGCCGATGCGACTGATATCAGCAGGGCCACTTGGTATTGAACCTGTGTTATCGTTTTATCAGGAACTTTGTCGGCGGGCCACCCAACTTAAACTGGTGCCAGATACCAAAGAAGGCCAGCTCTGTTTTTACAACTTCATCCGTCATACCGAAATCCAGAAACTTATCGATTCGCTTTTTTTGGCCGACAACCATCCCACTTCTTTGAAAGAACTCAAGCGACGGATCTCCATTTTTGGGCAACATTAACAGCAGCCTGATCAGTCAAAAGCAGTAGAAGTGATCACTTGTGAACAGCAGAAGTGATCAATTGCACCAGTGCCGCCAGGTAGTGGCGCTGCACCAAATTGCGCACACGGCTGTTAGAGACTGAACTCTTCTACTGGTCACGACTGCCCAAGCCGCTGGTCAAATTGCCCAGTTTTAGACAAGGAAAAGCCCCAATAAATGGGGCTGATTTGTATGAAATGTTAAAGCTTACCAAAAATCTGCTTATAGTCCTCTAGACTTCCACCAACTTTCTGTTAATAGGTCAGAAGAAAGCTCTGAACTAATATCCAACCCTAATTCATCTATTAAATCAAACCATTCATCACGAAGGCTCATTGGAAGTTTTTGAGCACACCATGGGCAATAAGTAATTAAAATTACAGATGTGCCACCATCGTCAACTCTTATGCCATATTCTCTAAATTTTCCGTTGTACTGCAATGAACCGTGAGTTTTCGCTAAATTGTTTAACATCTGTGAACAGCAATGATTGCTCATTTGTCCTACCTATAAGTCTATTGTTCTACCTTGAACAGCATTTTTATACATCTGCCCTGATTTAGGATCCATTGAGCCCATATGCCGTCCTTTACTATCATAAACCTCGATATCATTATGAGTATGATCCCATTCATAATACCTTCTGTTTTTACCTGTTAAACCATTTGTTTTTGTTTTACCTCTATGAGAGTGTAGATTCTTCCAAACTTTACTTTCTTGCTTCGAAATATTTTGTTTTCTGTCATTTTCATCATCTGGATCAGGCATTGGTGAGCCAGGACTTGAAACTGCATCCCCCCTCATCATTGCTAACGCTTTTAATGAGTCTGATTTATTGCCATGAGACATGTTATAAGCGACAAATCCAGCTCCAGCAACTATAGCCAACCCATCACCTATTGGTGCAGGCCCATCAACGGCCGCCATCACGAATAAGAAACTGGCTTGAGAGGCTGTAATCATACCTGCTGAAGGAGGTGTGTAGACGGTCTGGTAGTTCTCCATTCCTTCAGCATTTTGGCCTATGTAGCTCCAGCCATCATTTTCCGTAGGCTTAGGTGCCGTTTCTCCGTTAGCAGCAATTTGTCCCTGTCCATTCAACTCACTTACTTGAAGGTTTGCAGGAGTTTTTTGTTGTACTAAAGGTGCTCCATTGCTAGTTACTTTTGCTTCTGACTTTTTCTTACCTGAGCCGCCGCTCCCAGCATCAAAGACAACTGAGCATCCTGCAACATCTTTACCTTTGATGTGAGTTCCCGTTGAACAATACCCAGTCGGATCAGTCCCTGCCAGCGGGTTGTTCATTATGTAACTGTACGGGTTCACCGATTGAGTCGAAGTCGGACTCTGGATCAGCGGATCCACCGACATAAACCGCCCGAGATTATAA
>NZ_PFGL01000029.1:0-500 GCF_002783505.1 Shewanella sp. CG12_big_fil_rev_8_21_14_0_65_47_15
CAATGAGATGTTCACTTTACCACCCAGCGCGTTCTTTTTAATTGGCGTGATGATTTGGGTCATTAAAATCATTCAGCGTAAGCGCGGATAAGGAAACAGCATGGAACACTATCTTAATTTATTTATCCAAGCGGCGTTTATCGACAATATGGCGCTGTCATTTTTCTTGGGTATGTGCACTTTTTTAGCCGTGTCGAAAAAGGTTTCTACTGCATTTGGTTTAGGCGTTGCAGTGATTGTGGTCATGGTGCTGGCTGTGCCATTAAACCAAATTATCTACGTCAATATCTTAGCCCCAGGCGCATTAGCTTGGGCTGGGTTTCCTGAGCTGAATTTAAGCTATTTACAGTTGATTACCTTTATTGGGGTAATCGCTGCGTTGGTGCAAATTTTAGAAATGTTTTTAGACCGTTATATTCCAACGTTATATCAGTCATTGGGGATCTTTTTGCCGTTATTAACGGTGAATTGTGCCATTTTCGCTGGGGTCATTTTTATGG
>NZ_PFGL01000029.1:515-17758 GCF_002783505.1 Shewanella sp. CG12_big_fil_rev_8_21_14_0_65_47_15
ACTTTACTGAGTCTGTGGTATTTGCGGCGGGTTCAGCTGTGGGTTGGGCGATGGCGATTGTGTTATTAGCGGGATTGCGTGAGCGAATGAAGTTTCATGCTATTCCTGATGGGTTACAAGGTATTGGTATCACCTTTATTACCACAGGCTTGATGGCGCTAGGCTTTATGTCTTTTTCTGGCATCTCGCTGTAACGAGTGCTTGAGAAAGTGCAACCGCATTCTGTTTAGAAGAAGGGTTATCGGATGGAAATGGCAATAGGCATAGGCATGTTCACCTTAGTGGTGTGCCTACTGGTGATAGTAATCCTTATCGCCAAAAAGAAATTAGTGACTACCGGTGAGATCACTATCGGGATTAACGACGATGCCGAAAAAAGCATCAAGGTTGCCGCGGGCGACAAATTGCTCGGCGCGCTGGCGAGCCAAAGTATTTTTATCCCCTCGGCCTGTGGTGGCGGTGGGACCTGTGGTCAGTGCCGCGTAAAAGTCAAATCGGGCGGCGGTGATATTCTGCCGACTGAACTTGGGCATATCACTAAGAAAGAAGCCAAAGAAGGCTGTCGTCTCGCCTGTCAAGTTGCGGTGAAAACCGATATGGAACTTGAGCTAGACGAAGAAATCTTTGGGGTGAAGAAGTGGCAATGTGAGGTGATCTCAAACGATAACAAGGCCACCTTTATCAAAGAGTTATTATTAAAACTGCCCGAAGGCGAAGATGTGCATTTTAAGGCGGGCGGTTATATCCAAATTGAAGCGCCAGCCCATGTGGTGAAATACGCCGACTTCGATATTCCGGCTAAGTATCGCGGCGATTGGGAAAAATACGGCCTGTTCGATTTAGTCTCAACCGTGAATGAAGACGTGCTGCGCGCCTATTCGATGGCGAACTATCCCGATGAAAAGGGCCGCATTATGCTTAACGTGCGGATTGCCACGCCACCTTCGGCCAATGTGCCACCGGGTAAGATGTCTTCTTACATCTTTAACCTCAAGGCGGGCGATACAGTGACGATTTCGGGCCCATTCGGTGAGTTCTTTGTGAAAGAGACCGATGCGGAAATGGTCTTTATCGGTGGTGGTGCGGGTATGGCACCGATGCGCTCGCATATTTTCGATCAGCTAAAGAGCAAAAAGACCAAACGTAAGATGAGCTTCTGGTACGGCGCCCGCTCGACCCGTGAGGTGTTTTACCAACAGGATTTCGATACTCTAGCCGCCGAGAATGATAACTTTGTTTGGCATGTTGCGCTGTCGGAGCCATTACCTGAGGATAACTGGACGGGTTACACTGGCTTTATCCATAATGTGCTCTATGAGAATTATCTTAAAAATCATAAGGCACCCGAGGATTGCGAGTTCTATATGTGTGGCCCACCGATTATGAACTCCTCGGTGATTAAGATGCTCGAAAGCCTAGGGGTTGAACCAGAAAACATCCTGCTCGATGACTTTGGTGATTAGATTGTAAGTGAACAAAAAAAATCGCGTTAGGCAGAGCGAGTACAGCTGAGCCCAACGCGATTTTTGTTTATAGGGCTTTTAGTTTCTGGCTTTGATATCTAGCTAAATGATGATTTACCGCCATGGCGGCTTAAATAGCTCACCATATAAAACTCACCATGGCAAATTGTTGAGCCGCAAACGAAGGCCAAAAATTTTGGTTGGCAGATTATTGCCCTGTCTCACTATTTTTCAAAGTCAAAGTCAAAGTCAAAGTCAAAGTCGTGGGGCTTCACCCCACACCCGACCAAAAGGGGAAAAGCGCCTGTTCCCCTTTTGGAAATCCCCCTGCGTCCCTAGTGAAGTTAGATGCATTGGTGAGTGGCTTCGTGCTTATTCGAAAATCGCTAACGCTTCCGATGGTACATCCTGTACCCCGAAAGCTACGCAGACGTCCTGTCTGCGTCACGCGCTATCCTTTTAATAAAGAGTCTTCAACGCCCTTCAGCAACTTCGCAGGGGAGGTGAACTTCTGTTGACTCAGTGTAGGTTCTTAATTCCAAGAGAGTTATGCATGTCCTATATTTTGTCATGGGGCGGCCGGCTCGCACATTACCATGGCTCACCTGTTGAGCATCTGTGTAATATTTAGATTCAATAGACGATAGAATTGCCGCGAGTGCTCACTTCTATGACAATACCTGATTACTCTAAACCCCTTATAAACCTGAAATTTTGTTATATGCAATTGAAAATCTAGAAAATTTAACAATGGGTGCTTCAATAAATTAGTGCTTTGGTTTAAATGTTTTATAGTAAGATTTTATTGTATCCAGAGCATCGGAATATTCTTCGCTAACTCCTGCCTTGGATAAACCTCCAGTTTTCAATAGCTCCATGAATATGTCATTAGCGTAAAGTCCTATTTCTGAATAATAGAATCTGCGCCGATTAATATAATCATAACCGCTACCATCGCACCATTCCTGATCTGCTATCAAGCGCTCTTCTACCCGCTTTAACTTAATAGGTACCTGCCAGATTCGATGTAAGGTCATAGTCTTTACTAATCGCCAATTCACATCAAGAGAACTAAAATCAAGCTTGGGTGATGGAACTTGCGCAACATACCCATCGGTCGGATGAACTTGGCCATGATATTTTCCATCATCAAGTGTGACATAACTACATCCGATAACAAACTCCTCCAACTGAGCAGCGAGCATAATTGAAAGATAGTTAAGTTCCTTTTCTTCTCTTTTAGTCTGAAATCTGATATCTAGTAACTTGGCTCCAATACCACCAAACAGTCCTGCACCAAATAACTTAGCAAATTCCCATAGCGCCATACCAATTTGATTATCCATTAATTAAAGTCCTCAACATTCAACTTTTATCTGACAACAGCAGCCCTAATAATTTTTAATTTGTAGTTTGAAATCTGTTTAAATCTTTCTGGAATCATTTAAGTGTTTTTAGATAAGTCGTTAACCAAGTAAGAAACTTAGGAGCTTAAATCGCGTTTTAGAGACTCAAGCTCCTTAACTTGGTATTTCGATTTATAAATAATAAATCAAGCTATTTTTGTTAGTTTTTTCTTGAGCAATCCAGCAAGTTCGCGTCCTTCATTAGTCATTTCATAGGCATCTTTACCTTTATGATGCGTCTTACCATCTCGAAGAGCACTTAGGTAAAACACAATCCTAGTGAACTGTTCGAACATCTCTAGAATAGTCTTATCACTAGTCAATACTAACAAGTCTGTTTTCGCCGCACTGATATGAACTGTGCCTGCAGGGAGTGAATTACAATATTTTCGGTGTAGTGATGAGTTATAAATAATGCTTTGCCTATTAATTTCTTCATCAATGAATTTGAATACACTTTCTAACATTGGAGTGCAAATGGTTTGCTTAAACTTAAGATACTCAAGACTGCGTGCTGTGAATACACCTGCAAATAAACTAAAAATACCCGATAAATTCGAAAAAATATTCATACCCCCCCCTTGTTCATAATGGAATTGCTCGCTAGTGAAATTATATTTATAACATGCCATGTATTACACCAATTTCAAAGCATTAATTGTTAAAATTAATCATGTACTTAATATGAATTGCATAGCTGACAGCTTAGTGTGTTTATTGCATAAATAATTGCCAAGATTTAATAAAATTATTTACTGAGGTACAGGCTAAAATTAAACACACAAAGAAAGGACTGGCAGAACTCTTTTTCAAATTAACAGTTAACACTGTAATCTTTGGAGTTCACCTTCCCCTGCGAAGTTGCCGCAGGGTGTTTGACTCTTCGTTTTAAATAACATCGCGTGAGTCTCGCCATGGTTGTTCTCGTGCATCCATGTACTTCACGACATTTAGGCATCCTGCCTATCAGATGACCGGCTAGCTTTCGGACTCTCTGTTTAACGTCAAGGGGATGTACCATCGGAAGTGATAGCCATTTATCCATAAGACCAAGGCCTGCCTTTAATGCATGTAACTCCTTTAGGGGCGTCTTGACTGATGTGAAAACGATGGGCAAGGAGGATAGGACGAACAGTCCTCCTTGGTCGACTCTTGATTAAACTCTTGATTAAAAAAACAGGGGGTGAAGCCCCACGACTTTTGTTTTGCTTTTAACAAAAGTGTTGCGTATGTCCTATCTTTTGGCTGCGCCGACTGACTTATGTTGCTGGGAATGTGGAAGAAAACTGGCTTTTGAGTTATTCTAGCTATATCAAAGTAAGCAGAGTTCTAGCTATGAAAAAAGTCAAAACTACGAATGAACCTCGTAAAACTCAAGGCAATTTCGTGCCTAATATAAAGAACTTTGAGGTTAGCCTGTCGTATGAAGGTATTACGGCCAGAGACAAGCGTGTTGCTGTATCTTTAGAGTCATTGAAACTCAAATATGCAAGGTAAGTACGGTGTAAATCAGGATCACTACTGCTATGAAGGTTCTGTTGTACTGATTAATCTGCTCAACATTCGAGATTCCGATGAGCTAACTCAGGCTGAGGCTGAGTTTACCTTAATGCGATATTCAGAATACTGTAGCGATCTAGATGAGTTAGAGGATTTCGATAGCAATCATTTTCTGAGTTTACACAGGGTCTTGTTTCAAGATATTTACGAATGGGCAGGTACCATTCGTGATGTTGATATCAGTAAAGCTAATACTCGATTTTGTACTTGTAGCCGTGTAGAGCCTGAGCTTAATAAAGCCATATCACGTATTCCCCTCATCCGATTCTGTAGCAACAAGCATGAACTAGTTGTTTTGGTCGCAGATATTTTTTCTGACTTGAACGTCGTCCACCCTTTTAGGGAAGGTAACGGTCGTACTACACGCTTTTTCTTTGAAGAGCTGCTTCATGTAGCGGGTTATCGAATTGAATGGCCATTAATCACAAAAGAGGAGTGGGTCGATGCAAACATTCATGGATACTTCGGACAAATGCATAAGTTAGAAGTTATCTTCGATGCTGCCATCATAGAACCCTAGGATTTCGTTTGTTGTTCGTGAGCCACTTTGTTTGTTCCAATTACGTTAAGGATAACCTATGCGTTTAAGTGTCATCAGCACCCTGTTGACTGGTTTGTTATTATTCCCAAGTGCCAATAGTATTGCCGCATTACTAGAGACTGGTGCTGAAAAAGCGCAGGGCGTGCAAGGTGATAAGTCGATTGCCATTGAAAGCCAAACCGCATCCTCTGTCTCAAAGACGGCGGAGATTAAGACCTTAATCCAAGCCGCGATAAAGGATTCGCTGCAGCCATTTAGTGGCAGTGTCATCCTGCTTGAGCGGGGGAAACCGCAGCTTGAGCTACAAAAGGGCGAAGGTATCAGCAAAGATTCACGCTTTGTGATGGCATCGCTCTCTAAACAAATCACCGCAACCTTGATATTGCAGGCGGTCGATGCGGGGAAACTCGATTTAAATCTATCGCTTAATCATTATCTTTTTGGCGATGCTGAAGGGGATAATAAGGCGCTAAAAGGTACTGTGGCCGGGGCAAATTCAAGTGCGGATGCACTTAATCCCAGTCGATATGACGAGCGGATTACGCTGCACCAACTGCTGACGCATACATCGGGTGTCGATAAACTGGGTAAGGCCAATCGCTTTGAGCCCGGAAGCCAATTTGAATACTCTAACTTCGGTTATTCACTTTTAGGGCAAGTGCTTGAGAAGGTCAATCACCAATCCTTTGCCGAGCAAGTGGCGCAGTTTGCAACGCGATACCAGCTTAATGGCTTGAGTGCTGAGCTTGGCAGTATTGCGGTGATTCATGCCAAAGAGCCTCCACTCGCCTTGGGTTTACAGGAAAGCGAGGTGATTGCCCCCTCTGACTTAGTGCTTGATGAAGCTTTGTTGCCCGCGGGGGGATTAATTGCTTCTGCGCCAGCTTATGCCGCCTTTCAGTATCAATTACATTCTGGCAAGTTGATGAGCGCAAAGAGTTATCAACGTATGACAACGGCGTATACCGAGATCCAATTCTTATGGCCGAATATGCGCTATGGCTACGGGGTGAGGATCAATAAGGACTATGGCCTCGTCGAATACAGTCATACGGGCTATTTATCTGGTTATATGTCGATGACACTGCATTATCCCGAATTTAATTTGGATCTGGTGATGCTGGAAAATCTATCGCTAAATCTTAATGATCGCGCTCGAGTATTTGAACTGCATAATCAGATACGTCAAATCATCCGTAGCCAGTTACTGCTTGCTAAAGCCTCTAATGTTTAAACCTTAAGGCTTGCCATTATGGGCCAATAGGCGGCTAAGTCTGCGGCTGTGAGTCTCGAAAGCATAAAGCCCCAACGTTGGGGCTTTATTCGTTGTGTTCATGGCAGCCAAGGTGCTAACCGCTACCAAAAACGTTTTCTTAGCGCGGTCTCGATATCAATCTCAACCTTAAAGTACCGCAAAATCGTCCAGACAGAATCGACTAAGGCTTCGGTAAGTGCAGGATAATCATCCTCGATAATCCCGTTAATTTCTTCGACGGTTTCATCGATATATTCCTGAACACCTTCCTCAAATTCGGCCTTAGTCGCTTGATTGCGGAAAAAGCTAAAGTGGTCGAGCTTTTCAATCAATTGATCGATGAGGGCTCTCACCGAATCGAATTGCTCAACTGTGATCGTGGGATCGGTAGCGATCAGTTTAAAAAAGCTCTGTACTTTGGTTTTGAGATCCAGCAGCGTTGGAATTTGCCCTCGGTTTGCCGCCGCATTACTCACCTCTAATCGGATTTGTTTGACGGACGCAGGTGTGACATTCACCCCAGACGCTTGTGGATTAGCCGTTATCGGATCGGCATTGCTCGAAGCTGTTGTCGGTACTTCACTATTATGGGATAGATTAGTATGGGATAGACTTGCTGATACTGGCGGTATCTCGCGCTCCAGTGTTTGCAGCAGGCGACGGCTGAAATAGCTTTCTGGCTCCGCCACTTCGAGTGCTCGCTCAAGCTGAGTTTCGCTATAGGGCACGAGTTGCAGCAGCGCTTCGAAAATCTCCTTATATTCCAGCTCAATTGCCGCGACCAGCGGGCTATTGCCGCGGCAGTTCTCAGTCGTTAAGTCGGCGCCATATTGCTGCAATAGCCTTAAGATCCGCACCGCTGTGGATTCAAAACGAGGAAACTCGATTGAACTGCCACCCATCACGGCGCAAAGGGCGGGGGTGGTATCTTCAGCATTGATGGCATTAGGGTTTGCGCCATGTTCGAGTAGGGCTTCTATGCAGGACTGCGCGCCGTAGTAACAGGCGCACATGAGTGGCGTAAATTGCTCATCGACTGAGAATTCTTCAATTTTAGCTCCGTGGCGCAGTAAGAGTTCCACAGTATTGCGGCGCATGGGGCCAGTGATTTGATCCCACCAGTAGGTCGAAATCGCCTTGTGCAGAATAGGCGAATTATCGTGGCCGCAATGGGTAAAAATATCCCCGCCTTGATTAATAAGCCATTCAAGTACTTGGGTTCGACAGGAGATAGCCGCCGCAGACACATAGTTAGTGTTGTAGATATTGGTGAGGCTTAAATCCAGTCCCTTAGTGAGCAGATATTCCATCACTTGGATAAGCGTGGCTTGATCTTCTTTACCCGAACCACGCTGGCAGATAGTCAGTAAGCTTGGTTCATCCACAGCGCCAAATTTTTTATTGATATCCAGGCCATATTGCAGGAACAGATCGAGAAACTCGGGTAAAAAGGTTTTGTTTTCGACCATTGGATAAACCAATAGTCGCAAGTTCGACCAGGCTAACATTTCATAGGGTTTACCCGTATTCATAAATTCGGCATTTGGATTAGCCCCATATTTGAGTAACAGTTCAAGGGCTTGATAGATATAAGGCCGTTTATTCACATCGGTAAATGGGGCGTTATCAATAAATTGATTGAGCACGGGGGAATGATCGGCGTCGGGCGGTGTCATCCTATAGATGCGATTGATATCGACGGTGACCTTAAGCAGTTTCTCGATAATTCTAAGGTCAAATTCTGAGGTCAATGCCGCATAGACCAAACTTTTGGCGTGGGAGTCTGCTTTGAGCTGCGGATAATGGTCTAGCAGATATTCAGTGTATTCCTGTGCTTTGGCGTAAACGCACAGTTCTAATAGATTCGCATCATCCCAAAAGCTATTGTCATTCGCCATAATATAGCGTGACTTTTTAAAGTGAGGAAAGCGTTTCACTAAAGGTGAAAAGGCTTCAATCCCCCAAAAATCGCTCGAAGTAATAATATTTTCAATCAGGCTTAATTCACCAATATCCAGTGGAATGTCTTTATTAATGATATGCAGAAACAGATCTTTATTTCGCTCATCGACTAATATTTCTAACGGATGATTTAGCTCTCCATTAGTCCAAAAACTCACCGATTTATTGATGTCTAAATGGCCCTCAAATAAACAATCCAGCATATGTCTACGTTGATGATCCTGATAGATATACTGCGGATTAGGGTGAAATAAATAGTTCAGCCAGCAATTATTGTATTGATTTTGGTAGTAAAGATTGGCACCGGATGCAAGGTAAAGTTTAACCAGCTCAGGATTGTTATATTCGATAGCAGAATGTAAGGCACTGAAACCATTGCATTCAATCTGTGCGCCTTTCTCGAGTAGATACTGGATAAGCGCTAAATCCGACTCTGGGCTGCGGGAAAGCGGGACTAAGACATTACAGGGGGAGATATTAGGGTCAATAAAATTGAGATCCCCACCGTTAGCGAGGTATTTCTCAATTCTTTGTATTTTCTTGGGTGTCGAAAGTGCCGAGTCTAAACAAATATCGCGTAGTGTGAGTTTACTATCACTAAAAATCCAATTTAGCATAATGTTCCCTATTCAATGCCATTAACAAAATAGTATCAATCTCTTTTCAATTAATTCATTTTGATAAAGTGAACTTGCCTATATTTTAATGCATTTAGTGACAGGAAAACTATGCTTTAAGACTGATAATTAAGGTCACATTCTATTTATAAAAAGCAGTAAGAAACCCATAAATGGCGATATGGGTTTGGCACTGTGAGGGATAGGTTTAGCTTTATGCTGGCTTAAGGTTCAATAACATGGGGATTTCGCAGGCATCGTGTCCTGTGCTACCCAGCGGCGCCGAAAGGTGGATAAAACCTAATTTTTCATAGAGTTTTATCGCTTCATTTAGCACGGCTGTGGTTTCTAAATAACAACTTTGGTAACCCGCTTCTCGGGCAAAATCCAGTGCCATCAGTGCCACACGTTTAGCGAGTCCCTTGCCGCGGATTTCTGGCATAAAATACATCTTTTGCAGTTCACACACGCCGTCGTTATTTGCCAGTGGAGCAATGCCGGCACCGCCGAGGACGCGCCCCTCAACTTCTATCACCCAATAATGGGCGCCCGTTTGCGAATAAATCTGGCTGAGACAATCTAAGGTGGGATCGGCCACGCTATAGCCTTTATCTGCGGTTAAACCGTATTCGGCCGAGACGGCGCGGATCACTTGAGCAATCGCGGCATCATCTTCGGCTATGGCTTGGCGGATAAGGCAGCCATTTTGCTGCTTGGCATTATGAATCGCTTGGTTATACAACATCAGTGCTTGCTCTATTTGCTGGGTTTGTGTCGGAGTGAGTTGGGCTAAGATATCTTGAAATAGCCGATTTTGCTGGGTATCTAACTTAGCTAATAATTTTTTGCCGGCAGTCGTGATCTGCACAACCAAACAGCGGTTATCCCTAGGATGAATTTGACTCTGGGCGAGCTTTTTTTCGACCAGATGGCTAATCGCTCGACTGGCATTGGATTTATCTATGCTGAGTCTATAGGCGAGTTCTTTAATCGTCTGCGGCTGGCGACCAATTTCAAATAATGCATGGGCTTGCACCGGTGAAAGGGGTAAATCACCAAAGGCGGCATTAAGCATGCCTAAATGTCTTACCATTGAACGGGATAGCTGTCTAAGTTGGCTGGAAGAGCAAGCCGTGTTTGTTATCATTTCCGGTAAATCTGTTGTCATTTGCGCCATAGTAAAACCAGTGTGTACAGTGGGAGTAGCATAGTGTGCGTTTGGTTTGAATGGACTTAGTTGTAAGTCACAACTAAGTTAGCGGGCTTTAATTGTGCTTGCAACATCTGATTAACAAAAATTATCCGTAAATATCGGGATTTAATAGTGGAGCCATGGCAAGAATAATCGCCTGGGTGTAATTGCTCTCACGGGTCGCATGCCCGTGGGTCAGTAAACCTATGGCGCCGCCTTTTTGCTTAATATTGACGGTATTAAATAGCCTATCCATCACATGCCCAAGCTCTTCACCCGCTTTTAATGCCCGATAAACCTGCATTGGCAAAGGCAAAATCGCGCTACGGCCAATGGCAAGTTGGTCTTTATGACCGATGGCAATATAGGCGAAAGTGGCGGGGCCAAAGTCGAAGCAATCGACGCCACCCTCCATCGCAAAATAGTAGTCGGCCTCCACATGCTGCTGGCAATAGTTAACCCGATTGATGGCGCCTTGACGGGTATCGTGATCTGTCATGGGCTGTGCGGGGACGCCAGAAGGTGCGTCCATGCCCTGAGTTTGGATCTCATATTCTGGGAATAGCTGTGCCATCGCTTTGGCTGCGGCATTGATTTTGACTGGGTTTTTAGAGCCCACAACAATCTTGATAATGTTTTGTTGCATATAAGTTATTTATTTCTGGTTTTAATGTAGACGCTCGTTTGAATCATTGCTTAAATGGTCTGAGGTGTCTAAGCGTTTGGGTTTTCTATTTTGCCACAGTCGGCGGCGAAGCTCAGTAAAAATGCCCATGCTCGGGAGGAAATAGCCAGCCTTAGGGACTAGGAAGCGACATGTGATTATTGCTCCTTCAGTAAGTTGGGCGGGGTAGGCTGTAAGGTTATATGTCACGCAATTGAAGGAACCAAACCAAGAGATAATAATAATGAAATTCAACAAACTCGTGATCGCTATGGGGATCGCCTGCGGAGTAATGCTCTCAGGTTGTAATGATAGCGAAGATAGCTCTACACCGACTGAACCTGAAAATAAACTGCAAACCTTTGCTCCCAATGGCCTGCTTAAAGCCAGCATTCGCCGAACCACCTATGGTGTGCCACACATTCAAGCCGATAACTTAGAAAGCTTAGGATTTGGTAGTGGCTATGCACAGGCGCAGGATAACCTGTGTGTACTGGCCGATGGCTTTATTAAAGCCAACTCCCAACGCTCTATGTACTTTGGCCCCCACGCGTCGATTGATTTCACCACGGGCCAACCCACAGCTGAGGATAATGGCAACTTAATCTCGGACTTTGGCTATAAGGCCTTAAAGATTAGGGAGCAAGCCGAAGCTAAGTGGCCACAGTTTAGTGAAAACTCCCGGGCGCTGATCCAAGGTTTTGCCGCTGGCTATAACCAATACCTGAGTGATGTTGAAGCGGGTAAACAGACGGCGGAACCTTTCTGTAACGGCCAGCCTTGGGTCAAACCCATAGTGGCAGAGGATGTAGTTACTTATCTGTTTTCTATTGCTTTATTACCCGGTGCGGCTAACTTCCTCGATTTGATTTTCTACGCTAACCCTGGGGATGCGCAGGAATATATGCCGCGCATCGTCGGGCCTGCCCCAAGTCAAGCGCAAACTGCCTTTGTTGCGGATATGCAGTCTAAGTTACTGGCCCGCGCGGCTCGTATCACGACGCCAGAGACCAATCCCCGTGATCTTGGTTCAAACGGTTGGGGTTTAGGTAAGGATAAAACCGAAAACGGCAAAGGTATGGTGCTGGGCAATCCCCATTTCCCCCACACGGGGAACCTGCGTTTCTGGCAGTCCCATATCACTATTCCTGGTCATTTAGATATGATGGGTGGCTCACTTGTGGGTATGCCAGGACCGATTAATATCGGTTTTAACAAAGACTTAGCTTGGACGCATACCTTCTCAACCGCCGAACATTTTATCATGTATAACCTAGAGTTAGTCTCGGGCGATCGCATGCAGTATCTGTTCGATGGTCAGTCCATGCCGATCACTAAAGAAACGGTATCTATTCTGGTTAACGCGGGTCCTGCGGGCATGTTAGTGGCAGAGAAGGATATTTATACTACGGCGAAAGGTCCTATGGTGGAGGCGCCACCAACCCTCGCGCCCTTTGGTTGGGATGATGGCAGTGCCTTTATGATCCAAGATGCCAATATGGCGACTATGGATCCTGTGGATCACTGGCTCGCCATGAATATGGCGACCAATAAAACCGAGTTCCAACAGGCGTTTAAGGACTATGACGGGGTTATTTTCAATAACACTATGTATGCCGATAAAGAGGGCAATGCCTTTTATATCGACGACTCAACCGTGCCAGGGCTCTCGGAATCGGCAGTCGTGGTGTTGAAGACTTCGCCCGAGATTAAGGCGGCTAAGGCGCAGGCCGGATTTACCATTCTCCCCGGTAATACTTCGTTATTTAGCTTTAGTGGTCCAACACCCTACGAGCGAGCACCAAAACTTGAACGGGCTGACTTTGTGCAAAACTCCAATGATTCCTTCTGGTCGACTAACCTGAATGAGCCGCTGACTTACTTCTCACCCATGTATGGTGAAGAAGCGGGGCAGCTATCACTGCGCACTCGTATGGGACTCACCCTAATGCAGGACGGCGCGGGGGCTGATGGCAAGTTCAATCTGGAAGAGTTGGAAGCCGCGGTATTATCCAATCGCAGTTATTTAGCCGAATTGGTGTTGCCAGAGTTGATTGCCCAGTGTGATGCACAGGGCAGCACGCCTGTGGTGGTGTCGGCGGGTTTATCTAAGGATATCACTTCGGCTTGCGCGGCGTTAAAGGCGTGGAATGGTAAGCAAGATAACGATAGCAAAGGCGGCGCCTTACTGCGTGAGTTTGCCCATCAATTTAGCCAAGCGACTATGCTAACCCAAGGGTTCGATGCCGCCAATGCAGCGACAACCCCTAATACGCTCACCACCGATGGCAGTGCATTAGTGGCACTTGCCCATGCGGCGCTGGATCTGGAAGCCGCTGGTTTTGCCTTAGATGCACCGTTGGGTGAGGTGCAGTTTGTCGAGAAGTCACTCCCCGATGGTAGCGCCAGCGGTGCCCGTTTACCTTGGCCGGGGAGCCATAATGCCGAAGGTGGCTTCAATGTGTTTTCCACCAGTTTATCCGGTGATGACACTTTAATCCCGCAGCATAAATATGCCCCAGTGATGGATGTCGTCACGGGCAAGGCAATGGCTTCAGGTATGACGGCGAAGGGATATCAAGTGCGTTATGGCTCTAGCTGGATGATGGCGGTGAGTTTTACCGACGATGGTCCAGTGGCGAGGGGGATTTTAACTTACTCCGAGTCGAGCAATATTCTGACGCCAGAGTTTACCGATCAAAGCCTCCTATACTCAGATGCGAAGAGCTTCCGTCCCCTGTTATTTAAGGAGGCCGATATAGCGCCAGCCGTAGTGTCGACGACCGAGTTAAGTCTGCAAAAACCTTAACCTACGGCTCAACTTAACCAGACAAAAGGCCCATTAAATTGGGCCTTTTTTATGGGAATTTTGGCGCCCAGCAATGTAGCAAGTTGTGAAAATTTAACAATTGACGGGGTGATTTAGTTCAATGTTTTGTAGGCACTTGCGGATGAATGGTCGGTTTTTGAGTTTTTTGGGATCTCAATCCGTTTCGGCGTTTTTATCGACGGATATGGGATGTCTCAATCTAGGGTCTATGGTGAATTTATTGTGTTTTTCTGGTGTTTTTGTGTGATCTTTTTGATGCTGTTTTGAAAATTTATTACGTATAATCATAGATCTAGATCCCAATACTGGCTTAACTTGAAATTCTCTTACTTAAAATGGTGTCAGATCAACTTTTGAGGGCGCTTTTTGGTTATCCTTACCGCGAATTTTTTATGCTAGTCACACCGTAAGGTAACTTTTATATGCAAAAAGATGCGACCAGTGTTCTTGGAACACCCCAAAGCACGCAGGAACAGGACACAACAAGAGGTTTATCTTGGACACGCCAAGACACCACTTGGATGCTGAGTTTATTTGGTACCGCAGTCGGTGCTGGTATTTTGTTTCTACCGATTAATGCGGGTATGGGCGGTTTTTGGCCGCTAGTGCTTATGGCTGCGATTATCGGACCTATGACCTATTTAGCCCACCGTGGCCTTTCGCGGTTTGTGTGTTCATCGAGTATTCCTGGCAGTGATATTACCCAAGTTGTAGAAGAACATTTTGGCATTGGCGCGGGCAAAGCCATTACCTTGCTGTACTTCTTTGCCATTTATCCCATAGTGTTAATCTATGGTGTGGGTATTACCAATACGGTTGATAGTTTTATTGTGAACCAATTGGGCATGGCCTCACCGCCGCGTTTTCTGCTCTCTGGCGTACTGATCCTCGGGATGATGGCGGTGATGGTGGCGGGCGAGAAGTTTATGCTCAAAGTGACCCAGCTACTGGTCTATCCGCTGGTGGGTATTTTGGCATTTATGTCGATTTATTTAATTCCAGAATGGAAAATGGATGCGCTGCAGGTCGTGCCGGAAGCGGGCGCATTTTTAGGCACAGTATGGTTAACCATTCCGGTATTAGTGTTCGCCTTTAACCATTCTCCAGCAATTTCACAATTTTCAGTTTCCCTAAAACGTGATCATGGGGCAAATGCGGCCCGTAAGGCGGATGTGATTTTACGCAATACCTCCATGATGTTAGTCGGCTTTGTGATGTTATTCGTGTTCTCCTGTGTATTGTCCCTATCACCGGAGCAACTCGCCGATGCGAAAGCGCAAAATCTGCCAATTCTGTCTTACCTAGCAAACGTACATAATAGTGGTTTTGTGAGCTATTTTGGCCCGCTGATCGCCTTTATTGCGATTGTTTCTTCTTTCTTTGGTCATTATATGGGGGCGACCGAAGGGATGAAGGGCATTATTGTTAAGCAGCTACGCTCTAGCAATAAAACGATCCCAGAGCAAAAAATTAACAAGTTTATTCTGGTATTTATGTTTGCGACTATCTGGGCCGTTGCCATTAAAAATCCTAGCATTCTTGGGATGATCGAGGCGCTCGGTGGGCCAATTATTGCGGCGATTCTGTACTTAATGCCTATGTATGCTGTGTACAAAGTACCAGCGTTAAAGGCTTACCGTGGCCGGATCAGCAATATTTTTGTGGTGATTGCGGGTCTGTTGGCCATGACGGCAATTCTGTTTGGTTTCTTCCGTTAGTTTGGGTCTTTAGCCGTAAAAAAACAGGATCTTGCCATAGGCTCGATCCTGTTTTTTTATAGATAAGGTTTTGAATAAATTATTTTTCTTCGTACATCAGGTAGTAGCTTTGCTTCATCCCCAGTGCCTGGTAAGTTTGCTGAGCGGCGGTATTTTCTTGCTCCACATAGAGACGGAAACTGGCGGCGCCGCCATTAAGCTCGGCTAAGTGCTTAACTTCGTTATAGAGCTTGCCATAAATCCCCTGACGGCGATTTTGTGGGCGAATATACACGCTTTGGATCCAGTAATAATCCTTGGCGCGCCAGTCACTCCATTCGAAGGTAACCATCAGCGAACCGACAATGTCGCCATCAATTTCGGCTACCAGATAAAAGCCTTTTTCTGGGTGATTCAGTAGGGCATTAACGCCTTTAATCAGGGTCGTTTCGTCTAAGGCGAGACCTTCGGTTTCCTGCGCCATTGCCTGATTAAATTGTACTAAGGCGGCGAGATCCTGCGCTTTAGCTTTACGGATCAACATATAACAACTCCTTGGCGGTTATTCGACAATACCGCTCTTGTTGGGTAGGGAATTTAGGCGGCTCACTTTAGCATGGAACACACAGGGATAACGAGTGGGGTGAGGTTTTGCCTTGAGTTGCAGTTTTTAATGGTGAAACTTTGTACGACTAAAGTCTAATCTGCTAGGCTTGTATTAGGTTTTTCTACCTTAAATTCAGTGAGCCTATTATGGGATTCGTTAAGTCTAACCGTCTCTTTAAGCCAAGATTTTTGCAGGTCTACGATGCCAAAAAAGATAAGCAAATTCGTCATGGATTGCATTTTATTTTAACCTTACTGACGTTTGGGTTATGGGGCCTAGTTTGGTGGTGGCTGATCCTCAAGTCACAGGGGGGATCCGAGTCACTCTTTAGCGGCTTCGATGATGACTACTGGAGTTATTTAATCGAGCGTGAGCAACCTCCGGCCGCGCTTTATCGCCAACAAATTGCCCCGCCAGCGAATACGGGATATTTTGAGGCTTAGGAGGCTTGTTCCCATCGTCTTTAGGGTATTTTGCAGCGGTTGACATCAACGTGATACAGATCATCCTTAGATTTTTATTCCTTATGCTAGACTCGGCGGTTAGCTAATTTAGAGGCTTAAACTAGCACCGCCAAGGATGAGGCTCGCCATATCATTATCAAAAACTCAAGGTTAAAAACATGTCAAAACAGAGGTCATCAGCGTTAGGCCGTGCTTGGTCTTTTTGGATGTCAGTGCCGCTATGGCTACAAATTTTTGTCGGTATGGTGTTAGGTATTACCGCTGGAGTCGTGCTCGGTGAGCAGGCAACCTACTTAAAACCTATAGGCACGCTCTTCGTCAATACCATTAAGATGCTGATTGTGCCTTTGGTATTTTGTTCGTTAATTGTCGGCGTGACTTCGATGGAAGACACCGCCAAGATGGGGCGGATCGGCTTTAAATCCTTTGCATTTTATCTCTGTACTACAGCGATTGCGATAAGCCTTGGTTTAGTGGTGGGCTATGTTATTCAGCCCGGCGCTGGCGTGCCGTTATTACACCATGATGCGGTGCAGACAGTGAAGGAAGCCCCTTCGGTGATGCAAACCCTGATCGACATAGTGCCAACCAATCCAGTTGCGGCTTTAGCCAGTGGTCAGATCCTACAAGTGATTGTATTCGCCGTGGCTTTGGGCATTGCTTTGGTACTGATTGGCGACCATGGCAAACCTGCGGTCAAAGTGTTTGAGAGCTTAGCCGAGGCCATGTACAAGCTGACCGATATGGTGATGAAACTCGCCCCCTACGGCGTATTTGGTCTAATGGCATGGGTCGCGGGAGAATATGGCATTGAGATGTTATGGCCGCTGATTAAGGTGATTATTGCGGTGTACCTTGGCTGTATTATTCATGTTTTAGGCTTTTACAGCATAGTGTTACGTGTATTTGCTAAGCTGGATCCTTTGCAGTTCTTTAAGGGGATTAGTAATGCTATGGCGGTGGCTTTCACTACCTCAAGCTCGGC
>NZ_PFGL01000029.1:17767-28577 GCF_002783505.1 Shewanella sp. CG12_big_fil_rev_8_21_14_0_65_47_15
AGTATCTCGGGGTTAATAAAAAGATTTCGAGTTTTGTATTGCCCCTTGGTACTACTATCAATATGGACGGGACGGCTTTATACCAAGGGGTGACGGCGCTGTTTGTGGCGCAGGCCTTCGGTATTGATTTAACCTGGGTGGATTATCTTACTATTATTTTAACCGCGACTTTGGCGTCCATCGGGACGGCGGGTGTACCGGGTGCTGGCTTAGTCATGCTGACCTTAGTGCTCTCGACCGTAGGTTTACCCTTAGAAGGGGTGGCATTAATTGCGGGGATTGACCGTATTCTGGATATGGCTCGGACAGTCGTTAACGTCTCGGGGGATCTCGTGGCAACGACTGTGATTGCCAAGTCTGAAAATGAACTCGATGTCGAGCACTATAATGCCGATATGGCACAAAGCGCGGTGTTCGCCGAGCAAAATGCGGCAATCGAACATGCGGCGCTGAAGAGTACCAAAGCCTAAGTTATGATATTGGATCTAAAAAACCGCCACTGGCGGTTTTTTTTGGGTTTATACGACTTAGGCTTATTTGACTTATGTTTACTTCACTTGGCTTAACACCAGCACAGGTTTGTCGTCGCTGCTCAGTAGGGTGAGACGACCTTGCAGCAGTTTTGCTTTGGCGACGAGTGGCATGGCCTGCATGACTTTGTGCTCTTGTTGCATGAGGGCATCGACACAGGCTTTCATTGTACTCCCCGCTGGCATTAACTTAAGTTCTTGACCCTGCTGAGAGTATTGGCCGAAGAAGTTATTACAACTGTTGTTGCCATGGAGTTTACCTTCGGTGTCGAAGGTGATTTGTGCTGGGCTGTAATCGATTGCTGGCTGACCTTGAATCATCTCAATATGCCAACTGCCCTGTAGTGGAATGGTCTCATTTTGGGCGACATCGGTACTTTGGCAGGCGGGGAGTCCCAACAGTAGCGCACCTAAGAGGAATGTTTGTTTTAACATCATTGCGGTTCCTTTTTCCATGGTTATGGCCATAGTGTGACAAGTTTAGCCCGAGATCTAAAGAGGTTTATATGGCGGATCCAATTAAAAGTATTATGAATTTGTTGAAGTTTTTACATTGGTTAGGCGTATTGATGTTAGTTTGCGGGCTTGGGATCTATCTGTTGACCCAATGGAGTCTATATATCAGCGGCATGTTATTAATCTCAACGCTGATTGGTTTAGGGCTTGTACTGATGTCGCCCTATCCCGTAGTGTTGTTTATTCAATGGGCTAAGCGTCAAGATGAGCGTATCAAATAATACTCAAAGCTCTGCGGAATCGGCTGCAGGATTGTCGTATAGGCTCGAGTCGATAGTGCTTGAACTGGGCGCGATCATTTCTGTCGCGTCTGGGCGCATTGATATGAGCTGACAGCGGGCTTCTTCCATCATAGGGGCTAGTTTGGCACTCGATTCCGGGCTAAAAAAACTATAGCTGCTATCGAGTTTAAGTGCATGGTTTTGCTGTTCTAACTGTTTTTCGACTCGCTTCATAATATGCAACACATCCCGCTCATTATCCACAAATACTAATACGACAAACTGAGTCGAAGTGTAATGGGCGGCAATATCGGCGGTGCGTATCGTATCTTGGATCAAGTTACCGAGTAATCTATGGTGTTTTTCTTCAAGGTTTTTTTCTGTGTTTTTAGGGCATTGTAATTCAAAGAAAATGATCCCCGCATGGGCACCAAAGCGGCGGCCTAAATTGAGCTGTCTTGGCGCCATCATCACAAAACCATAATGGTTGAGCATACCGGTTTCTTGATCGCGCATGGAAAGGGATTCGATGCGATGGTACTGACATAACAGGGAGAGATCCTGCTGCAGCAAGATCTGAAACGGCTCCAGCATAGCGGCATTGCCTAGGGGGTCTGTCATGTGTGGATTGAGTACGCACAAGGCGCCAAACCGACTGCCATCGGGCCAAGTGATTGGACGGGAGAGAATATGCTGTATACCATCAAAATCCCGCGGTAATTCATCGAGCATAAACCGTGCGAGGTTTTGATAGTCTCCCTCCGGCTTGCTATAAACACATTGTTTAAAGAGGGGAAAGTCTGATGGATAGAGAGTGCCCGAAGTGAAGAGTGGGGTTTCGCTCATGGAGCTGACAATAATCTCAAAACCTGAGTGAATCGATTGGAGCACAAAAACGCTGCTGGCGTTATAAAAGCTTTTGATCAATTCACATTGGTGCATCCAACGTCCAAAATTGATTTGTTGATGATCACTGTCGAGCAGACTCACATTCGGATTGATAGTATCGGGCAGCATAAAGTCGCCTAGCTGTGGCTAAATATGCATTAAGTTTGGGAAACAAAAGGATAATTAGCAAATCTGTGCGGTAAAAAAGCCATAATAAATGTGCATCTATTATTGGGTTGGTATTTGTCTCCTGTATACTGGCGCGTCCCCTGTTTCGGCAAAACGAAGAGAATTGCAGTGAAGATACGACTGGCTACACTACAAGATGTTGATTTATTAGTGATACTTGAAAGAACACACCTCAATGATGAGCTAGCTTCGGCCAATATGGGGCTGCAGGGGCAGGCTTTTTCCCACAGTGAACTAACTGAGCTAGTGCAGCATCATTGGATTGTGGTGGCGCAGTTAGAGCAGCAGATAGTTGGTTATGTGATTGCTGGCCGTTGGGGATTTTTCGAGCATTGGCCAATGTACCGCACCTTACTGAATCGTTTACCCCAACTCGATTGGCATGGGCCTAAATTAACTAAGGCAAACTCTTGCCAATACGGGCCCATTTGGGTAAAGCAGGCCTACCGTGGACAAGGTGTTTTCGAGGCGTTAGTCAGTGAAATTCGCCGCCAAGTTGCTCCGCATTTTAGTTATATGTTGACCTTTATCGCCGAAGATAATGAGCGTTCCTTTGCCGCCCACTCGGGGAAAGCGCATATGCAGGTGGTGGATTTTTTCACTGTCTCAGCAAGGGATTACTATTTAATGGTGGCAAAGACTCAAGGCTAGCTGTGTGACGATAGACATTGAGGATTTAATATCTACTGGTATAAATAACGGAGATAAAGGCATGAGCGTGCAATTTATTGAGTCTCTATTAGCGGCCTACGCTGGGATCACTTTATCGGCTTGGGACAATCTGAGGCTGGTTCTATCCGAGTGTGCTCACCGTGGCGGTGAGGCGAAGGGATTCGAAGTGGAGTTTATCTCTAACTCAGGGCAAGCATTGCATTATTGGGTTCAAGTTGGGGATATTTGGCTCGATTGTGGCCGAACCAATGCCTATTCGGCGGCGATAACGCGACTGACCGATGAGCAAGCAAGCCGTGTGAACACGAAGAAGCCACTGGAGTGCGCCATTTTATCCCAAGAGCAGCTAGGTCTACTCTGCATGCAAAACGCCCATTTCGATCATTGCTAAAGCCGATTAAGACCAGAAATGCTCAGGGATAGTTAATTGTTGTTGTGGCGTCTCAGTGACAAGTGCATTTGTGGCATAGGCTGAAAATGGAATCGTTAAACCGTCACTGAAAACGATCGATGTGATAGGCAAATATACGGCTAGATTTTGTGTTGTGGTTAAGTGTGAACTTAATGCGAGCGAGCCTGAAAATTGGACTTGTACTACAGCTAGTTGACGCATACTCAACAGTATTTTTTGACAAGCAGCTGGGGATGAAAACGCATTAAAGCCGATTCTGTGTTCAGTGATGTTGGCCTCCTTTATTATCTGTTGTGCAAACAGTTGTAATCCATAGTTCGCCATTTTAGTTGCTGCTTGGGGCGGTGGAGGTGTAATCCCGGCTGCAATCGAAATGTGTAATTCATCCTCTGGGGATAATATTTGCCTAATTTCGTCACGGTATGATGCAAATGTCGCTGCCGAAATACTGGGAATTGAAAGTTCAAAGTGGAGTTCAATTGAACCTTGGCTGCCAGCAGTCAGTTGCGCATATACCTGATTATATCCTTGATAGAGTGTCCCACTTAGCGTTGAAGCCGTGATTAGCTGTTTTTCATCGGTTTTTAAACGTTTTTCGCCCGATGATGCGAGTATTAAATGATTTCGCTGAATCAGATCCTGGGGGAGTGTGACAATATACATATGAGTTATTTCTCAAAATACGCCCCAGTACATCGGACTGGGGCGATGATATTGCTACCTATACTGCTGGTCGCTACAAGGTAATAGTGCTGTTGTTATCTTTACTCGGTAATGCATTACCGTTTTGATCTTGCGCACCAGTATCGCTAGCGGGGTCGCCCGCTGACATCATATTGTAAGTATTACCAGAACTGTCCTCAATTTGCATAATCAACACATAGCCTGACGCATCGACCTGCACATTAGGATATTGGCCAGATACATAAAGGCTAACATTGGCCGCACCATCGACTTCCTGTGAGTTTGAAACTTCCTTGAAGACTTCGTGAATTTCTTCTTTATGGGTTTCCGCATTGGCCGAAATACCTAACCAGCTCCAGAACGCACTCACGCCGCCACCGATATGGTATTCCTTCTTCATCATGTCGTAGGTTTTTGAGTTATCTAAACTACGAATTTTGAACTTCATTGTACCATCTAGTTTGGCCCAAGCGCCGGCACCTGAGACCGAGACTCCCAGACCTGATTGGGTACCGCGCTTAGTTGATACTTTCCAAGAGGAAACTCCCGTACTGTTTTTTTCTGGGGCAGCAAAAGCAATTTGATTATGTGGGGCGATAAAATTCAAACTAGTCATTTTGAATATCCTTATTCGAACAGTAACTGGCTATGCCAGTATAGAGTGACATGTTTGTTTTACTTATGGGAAATAGAGTAGAGGTTGTTCTCGACTTCCCTGTCAAAGTAAAACCCGTAGTGACTGCAAAGAGATATCTCGCAGTGCCCATAAGCGTAGTTGACTGTGTTTCAAAATCAAATGTCTTTTGTCGATGTTAATTGCAGTGCTAAGTGCCTAGATTAATTGTTTTTGATTATGAATTTTATTTTATATCCAACAACTTAATTTGGAAAAGATGTTATTTGATAAGCATGAATATAATTATCTCGTCTTTATAATCGCCTGATTAATAAGAAATAGAAAATACTCAAAAAAGTGCGATTTGGGATTGGCTAAGGGTTTAAACAGGTATAAAAAAACCGCTCAATGGCGGTTTTTTATGGCGCTTAATCGTAAACCGTGAGGTGTATTAAGGCTACAGACCCGCGTCAGCGCGCAGTGCTTCGGCTTTATCCGTCGCTTCCCATGGGAACTCGTTGCGGCCAAAGTGACCGTAAGCGGCAGTTGCCTGATAAATTGGGCGAGCCAGATTTAACATTTCAGTCAGGCCATATGGGCGCAGATCGAAGTGTTGACGCACTAACTTGATCAGCACTTCTTCAGACACTTTACCCGTACCGAAGGTTTCGATGCTGATGGATGTTGGCTCTGCCACACCGATAGCGTAGGACACTTGCAATTCACAACGGTCAGCCAGACCCGCAGCAACGATGTTTTTCGCTACATAACGGGCAGCGTAAGCTGCACTACGGTCAACTTTTGATGGATCTTTACCCGAGAACGCTCCACCACCATGACGGGCCATACCGCCGTAGGTATCAACGATGATCTTACGACCGGTTAAACCACAGTCACCCATAGGTCCGCCGATAACGAAACGACCTGTTGGGTTGATAAAGTATTTAGTGTCTTTGCTTAACCACTGGGCAGGCAGAACTGGTTTGATGATGGTTTCCATCACGCCTTCGATCAAATCTGCTTGGGCAATGTCAGGGCTGTGCTGGGTTGAAAGCACGATTGCATCGATACCGACAATTTTGTTGTTTTCGTAGGCGAAGGTGACTTGGCTCTTCGCGTCGGGGCGTAGCCATGGCAGCGTGCCGTTTTTACGTACTTCCGATTGACGCTTCACTAATGCGTGGGCATAGGTGATAGGTGCAGGCATCAGAATGTCGGTTTCGTTGCTGGCATAACCGAACATTAGTCCTTGGTCGCCGGCGCCTTGCTCTTTAGGATCGGCGCGGTCAACACCTTGGTTAATGTCGGGAGACTGTTTACCAATGGCGTTTAATACGGCGCAAGAATCGGCATCAAAACCCATATCTGAATGGGTATAGCCAATTTCACGAACCGTTTTACGGGTCAGTTCTTCAATATCAACCCAGGCAGAGGTAGTGACTTCGCCACCGACTAATACCATGCCGGTTTTGACATAAGTTTCACACGCCACGCGTGCTTTGGGATCTTGGGCCAGAATTGCATCTAGCACAGCATCAGAAATCTGATCTGCAATCTTATCGGGATGACCTTCTGAGACCGACTCAGAAGTAAACAAGTGCTTTGCCATAGTAGGAAAATCTCGTCGTTAGCATTCAAACGTGTAGAAGCATCTACATCTAGACGGCTATTTTAGTGGAAATTCACTTTGATGACACCCCCTAAGCTAAATATTTGTGTGTAAAGTGAGGCGTACGCCAAATTGTGAAGGGGGCTATTCACTTGGGTATTGCATTTAATGCTTTGAATTTATTTTATTATTTTTCCTATCCCCATTTGGCATAAATCTGGACTTTCATACTCGCTTTCCAGGCGAGTCTTCAAAGTTACCTTGCCGATGGCCGGATTTGGCTTGGATAAAATGATCTTATGGAATGCTATGTAATATAAATGTTGTCGATTTGAGGTGCTTTATCGTCAGAATGCCAGCTCCATACCACTTTAAAATGTCCCAACTTAAGCCTTAGTGTGCATTTTTCGTTTGCGTCATCCCTTTATGTAGGGGAAAATATGCGTCCAAATTGCCCGCTAGACCCCACAAATTAAGCAGGAGAGAGCATGTCTTCCCGTAAAGTACTCGCCAACGCAATCCGTGCGTTAAGTATGGATGCAGTTCAAAAAGCAAACTCAGGCCACCCCGGAGCCCCAATGGGCATGGCAGACATTGCGCAAGTGCTGTGGAATGATTTCCTTAAGCACAATCCGAACAATCCAAAATGGGTAGATAGAGATCGTTTTATCCTCTCTAACGGTCACGGCTCTATGCTGATCTATTCTTTACTTCACCTGACGGGTTATGACTTGCCAATGGATGAGCTGAAGCAATTCCGTCAGTTACATTCAAAAACCCCAGGTCATCCTGAATACGGTTACACCCCAGGCGTTGAAACCACAACGGGTCCATTAGGCGCAGGTATCAGCAACGCTGTGGGTATGGCAATTGCCGAAAGAACACTAGCGGCGCAGTTTAACCGTGATGGTCACGATATCGTCGATCACTACACATACTGCTTCTTAGGCGATGGCTGTTTGATGGAAGGTATTTCCCACGAAGCCTGTTCATTAGCTGGCACTTTAGGCCTAGGCAAACTGATCGCATTTTGGGATGACAACGGTATCTCTATCGACGGCCATGTTGAAGGCTGGTTTACCGATGATACGCCAAAACGTTTCGAATCCTACGGCTGGCATGTGATTGCCAACGTTGATGGCCATGATAGCGATGCGATTCACGCGGCTATCGCAGCGGCTAAAGCGGTGACCGACAAGCCGACTATGATCTGCTGCAAAACTATTATCGGTTTTGGTTCGCCAAACAAATCAGGCAGCCACGATTGCCACGGCGCGCCATTAGGTGACGCAGAAATTGCAGCGGCCCGTGAATTCTTAGGCTGGCCACATGCACCATTCGAAATCCCAAGCGATGTTTATGCAGGCTGGGACGCCAAAGAAGCAGGCGCTGCCCGTGAAGCCGCTTGGAACGAAAAATTCGCTGCCTACGCTAAAGCCTACCCTGAACTGGCGGCAGAATATGAGCGCCGTGTACTGAAAGGCGAATTACCTGCCGATTTTGAAGAAAAAGCTCAGGCATTTATCCAGGCTTGCCAAGATAAAGCCGAAGGTATTGCGAGCCGTAAAGCGTCACAAAATGCCATCGGAGCCTTTGGTGCTATGTTACCTGAACTGCTTGGTGGCTCTGCCGACTTAGCGGGTTCTAACTTAACCCTATGGTCAGGTTCTAAGGGTATTCAAGACGATGCCGCAGGCAACTACGTGTACTACGGTGTGCGTGAGTTTGGTATGAGCGGCATTATGAACGGTGTGTCACTCCACGGTGGCTTTATCAATTACGGCGCAACTTTCATGATGTTTATGGAATACGCCCGGAACGCTGTGCGTATGTCTGCGCTGATGGGCATTCAAAACATCTTCGTTTATACCCATGACTCTATCGGTCAAGGTGAAGACGGCCCAACTCACCAACCCGTTGAGCAATTAGCTAACCTGCGTATGACGCCAAACATGGCGGTATGGCGCCCATGTGACGCGGCTGAAACCGCGGTGGCTTGGAAGGCGGCTATCGAACGTCGTCATGCACCAACATCACTGATTTTCAGCCGTCAAAACCTCAAGGCCCAAGTCCGCAGCGCCGAGCAATTAGCCAATGTGGCAAAAGGCGCTTACGTGCTTAAGGATTGCGCGGGTACGCCTGAGTACATCCTGATCGCAACTGGTAGCGAAGTACAGTTAGCGATGGAAGCTGCAGCGGCTTTGACCGAGCAAGGCAAACAGGTGCGTGTGGTTTCTATGCCATCAAACACTGAGTTTGATAAGCAAGATGCAGCGTACAAAGAAGCTGTTCTGCCACGTGCTGTGACTAAACGTATTGCTATCGAAGCGGCCCATACCGATTTCTGGTACAAGTATGTTGGTTTCGAAGGCACTGTTGTGGGCATGACCACCTTTGGTGAGTCAGCGCCTGGTAACGTACTGCTGAACCATTTTGGCTTCACCGTTGAAAATGTGCTGAATGCAGCAAAATCATTAGGCTAATAGCTTAAGGGATTAGATTAAATACAAAAGGTTAAACTTTTGAACCGTTAATCTGTATAATGCGGCCTGCAATCGTTTGCAGGCCGTTTTTGTCTATGCAGCATTATTAAGAGGAAATTGAGACCTCAATGATCCGAGTCGCAATCAATGGTTATGGTCGTATTGGCCGCTCTATTCTTCGAGCTTTATATGAGTCGGGAAAACGTCAGCAAATACAGATTGTCGCGATAAACGAATTAGCCAAGCCTGAAGCCATCATTCACTTGACCCAGTACGATACTACCCACGGTCGTTTTGCGCATAAAGTTAAGCTAGCCGACGATCATATGCTGATCGGCGATGATGCCATCAAAATCCTCCATGAAGCGGATCCCGCAAAATTGCCATGGCGCGAGATGGATATTGATATCGTCTATGAAGCCACTGGTGCAATTTTAGATCGCCAAAGCTGCGAGGCCCATATCCATGCTGGCGCTAAACGGGTGCTGATCAGTCATCCCTCGTCGGCCGATGTCGACGGCACTATTGTCTATGGTGTAAACCACGATTTACTGCGCGCCGAGCATACTGTGGTTTCTAACGCCTCCTGTACCACCAACTGTATCGTCCCAGTTATCGATGTGCTCGATAAACACTTTGGGGTGAAAAGCGGCGCCATTACCACTATCCATTCTGCGATGAACGATCAGCAAGTGATTGATGCCTATCATGATGATCTGCGTCGCACCCGCGCCGCTGGCCAATCCATTATTCCAGTCGACACTAAACTTGCTCGCGGCATCGAGCGGATTTTGCCGCACATGAAAGACAAGTTTGAGGCGATTTCGGTGCGTGTCCCCACCATCAATGTGACCGCCATCGATCTTTCGGTCACTTTAGCGAAAACAGTGGATATTGCTACCGTCAATCAAGTGTTAGAATTGGCTGCTAATGGACGATTTAACGGCATCTTGGGCTATACTGATGAGCCGCTTGTATCATGTGATTTTAACCATGATCCCCGTTCTAGTATTGTCGATGGTACCCAGACTCGAGTGAGTGCGGGCCAGTTGGTCAAATTGCTGCTGTGGTGCGATAACGAGTGGGGCTTTGCCAATCGCATGTTAGATACCAGTTTAGCTATGATTGCGGCTAAACAAAGCTGAAAAAGAATTTATACCAATGGGTTAAAGCGTGGATCGCCAATTCGACGGGATGTCGAGTGCCGAGTCGCTATCCACTCTAACCGATTGATGAAAAACCAGTTTGTTTTTTGATTATAAAAGGAAGTGTTACCATGGCAATTATCAATATGTCAGATTTAGATCTCCAAGGTAAGCGAGTGCTTATCCGTGAAGATCTTAATGTGCCGGTCAGCAATGGCGTCGTCACCAGTGATGCACGTTTGCGTGCCTCCCTCCCTACTATCGAGTTAGCCCTTGCCAAAGGTGCGGCTGTGATGGTGATGTCTCACTTAGGTCGCCCAACCGAAAGTGAGTACAACAGCGAATTCTCAATGCAACCTGTGGTCGATTACTTGGCCAAAGCCCTGTCTTGCACAGTCCGTTTAGCGACCGACTATTTAGACGGCGTTGAAGTTGCTGTAGGTGAAGTGGTTGTGTTTGAAAACGTTCGCTTTAACAAAGGCGAGAAGAAAAACGACGAAGCGTTATCTAAGAAAATGGCCGCACTATGCGACGTTTATGTGATGGATGCCTTCGGTACCGCTCACCGCGCAGAAGCCTCAACCAACGGTGTAGGTTTATACGCGCCTATCGCCTGTGCTGGCCCATTGCTGGCCCAAGAGTTAGACGCCTTAGGCAAAGCGTTAGATAACCCTGCTCGTCCATTAGTGGCGATCGTTGGCGGCTCTAAAGTGTCGACTAAGCTGACCGTATTAGAAAGCTTATCGGGCATAGTGGATCAATTAGTGGTTGGCGGTGGTATCGCCAACACCTTTATCGCTGCGGCGGGGCACAATGTCGGTAAGTCCTTGTACGAAGCTGACTTA
>NZ_PFGL01000029.1:28749-29665 GCF_002783505.1 Shewanella sp. CG12_big_fil_rev_8_21_14_0_65_47_15
CTGAAGCCCTGGCTAAGATAATTGAGCAAGCTGGTACCATAGTCTGGAATGGTCCTGTGGGCGTGTTTGAATTCGATCAATTTGGTGAAGGTACTAAGCGTATTGCTGAGGCCATTGCTAATTCAAAAGCATTTTCTATTGCCGGCGGTGGTGACACTCTAGCGGCAGTGGATAAATACAATATTGCCGACAAAGTATCTTATATTTCAACCGGCGGTGGTGCTTTCCTTGAGTTTTTAGAAGGCAAAGAACTTCCCGCAGTAGCAATGCTTGAAAAGCGTGGCGCTTAGTCCACACCAAGTATTGATGCCGTAAAACCAAATAATAACTATAAAAAAACTGCTCTACCACAGTGGTTGTTTAGCTGCGGTAGAGTAAAAAATCCGTCCAAACGATAGTGACCTAGGTGAGTAATCACCCTATTATTGGAGAACAAAAAATGGCTCTTATCTCTCTACGACAACTGCTCGACCACGCTGCAGAGCATGGTTATGGCGTCCCTGCTTTTAACGTGAATAACCTTGAGCAAATGCGTGCAATTATGCAAGCGGCTGAAGCGACCGACAGCCCTGTGATTGTTCAGGCTTCTGCTGGTGCACGTAAATATGCTCGCCCACAATTTTTAAAATATTTAATGGCAGCGGCACTTGAGCAGTATCCTGATATCCCGGTGTGTATTCATCAAGATCACGGTACTGATCCTGACATTTGTCAGCGTTCAATTCAGTTAGGCATGTCATCAGTCATGATGGATGGCTCGCTAATGGCTGATGGAAAAACACCTGCGTCATACGATTACAACGTTGATGTCACTCGCCGTACTGTAGCATTTGCCCATGCTTGTGGTGTGTCTGTTGAAGGTGAAATTGGCTGTTTAGGCAGTTTAGAAACTGGCCAAGCGGGCGAAGAAGACGGT
>NZ_PFGL01000044.1:0-34631 GCF_002783505.1 Shewanella sp. CG12_big_fil_rev_8_21_14_0_65_47_15
CTACGACGGGTTCTGCGACCGCCATTACCCATATTTTCCCTGAACTTAAGGGCAAGCTAAACGGCCATGCGGTGCGCGTACCGCTTGCGAATGCCTCATTAACCGATTGTGTATTCGAGGTGAGCCGTAAAACCACCGAGGCCGAGGTCAATCGCCTGTTAAAAGCAGCCGCAGATGGACCATTAAAAGGCATTTTAGGTTATGAGGAACGGCCATTAGTGTCGGTGGATTATAAAACCGATCCCCGTTCGAGCATTATCGATGCACTATCGACCATGATTATCAATGGCACTCAGGTCAAACTCTACGCTTGGTATGATAACGAGTGGGGCTATGCTAACCGTGCGGCAGAACTGGCTCGCATGGTCGGTCTGATGGATAAGGCATAAGCTTTATGGCTAAGCTGACTGGGTTCTTGTCCAACATATCACCCGAAATTCGCCAGTACTTAGTGATCACTGGTAACTATTGGGCCTTCACGCTCACCGACGGCGCACTGCGGATGTTAGTGGTGCTCCATTTTCATGGCCTAGGTTATAGCCCGTTGCAAATTGCCATGCTATTCCTCTTCTATGAAATCTTTGGGGTGATCACTAACTTAGTCGGTGGCTGGCTCGGGGCGCGTCTAGGTTTAAATAAGACCATGAATATCGGTCTGTTTATGCAGATTTTCGCCCTGAGCATGCTGCTAGTTCCCTCTGCCATGCTCACGGTTGCTTGGGTGATGGCGGCGCAGGCCCTGTCGGGTATCGCTAAAGATCTCAATAAAATGAGCGCCAAGAGCAGTATCAAACTCTTGGTGCCTAAGGATGCCCAGGGTGAGTTGTATAAGTGGATTGCCATGCTCACCGGATCCAAAAATGCCTTAAAGGGGGCGGGGTTCTTCTTGGGCGGTGCCTTGCTGACGGTGTTTGGATTCCAGCGGGCTGTGTTAGGCATGGCGATGGGTCTATTGCTGGTGTGGATTTTTAGTCTGTTAAGTTTGCGGCGCGACTTAGGTAAGGCCAAAAACAAACCAAAGTTCACCGAGATTTTTTCTAAGAGTCCGGCAGTAAACACACTTTCCGCCGCGCGCATGTTCTTGTTTGGCGCGCGGGATGTGTGGTTTGTGGTGGCCTTACCCGTTTATCTGGCCTCAAGCTTTGGTTGGGACCATTGGTATGTCGGCGGCTTTCTCGCACTCTGGGTGATAGGTTACGGCATAGTGCAAGCTTTGGCGCCCCGATTGACTGGGGCAAAGCAGATGGGCAAAAGTCAGGCTAGGGTCCCTGATGGGCGTAGTGCCCTAGCTTGGGCGGCGATATTGAGCATAGTGCCAGCCGGTCTTGCACTGGCAATAAGTTATGACTTCCATGCCGCGAGTATATTGGTTTGGGGATTAATGCTGTTTGGGGCCTTATTTGCCATCAACTCTTCATTACACAGCTATCTGATTGTCAGTTATGCCGATGCAGACGGTGTGTCCTTAGATGTGGGCTTTTACTATATGGCTAATGCGATGGGACGCTTGATAGGCACGGTATTATCAGGCTGGGTGTATCAAGCGTATGGCATGGCGGCGTGTCTGTGGATCTCGGCGGCATTTATTGGGTTAGCGGCACTTATCTCAATTAAGCTTCCAAGACATAGAGCGGTATAAGGTCACGACTAGGTTTAGATCTATTGACTTGTGTCGCTCAAGCTTGTGCTCGGTATGCTTAGTACTGCGATTCGAGCAATTGTTCGCTGTGGCTGTTTTTGTTGTTGGCGTGAAATGTTTCTCTTTTGTGGCGGGTCTTGTTCATTAGATGAATGATTAACCATTGGGAGTGCAGATTATGTGTAGTACACCAAAGACCAATTCGGCGGCTATGTCCCCAAAGATCCCTTTTCGCAGTTTTATGGCGAGCATGACACTTGAGCAACGGCATACATTTGCCGAGGTGGCGAATCGCGCCGATGAGCGTCGTAACATTCGTGAGCAACGTCTTGGGCTAAATCGCGATGTTAAAAACAATATCAAAAAAGATATTTCATTATGGAAGAGGCTGACTCGCTTCTTAAACCGCTATTTTGTGTCAGGTTAACTCTTTTGATTTTGATCAAATAACTCTCTATAATTCGGCCTGTTTTATGCAGTGGCGCAGTTTTAGGCTGTAGCAGTGTTTTAAAAAGGCCTAAGTATCGCTATTTCATAAAGCACAACTATTTTTAATCCAGTTAAATTTAAGTTAACTCACATGAGCGAGGTTATTTTTCGGTGATGAGCATTAAGCCGCATTAGTTTACTCCTTCCTTCTTGGATCGCTATGATCTGTCCTTAGTCGCTACCGACTCGGTAGTTGTTTTGCTGTACCCATAATCCCAATTGTATTTTGTCACCTTGAGGTATAAGTACCTTATTGGCTGTGCACTGACATTTTTGTCAAGCGTTGACATAGACCATTGGAATCTATGATCAAATTTTAAACAGAGTGAGTGAAATGATACAAACCATGAAAAAAGAGTGGTTCTCCAATATACGTGGAGATCTGTTAGCCGGTATTGTAGTGGCACTGGCGTTAATCCCTGAGGCGATTGCCTTTTCAATTATTGCAGGTGTCGATCCTAAGGTCGGCCTGTATGCTTCATTCTGTATCGCTGTGGTCATCGCGTTTACGGGGGGGCGTCCCGGCATGATCTCTGCTGCAACCGGCGCTATGGCGCTGTTGATGGTGACGTTAGTGAAGGAACATGGCCTCGAGTATCTACTCGCGGCGACCCTATTAACCGGTGTACTGCAAATTGCTGCGGGTTACTTAAAACTCGGTAGCTTGATGCGTTTCGTCTCCCGCTCCGTGGTGACTGGCTTTGTGAATGCGCTGGCCATCCTCATCTTTATGGCCCAGTTACCTGAACTGACCAATGTGACTTGGCATGTGTATGCGATGACTGCAGCTGGCCTATGTATCATTTACCTGTTCCCACTCATCCCTGTGATTGGTAAATCTTTACCTTCGCCTTTGGTCTGTATAGTAGGTTTAACGCTGTTTGCGGTTTATATGGGGTTAGATATCCGCACTGTCGGCGACATGGGACAACTGCCTGATACTTTGCCTATTTTCCTCTGGCCTGAAGTGCCATTAACCTTTGAAACGCTGATGATCATCTTCCCTTACTCGGCCGGCCTTGCCGTGGTGGGTTTGTTGGAATCTATGATGACAGCCACCATAGTCGATGATTTAACCGATACCCAAAGCGATAAAAACCGCGAATGTAAGGGCCAAGGCATTGCCAATATTGGTGCGGGTTTAATGGGCGGTATGGCGGGTTGTGCCATGATTGGCCAGTCGATCATCAACGTTAAATCGGGTGGTCGCGGACGGTTATCGACTTTTTCTGCAGGGGTATTTCTACTCATATTGATTGTATTCCTCGGCGAGTGGTTAAAACTCATCCCTATGGCGGCACTGGTTGCTGTGATGATCATGGTATCTATCGGTACTTTCTCTTGGGATTCCATTCGTAATCTTAAGCATCACCCAATGTCAACTAACCTTGTGATGGTCGCCACAGTTGTGGTGGTGGTCGCTACCCATAACTTAGCCATGGGGGTATTTGTGGGGGTACTACTCGCGTCCCTGTTCTTTGCTAATAAAGTGGGCCGTTTTATGGTGGTTAAGAGTGCAACGACTTCTAGCGACACTGGTCGCCATTATCAGGTTATTGGGCAAGTCTTTTTTGCTTCGGCAGATAAGTTCAGTAATTCATTCGATTTTAGGGAAGTGGTTGATAAGGTCACTATCGATCTATCTCAAGCGCATTTTTGGGATATTACCGCGGTATCAGCGCTGGATAAGGTGGTGATTAAATTCCGTCGCGAGGGGACTGAAGTTGAATTGATAGGCCTTAACGAAGCCAGTGCCACCATAGTCGATAAATTTGGGGTGCATGATAAGCCAGAAGAAGTCGAAAAAATGATGTCTGGTCACTAATCCTCTAGCAACACAGTAATAAGGAAAATAACGATGACAAATGTGATTGCCTGTATTGACGGTTCAAAAGCAACCCTCGCGGTATGTGATGCTAGTAGCTGGGCTGCAACTCAACTTGATGCGCCAGTGACATTATTGCATGTGTTGGATAAGTCTGCTTATCCAACAGAGTCAAATCTATCGGGAAATATTGGCCTAGGTACGCGAGAACACTTGCTTAATGAGATGGTAGAACTTGAGGCTCGTCGAAGTAAATTGGCGCTTGAGCAGGGCAAATATCTGTTGCAAGATGCGCGAACTCGTCTTATTGAGTCCGCACCAGCAGTTGAGATTGAAACCTTGCAGCGCCATGGCGACTTGGTTGAAACCTTGTTAGAGCAAGAGTGTAAAGCCAGATTGGTGGTGATGGGGCGTCAAGGTGAACAACATCAAGATCAAGCACAGGCGATTGGCAGCCACCTTGAAAGTGTCATTCGCACACTCAAACAACCTATCTTAGTGGTGATGGCAGAGTTTCAAGCACCAAAGCGATTTATGATTGCCTATGATGGCAGTCCAACGGCGAAAAAGGCGCTAAATCGCGTAGCCAGTAGTCCGCTACTAAGAGGACTGGAGTGTCATGTAGTCATGGTGTCAGACAATCAAGCTCAGGCTACGGCTGAATTAGGATTAGTTGAAGATGTTCTTCACGAAGCAAACTTCAATGTCATTACCGCTGTTTGCCAAGGGGAAGTACAAGCGGCCCTTGCAAGTTATCAAGCTGAACATCAAATTGATCTTATGGTGATGGGTGCCTATGGGCACTCGCGGATAAGGGAATTTTTTGTGGGTAGCAATACCACAAGGATGATCAGTAAAAGTCATATTCCATTGTTATTGTTACGCTAACTTGGATGGATAATGTATCAGTGAGTGTTGATGGATACTCACTGATGCAAAACAATCTGGATGGAGTCAGATGTACACAATAAAAAGGTATTAGCGCCTTTTTGCATAACATGGACAGACTTGGCTGAGTGATAAATACCTAGGTATACATCACTCTTTATGCTGAGTTTTGTTGTCACTAGGGGGCTGTGCCGTCGAGGAGGGGACTTGATTGGCCTCATCATCAGCCTTGTCCGGAGCACTAGTCTGAGTCTTTCCGGTCTTAAGCTGCTTGTTTTTGTCGTGTTGACCAAATTGCGGCAGCTTAAATTTTGCACTGTATTTCAATGCAGCAAGATTGCTGGCGATGACACCTAAGATCAAAATAATGATGATCCACACCTCTAAGGTTGACATATACAGCTCCTGTATTGAAAAACGTAAAGATTAATCAACCGCCAAACGTTGTTCACATTTGCGGATATCTTCTGGTGTGTCAACTTCAATAGAGTCGAAGGCACTGATGGCGATTTTGATCCTGTGGCCATACTCTAGTGCCCGTAGTTGCTCCAGCTTTTCCAGATCTTCGAGTCGGCCTAAGGGCAGGGCTGCAAAGGTCTGCACGAATCTGCGGGTGTAAGCATAGACCCCTAAATGTTTGTAAACCGGGTAGTCTTGGGTATCTCGGCCAAAGGGAATGCGGGCGCGGGAGAAATACAGCGCGTAATTGTTGTTATCGAACACCATCTTCACATGCATAGGATCATCTAGCTCGGCCTTGTTGACGATTTCAAAGCCTAAGGTCGCCATTTCAAACTCACCTGGGTGACGCTCGAATAGACTGATCACTTGCTCTATGGACGTCGGATCGATAAGGGGTTGATCGCCCTGTAGGTTGATCACTAAGTCATCATCCTTAAGCCCTAGCTGAGTGATGGCATCATTGATACGATCCGTGCCCGATGCGGCATCTGGACTGGTCATCACGACTTTGCCGCCAAAACCTTCAACGGCACTCTTAATGCGCTCATCATCGGTAGCAACATAAATATTCGTCAGGCCTTTGGCTAGAGAGGCGCGCTCATACACATGTTGGATCATCGGCTTGCCGTTAATCGGGGCTAGGGGTTTGCCCGGGAAGCGGCTTGAACCGTAACGTGCCGGGATTAACAGAGTCACATTCATCGCATTTTCCTATTTTTCAATTTTGGTCAGTATAAAGAAAAAGGGCTCGCAAACGAGCCCTTGTCATATGCTTGAGAGCTTAAATGCGACGGAACAGAGCAGTCAACATCTCATCTGTGACTTTTTCTTCCCAACCTGCGCCGTAAACGTTAGCCCATAATGGACCCATGCTCTTAGTCACGGCAACCATTTTAGCAATGGTTTCATCCGGCAGATCTTTACAGATGTTCTTTGGCAGGGTGATGTTGTGTTTCTTCATCATCAGACGGAACTCTGCCACACCTTCTGGATAGAATTCTTCTAACACGTCAAAGGCGATACAGTTACCGATACCGTGGTGGTAACCCAGGATGTAGGACAGACCGTAAGAAACCGCATGGCAAGCACCCACTTGGCTGTAAGCGATACTCATACCGCCCATAAATGACGCCATCATCAGCTTGTCGTCTTTTTCTACGTGGTCGTCTAAGTACACTTGGCGACATAAATCCATGGCTTTTTCAGCGTAGGATTTAGAGAATTCGTTTAAGAAGGTGCCTTCTAATGATTCAACGCAGTGGATATAGCAATCCATACCTGTGTAGAACCATTGATCGGTTTCCACGCCTTCGATTAACTCAGAATCCATGATGATTTGATCGAATACTGTGTAATCTGAGTTCAGGCCTAACTTACGCACTGGACCACATAATACGGCGGTGCGTGACGCTTCGGCGCCAGTACCCGAAATCGTAGGGATACCGATATGGTGTACCGCTGGGTTTTTGATCAAGTCCCAACCTTGGTACATGGCAGAGCCGCCTGGATTGGTCAGCATCAGGGATACCGCTTTGGCCACATCCATGGTTGAACCGCCGCCGAGGCCGACAACACTGACGGGTAACTTGCCATTAAAGGCTTGAACTTGCTCAGTCAGCGTATCGATTTGTATTGTGCTTGGCTCATCATCAACATTGACCCATATCAGCAGATCGTGGGCCTTAACAGGAACACGGCCTTCGAGTGGTTTGCCCTGGTGAACGTCATCGACTAAAAACACCACGAAATCATCGTCAACTTTACGCTGGGCAGCTAAGACTTCGTCTAATTGGGCGAAGGAGCCACGGCCGAAGATCATCTTTTCAACTACTTTAAAATTCTTAAAACTCATTGCAAAACTCCCGTAGAATTATTGGGCAAATGCTTTTTTGATGTTTTCAATACGCTCGGCAATCTGAGCATCGGTCCAAGACAATTTAATGAGCATGGAAATCGTGCGGCTCATAATGGCATCAGATTTCGGCACAGAAATTTGAGTATAGTCAGGTCTGTCGGCGATTAATGTGATTGGTAACGCAGCAGATGCCTTAAGCTCCTGAATGTGTTTCCAGTTCTTCAGATAATGCCAGTTGTTCACATACCAGTAGAAGCAGCCATCGACGCCGTTTTCAGCCAGTTTTTTGCTGATTTCTTGGGTACGCGCTTCGGTTGGCAACATAAAGGTTAAGAAGCCCGCTGAGTCGCCTTCTGGATCTGGGATCAGGCGGAAGGTGACTTCTGGGATAGCGGCCATTGCCTCTTTAATGACTTTTTTGTTTTTACGTTGAATGTCGATAATGGTATCGAGTTTACGTAATTGGGCTAAACCTAAGGCCGCATTCATTTCAGAGATACGGAAGTTCAGGCCCATAATAGGGTGTGATTCGGCGCCGCGGTCTTTACCTATATGGTCATGGCCGTGATCGGAGAACATATGGGCGTTATCGTAGATCTCGGTGCTATTGGTGATCACCGCGCCGCCTTCACCACAGGTGATGGTTTTGACAGAGTCGAAGGAGTAACAACCCACAGCACCGATAGTGCCTAAGGCCTGACCCTTATAGCTGCCACCGATGGCTTGGCAGGCATCTTCTAATAACACTAGATTGTGTTTTGCACAGACGGCTTTGATTTCATCCATCTTCGCCATAGAGCCACACATATGCACTAAATTCACGGCTTTAGTGCGTGGAGTAATGACCGCTTCAATGCCTTCTGGCGATAGACACAGGGTTTCATCGATTTCGGCAAAAATGGGGATCGCACCCGCCATAAAAATCGCTTCAACCGAGGCAACAAAGGTAAAAGGTGGCACGATAACTTCGTCACCGGCACCAATGCCTGCGGCCATTAAGGCCGTTTGCAGCGCAGCAGTACCGCTAGATAACAGGTGGGCATGCTTAACATTCATCTTCTCGCAGAGCAATTGCTCCATATCGCGAGTCTTCCAGCGATCATTACGCATATGGTCGAAGTTATAACGGAAGGTAAAGCCGTGCTCCATCACATCGGCGACTTCTTGTTTTTCTTCTGGACCAAATAATTCAAAACCGGGCATGGAAGGTATCTCCTTAGAATTTGTGGCGCATAGGTCGCGCTGCAATTAACTGGCGGATTATAACTGGGCTCATTATCCCTTGCGATGTTTTATTGATGAAAATTAATGGGGAAAAAGAAAAACCTACAGCCAGTGTAGGTTTTTACGGGAAGGAATAGGGGCTTTGGTCGAATAATCAGCGGCCAAGTGGGATCAACGCTTATTTTCTAACCCTTGGCTGCGATCGACGGTCACATCTAAATCCGTTAACAAACCATTATCTATACCGTAGATCCAACCATGGACGGCAACTTCTTGACCGCGATCCCACGCCTCTTGCACTATGGTAGAACTGGTTACATTGGCGACCTGCTCAATCACGTTTAACTCGCACAGGCGATCGAAGCGTTTTGCCTCGTCCATCTGCAGTAATTCGTCCTGGTAGATCCGGTAGATATCCCGCAAATGCCCTAACCAGTTATCGATAAGCCCAAGGCGTTGTTGGCCCATGGCGGCGCGCACACCACCACAACCATAATGGCCGACGACCATGATATGTTTGACTTTGAGCACATCGACGGCGTATTGCAGCACAGATAAGCAGTTGAGATCGGTGTGGATCACCATGTTGGCAATATTGCGATGAACGAAGACTTCGCCGGGCATGAGATCGATAATTTGGTTGGAGGGGACGCGGCTATCGGAACAACCAATCCACAGGTATTCGGGGTTTTGCTGCTTTGCCAATTGTTCAAAAAAATCAGGATTCTCTTGGCGTATACGCCCGGCCCAGCGGCGGTTGTTGTCGAATAAAGGTTTGAGTAATTTCATTTTAACCTATTGTTTTGTTAGCTTATTTAAAGCTATTGATGATACAGGTTACACACGTTAAGTAAGAGTATACCAGCAAATTTCCTCCTGCTGGTCTATCCAATGTGCAGCCGGTAACGCCTACCCAATTGGCTCTTTTAGGTTAAGTCAAACGGGTGATTGATTTTCTATAGGACCCTTGCCAGAAATTGGCTTAAATGTTGGTTGATAACATCGGCTTGTTCTAGGGTTGAGATATGGCCCGCATGGGGAATATGCACTAGCTCACTGCCATCAATAGCATCGTGCATTAAGTAACTTTCCAGTACGCTACGGGCCTTATCTTCAACGCCGACCATAATCAAACAGGGGAGAGTGAATTGTTCGGCAAAATCCATCGTATCGCGACGATGAAAAATCATCCGTCCAAGCTTAACAATGGTGGGGATTTTCTCTGCTGGGATAGTGGCAAGAGTGTGTTCAAAGTCCGCAACCAGTTCGGGCGTATTATTCGCGGCATTGTTTGCGAAGAACAAAGGCGAAATCGCACCGATAAGCGGTGTTGGGATGGCCTTGGCGGCGGTTATCATATCCAGCATGCCATCATATTTGGCGCGGGTAACCTCGGGTTCGAAACCGATAAAGCTGTCGAGCATGACCAGTGCTTGCACGCGGCTTGGCGCCTTAAGCACCAGTTCTGCCCCCCACATGGCGCCGACCGAGAGTCCAACAAGGCTAAAATGCGCAATTTGCAGGCTATCCATTAAGGCCATCATATGATCGGCAATATCGAGCAGACTATGGCAATTCTCGGGTAAACCTCCCGATTGGCCATGTCCCCACAGTTCCGGCACTATGCAGCGGTACTGGCGGCTCAACCGCGCAATCTGTGGTGCCCACATGGCGCTATCCCATAAATAACTGTGTCCAAACAACAGTGCTGGGCCTGTGCCAATATCGAGGTAACTTAAGCTGCTACCTGCTATGTCTAATTGATGACGATGTGAAGAAAAATCCATAAAACCTACTTAAATCAAAGAGTATCTTTAGATAACCTAATGTTAAGGCTGAAGCTTATCCCTAGGAGTGGCAACCCGCCGTACGTATTTATCCACTAATGTCTCTAAACGGGCGAGTACGGCCCCTTTAAGCAACATATCACTGTTTTCAATCAGGTTTGCCAGAGCTAAGGGATCGAACTGAGATAAAAGTGTCTGGGAAACGGGGAAATAGCTAATGTGCCAAGGCTCGGGGCTGACCCCACTCTTTCCCCGTTGAAATGGGAAATAAAAACCAAACTCCTCAGCATGGGTGACCAGCCAATGGTGCAGCTTAGCGCAGGGACCATAGTGTGAGTATTCCGCCTCAACTAAGCGCAGCTCACTGGCCGTCACCTGTTTAGCATCGAAGACATCGATATCTGTTCCCCAATGGTGGCGCGATGCACCGGGCAGCGCCGACCAGAGTAAGATTAAATCGACAAGCTCATCATCTGTTAAGCCTTTGATATCAACTGTTTGTTCGTTAGCATCTAGCACCGCGCGTTTTCCGCTCGCCTTAGCGTTCCATATCGCCAGTTGGCGGTCAAAGGGACGATAGGCGGAGCAGATGGCCAATTGAATGCCATCTTCCGCCGCCTTTTCAGCCATAGTTGCGAAGGCGATGGCAGTATGGGGTTCAAGTAAAAACCCCGTGGCTTGGTTATGGTACGGGCTTAATACCTCAACTAAAGCGTGGGATGTCAAGCCGTAAAGGCGAGCGGTTTTGGGTGAGATCAGGGCGGCATTTAGCACAGTAACTGTTCCAAAATCACTTCATAACACAGGGCCAACTGCTCAAGATCATCGACCTTAACGCATTCATTTACCTTATGAATGGTGGCGTTGACTGGGCCGAGTTCGAGCACTTTTGCCCCCGTCGGCGCGATAAAGCGCCCATCCGATGTGCCGCCCGTGGTCTGTGGATCTGTCTCATAGCCTGTGACTTGGCGGATGGCGATACGGGTAGCATCAAGCAGTGGGCCATCGCCCGTTAAAAAAGGTAATCCATTGAAAATCCAGCTGATGTTGTAATCCAGTTCATGGGCTTTTAATAAGGCTTCTACCCGTTCGATTAAGATCTCTGCGGTGACTTCGGTGGAGTAGCGGAAGTTAAACATTACTTCCAGTGCGCCTGGGATCACATTCGATGCGCCAGTGCCACCGTTAATATTGGCGATTTGCATACTAGTGGGCGGAAAGAACTCATTGCCATTATCCCAGTGCATTTGACTCAGTTCGGCTAAAAATGGCGCGGCTTTGTGGATTGGGTTATCGGCAAGGTGCGGATAGGCCACGTGGCCCTGAATGCCTTTCACGGTTAAGTTACCAGTTAAACTGCCGCGGCGGCCATTTTTGACCACATCGCCCAGTTTAAGGGTTGACGATGGTTCACCGACTAACGCCCAAGTGATCTTCTCGTTACGGGCTTCTAAGGTATCAATGACCCTTGTGGTGCCATTAATAAAGGGACCTTCTTCATCGCTGGTGATCAAAAAGGCGATGGAGCCATTATGGTCGGGATGTTTAGCCACGAAGCGTTCGGTGGCGACGACCATGGCAGCGAGTGAGCCCTTCATATCCGCTGCGCCGCGGCCATATAAGTAGCCATCGATAATGGTGGGCACAAAGGGCGGCGTGTGCCAGCGGCTCACATCACCCGTTGGTACAACATCCGTATGGCCAGCAAAACAAAAGACCGGACCTTGATTGCCACGGCGAGCCCACATATTGGTGGTATCTTCGAAGATCATAGGTTCGATATTAAAGCCGATGGCGCTGAGTCTTTCAGCCATCAAGGTTTGACAGCCTTCATCTAAGGGGGTGACCGAAGGACGAGCGATTAGATCCTGAGTCAGCGTTGTGACTGGAAAATTGTCGGCGGTTATCATAGGGAAAACACCTTTTTATAGTCTGCTTCATTGAAGCCAACCACCACTTGTTCGCCAACAACCAGCACGGGGCGTTTGATCAAGGTGGGGTGGGCTAACATCAGCGCTAGGGCTTTAGCTTGATCTATATCGGTTTTATCAGCATCAGTCAGGGCGCGAAAGCTAGTGCTGCGCCTATTGAACAGGGTTTCCCAGCCTGCGGTGTTACACCAAAGTTCGAGGTCCTCTTGGCGTAAACCCTCCTCTCTAAAATCATGGAAATTAACTGGAAGTTGATGATTTTCAATCCATTTGCGTGCTTTACGCACTGTATCGCAATTCTTAATACCAAAAAGGGTCAAAATGATGCTCCAGTGTTTATGGGCGCTTGGCATACAAGCATTGATTTTGCTCGCATTGTGGCATTGTGGGCCTGATGTCACAAGTAGGATCTCGTCCGGCCTTAGTGGGAAAAAGTATAACAGTGGGAAAAGGCATAAAGAATGGGCCGCTTGCAGAGCTTAGCAGTGTAAAGGGTGGCATTTTTTACATCTCACCCATCACTCAATTAGCACAATCGATATTTATCACTTACCTTGGGCGAGATTTTGACTAGACTCAAAGTGTAGGGCTAATTAAGGGGAACACTATGGACTCAATAAAAATTCGCGATCATATGGACCGTCAACCCGTATTGTTGCGTGCGAATATGTCGCTTGCTACCGCCGTCGAAAAACTCTTAGATAACAATAAAATGGGTGCCGCCGTGGTCGATGATAATGGCGATTTGGTCGGTTTTTTATCCCAACAGGATTGCTTGGCCGTGATGCTAAAAAGCAGCTATCACTGCGATATGACTTCCGTCGTGAAAGATTGTATGCGCACAGAGGTGCTCTTTGTGGGGCCTGAAGACAGCATTTTGCAGTTAGCTGAGCAGATGCTGGGGCCAAAACCAAAAATTTATCCCGTGGTAGAGCAGGGAAAAGTGATTGGCACTATTAATCGCACCAATGTGTTAAAGGCCATGAACCTTTATATGCAACAGTGTTACCTTGCTCCGGCCTAGGTCATGCTCCTCTGTGGTTAACGGGTTAGTTTACGCCTGAAATTGCAGGGTTTAAGGCACATTTGAGGTAAATTATCCATACCAATGCGCCACGTTCCTTGCTAGGATCGCCATTTTTGATGCTAGCAATGGAATTTGGTTTTGAACTCAGACAAACATCCGCTATCGAACGCCTTTCTTAATCTTTGCTATCAGAGCGACGCGTCGCGGATCCGTCGTCGTTTATTTAAGCTCAATAAAGAAGCCGACTCAGATAAAAAGACTCAAATATTAGCCCAACTGAGTGAGCAAGCTAAGGCCGCCTTCGATAAGGCTGAGCAGCGTCGCCTAGCTCGGCCAAAGATCCAATACCCAGAAAACTTGCCCGTGTCGTTAATGCGCGATGAGATTGCCCATGCGATTGCCGGTAATCAGGTAGTGATCATCGCCGGTGAAACGGGCTCGGGTAAAACGACTCAGTTACCTAAAATCTGTTTGGAACTCGGCCTAGGCTGCCGTGGCATGATAGGCCACACCCAACCGCGCCGTTTAGCGGCCCGCAGCGTGGCGAGCCGAGTTGCAGAAGAATTACAAAGCCCACTCGGTGAAGTGGTCGGCTTTAAGGTGCGCTTTGCCGATGCGCTTAAGAGTGAGTCCTATATCAAGTTGATGACTGACGGTATTTTACTGGCGGAATTAACTTCAGATCGCTATTTAGATCAATACGATACTATTATTATCGACGAGGCCCACGAGCGTAGCCTCAACATCGATTTTATCTTGGGTTACCTCAAACAAATTCTGAAAAAACGCCCCGATTTAAAGGTCATCATCACCTCGGCCACCATAGATGTGGAGCGTTTTTCTAAGCATTTCAATAATGCGCCTATTATCGAAGTCTCGGGCCGTACCTTTCCGGTCGAAACCCGCTACCGCCCCTTAGTGCAGGATAGTGATGCCGATCTGGATCAAATCGAAGGCATTTTTGCCGCCGTCGATGAGCTGGTGGCCGAAGGGCTTGGCGACATTCTGATCTTTATGAACGGTGAGCGGGAAATCCGTGATACCGCCGAGCAATTAAGCCGGCGTAATTACCGTGATACCGAAATTTTGCCGCTGTATGCGCGGCTTTCCTACGGCGAACAGTCCAAGGTGTTTAGCAGTCACAGGGGCAGGCGGATTGTGCTTGCCACCAACGTCGCCGAAACCTCGTTAACTGTGCCTGGCATTCGTTACGTGATTGACCCAGGTACGGCGCGCATCAGTCGTTATAGCTATCGCACTAAGGTGCAGCGCCTGCCGATTGAACCTATTTCGCAGGCGAGCGCTAATCAACGTCAAGGCCGTTGTGGCCGCGTGGGGCCGGGGATTTGCATTCGGTTATACGATGAGGCGGATTTTAATAATCGTCCAGCCTTTACCGATCCTGAAATTCTGCGCACTAACTTAGCTTCGGTCATTTTGCAGATGCTTGCCATCGGCCTTGGAGATATTGCTGCGTTTCCCTTTATCGAGCCGCCCGATCCGCGCCATATCCGCGACGGTTTCTTGCTGCTCGAAGAATTACAAGCGGTCGCGAACAAACACGGCAAGCTCGGGTTGACGCCACTTGGGCGTAATTTAGCGCAAATTCCGGTGGATCCGCGTCTGGCGCGTATGGTGGTCGAGAGTCAGCAGTTAGGTTGTTTAAATGAAGTGCTCATTATTGCCGCGGGTCTGTCGATTCAAGATCCCCGCGAGCGACCTATGGAGAAGAAGCAAGCCAGTGATGAAGCCCATCGCCGTTTTGCCGATCCCAGTTCCGATTTTGTCAGTTGGATAAACCTGTGGCAGCACCTAAAAGATCAACAAAAAGAGTTATCAGCTAGCCAGTTCCGTAAAAAATGCCGCGATGAATACTTAGCCTACCTGCGGGTGCGTGAGTGGCAGGATTTATATACCCAGCTTAAGCAAGCCGTGCACGATTTAAAGTGGCGTTTAAACGATACCCCCGCCAATTATGACAGCTTGCACCGTGCGCTCCTGTCAGGCTTGTTGAGCCATGTTGGTTTTAAAGATAACAATAACGAGTACTTAGGTGCCCGTAATCGTAAGTTTTTTGTGTTTCCCGGTTCGCCACTCGCCAAAAAGGGCCCTAAGTGGATCATGGCGGCCGAGCTGACCGAAACCTCGCGCCTATTTGCTCGCTGCTGCGCTAAAATCGAACCCGAATGGCTAGAGCCCTTAGCGGCGCATCTGATCAAGAAAAGCTATGTAGAGCCGCATTTTGAGGCCAAACCCGGCAGCGTTATTGCCCTCGAGAATCAAGTGCTCTACGGTTTGACGGTTGTGCATCGCCGCAAGGTGCAATACGGCCCTATCGATCCCGTCGAATCACGGGAGATTTTTATCCGCAGTGCCTTGGCAGAGGGGCAGCTACAAACCCAAGAAGCGTTTTTTATCGCAAATCAGAAGCTGCTCGAAGACATTGAATCGCTGGAGCATAAATCCCGTCGCCGCGATATATTAGTGGATGAGCAAGTGCTGGTGGATTTTTACGAGCCGCGTATTCCCCAAGGCATTTATAACGCCCAGTTGTTCTTTGGTTGGTGGAATAAGACCAAGCGTGAGCAGCCGGATTTACTGGATTTTAATAAAGCACTGTTAATGCAGCGCAGCGCCGACCATATCTCGGCCTTGGATTTTCCCGATACTTGGCATAAGGGCAATTTACGCCTCAAGCTCAGTTATCATTTTGAGCCCAGTGTCGCGGACGATGGCGTGTCGGTGCACATTCCGGTGGCATTGCTCAACCAAATCGATGATACGGATTTCGATTGGTTGGTGGCCGGGCTCAGGGAAGAAAAGTGCATCGCGCTGATCAAATCTTTGCCTAAGAGCTTGCGGCGTAACTTTGTGCCAGCGCCGGACTATGCCCGCGCCTGTGTGCAGGCGATGCCGCCCTTTAGCGCCAGTTTGCTCGAGGCCATGTGCAAGCAGTTATTGCGCATGAGTGGCACACGCATATCCCCAGAAGACTTTGATTTAACGCAGATCCCCGCGCATCTGCAGATGAATTTTAAAATCGAGGATGATAAAAATAACTTAGTGGCCGAAGGCCGTGTGCTCGACACCTTAAAAGCCGAGTTGCAGGGCGTGGTCGCTAAGGCCATTCGTCAGGTGGCGGATAAGGGCATAGAGCGAGAAGCGTTAACCGAGTGGTCCTTTGGCGAGCTGCCTAAGCAATATCAGCAGCAGAAGGGCAATTATCAGGTGCGGGCGTTTCCGGCGCTGATCGATAATAAAGACAGTGTTGCAATCAAATTATTTGATGATGAATTTGAGGCGCAGGATGCCCACCGTCAGGGTCTGCGGCGTTTACTGCTGCTTAATATCCCTTCGCCGGTGAAGCATTTACAGCAAGCCTTGCCTAACAAGGCAAAATTAGCCATGTATTTCAATCCATTTGGTCAAGTTCAGATCTTGATCGATGATATTATTGCCGCCGCAGTGCAGCAGTTATTGGATGAAAAGCAGCTGGATGTCCGGGATAAAAACCAGTTTGAGCAGGCAAAGGACTGGGTTCGCCAGGAACTTAACCTGACCGCCGAGCAAATTGCCCTGAAGGTTGAGCAGATTTTGACTCTTTATCAGGGCATTAAAAAGCGCCTCAAGGGTAAAATTAGCCTAGATATTGCTTTTGCTATGAGTGATATTCAAAGCCAATTAGACAAGTTAGTGTTTAAGGGGTTTGTTGAAGCCTGTGGCTGGAACCGTTTAGCCGATGTGGCGCGTTACTTAAAGGCGATTGAAACCCGTATCGAGAAGTTGCCTGTCGATCCGACCCGCGACCGTTTGCATATGCAGAGCATTAACAAGGTACAGGAAGCATTGACTGCGCAACTGGCGAAAGTGCCACGATCGCAGCCGACACCGCCCGCGTTAATCGAGGCACGCTGGATGATTGAAGAGTACCGCGTCTCCTGTTTTGCACAGGTGCTCGGCACGGCTTATCCAATATCTGAAAAGCGGATTTTAAATCACATTCAACAGGCCTAATTGCCCAGCGTGATATTAAGCGGCGGGTCTACCGTTTCCCCTCAAAATAGGGATGTGCTTATTTTGAGGGGAACAGCCGTTTTGCTTTATATTTGGCTAAGTGGCCTCGTATTGCTTTGGTGCAGGATGTTGCTTTGGTGCTATGTATTCGTTTGTTGCTGTGTATGGGGTTTGGTGCTGGGTATGGGTTTGGTGATAGTAGCGTAAGTCATGCTCGGTGCGACGCCCCTCACTGAAGGCAGAAACACGTTTTAAATAGCCGATCACCCGGGTGCCATAATCGATATTTTTTGAACCGCATTGGTGACAATATTGCTGGGTACGTTTATCAATATGCTGGCAATCATTACAAATAGTGATTTTCACATTAATGCAGAAATAATTACACCCCGTGCGCGCGGCAATATTATATAAATTGATGTAATTTTGTGCTGAGAGTTTTTCATCCAAATTGAGGTGCAGTGCAGAACCGCCATCTAAATAGCGGGTCATTTGTTCGCCGTGTAAGATAAATTTGTCGAGGTAATTGATATCGCCATCTTCAACGGGATAGAAATAACTGTTGTAACAATTTCTTGAGACACGATAGCCGTCTTTTTTATCCCACCGGGCATTTTTTATCCCTAAATTCTCGGCGGGAACAAATTCGGTATTAAACCTATAGCCCCATTGCTCGGTTGCCCGTCTGTTAGCATCGTAAATTATCTTTAAGTTATCCTCGATAAAAGACTGATATTCTGTATTGGTATTGGCCGTTAAGCCTAAATATTCGGCGGCCTCGACCATACCGTTAATGCCTATGGTCAGGAATTGTTTGTCGAGGGAGATAAACCCCGCGTCATATACAGGCAACATGCCATTTGCTAAATGATCTTCCATCAATTTTCGATAGGCGATTTGGTATTGTTGAACTTTGACTATTTCAGTGTGCAAGTCCCGTTTATCTTGAATTAATCTATTCATATTAACGGTGATCACATTGATTGACCCCGTTGCGACGCCCCCCGCGCCTAGACTGTAGGAGAATGAGTGATCGCTGATCTCATTACGTAGCCGGCAACAGGAAGCCAGCGAATCGGCATTTTGTGATTGATAGACAAAGAACGCGCCCCCTTCACTCATATTTTTGGCACAGATCTGAGCAAAATCAGCATCTTTTACCTTACCCTGTTCCGTGAGCATTGCGGCGGTGATCACCGGGAAGGTGAGTACCGCTTTGCTGCGCTCACGGTTAAACCAGTCCAAGAAAAAGGCTTGTAATTCACGGATGGAATGCCAGTCTGGCGCGGTGAAGTCGGGGAACACAAATTGACCAAACATGGCGTCAAAGTAATGTTGGTCATAAATGGAAATATTCCAAAACACACTTTGATATCCCCTTGCCGCCGCGGGTTGATTTAATGCGTAGACGACATGCTGAAGGTGGTTTTCTATCGCGTGTCTGTGCTCGTTAAGATAATGTTCACCATAGTCTTTACGGGCAAAATAGTCGAAATAAATTAAAAATTCGACCGTTGCTATTGCGCCTGCAAATTGGGCACTGATGGCGAAGACTAGATTAACAAAGCTGCCACAAAAGGATTCTAAGTGTTGAGGTGCCTTAGACTCACCACCCAGTTGGGTTAGGCCATTTAATAAAAAAGGGTACATTGAAATCGAAGCGCAATAGGGTTTTAGGCTAGTCTCATCGTGCACGTATATTTCATGTTCCGCAATTTGACGGATATATTCTTCGGCTAAGGCATCGTCAAAAAGATCCGCAATTTTTTGTTTTACGAGGGCACGGTTAATGTCGATGAAATAGTCTTTCATTAACTCAGTTTCTAAGGTGGCAATGTTCTTGTGGGTCACATTTGCATTCGCGTCTAAGTTCGACGCATCGGCGGCATTATTGGCCTGTTGATATTGTGTGATAAAGGCGATTTTTTGCTGTAACTGCTGAGGATTAAGTGATGACATTTTATTGCTCCCTGAATTTAAAGTTGAGTAAATTCCCCGTTTTTAACTCGGTAAAACGCTGGTTTGTCGTTGATTTTTCTAGACCTCCCCGTGTGGGCTGCCAGGCTCCTGTTTTGAGATAATCGAGTTGCCGGACAATTTTTTGGGGGACTTTTTCTTTGCCAGTGTATAGGCAGGTTTTAAGCCCCATTGTTTTGGCGATTAACAGTTTTTCAATCAGTGCCTCTGGGTTCCATTCTCCGCCAAAAAATAAAATACAGCTCACAAGTCCCTGATAACGATCTAAATAACCTTCGAACATTAGCTTATTCAGCGCGATGCCAATTCGTGGATCCCAGCTATCTTGGCTATGGCATCCTTGGCAGCGTAGCGGGCAACCTGTAATGGTAAAGGCCAATGAAACCTCATCGGGCACTTCTTGAAAACAAATCTGTGGCTGAAAGCTGTTAAATGCTAAATTTCCCATATATTGTGTTTTATTTTAATTTTGACACTATATATAGTTATACTAACGGAGGGGCTAAATCCTGATTTGATCAAGATCAAGTTTTTGTGATTGAGGCAGATAGTAAAATGGCTGGGATAAGAGGGGGTGTCAGCAGCCCAAATGGCGGTAAATTAGTTCAGTTTAGAGAGAGACGTGTGCAGTGTTGTTTGATAGATATATTGTAATAGGCGGTAGCTATCAGCCAGATCACAATCTACTTGCTCTTGTTTTTTATAGCCTAATTGAGTGAGTTCGATATGCCATGTGGGGGTGATTTGTTGTAATGCCAAACTTTGTTTTACGCAATTGAGTTTGCAGCCATCCAGCGCCAATATAGGCCGCCCGGACTTTGCGAGTTTGACGATAGATTTAATATTTCCGCCCACTCCCGCAATACATGACATCTGCATCACACCTGTGCGGTCTAAGGTTAAGGCTACATCATTGGCTAATTGTGCCACATTCGAGCAACCTGAACAGGCATAGACTAAGGGTTTATCAGCCAGTATCTTGGTCATTTTTATGCCTTTTGTAAAAAGTTTATTTATGGTGTAGGCACGCAAAATATGCTGTACCTACACTCGGTTAGCTCATTTTTAGCAAGTGATCTCCGCATGGGAGCGGGCGTAAAACCACCAGGTTATCGCGACACAACTGGCATAAAACACAATGAATCCATAGAGGGCGGTGTCTACCGCGCCAGTTAAACTCATCGATGTGCCATAGGCCTTAGGAATAAAAAATCCGCCATAGGCCGCTATCGCTGAAATAAACCCGAGTACCGCAGCAGATTCCCGGTTTCCTTCGATTTCAGCCTGTCTTTCCATCCCTTTACCTAGGGCCCTTTGTCTTAGGGTCAAGAACATCACTGGCACCATTCGGAAGGTGGAACCATTGCCTATGCCTGTGGTGATAAATAACAGGACAAACATGCCGAAGAAGCCGAAGAAATTACCACCTTCACCCCCGTGGGGGAGGAAAAATAATACCCCACAGACTCCAAACGCCATAAATAGAAAGTTGACTAAGGTTACCCTAGCGCCACCGAAGATATCCGCCAGTTTACCGCCTACGGGTCTTGCGAGTGCACCAGCAAGTGGGCCAATAAAGGCAAATTTTACCGGATCCACCCCAGGAAATAGCATGCCAGAGAGTAAGGGGAATCCCGCCGCAAAACCGATGAAACTGCCAAATGTGCCCATATATAGCCAACACATAAGCCAAGTATGTCGGCGCTTAAATACGACGGCTTGTTCTTTAAAGGAAGATTTGGCATCGGTAATATCATTCATACCAAACCAAGCCGCGATAGTGCAGATAATAATCAGTGGCACCCAGACAAAGGCCGCGTTTTGCAACCAAATAGCCTGATTTTCGCCATTTTGCATAATTTGGGTCAGCGGCGCACCCTCTAGGCCACCAAAGACGCTGGCAGAAATCACTAAAGGGGCAAAGAGTTGCATACCCGAGACCCCTAAATTGCCCAGTCCCGCGTTCAGACCGAGTGCCGTTCCTTTTTCCGCTTTAGGGTAAAAGAAGCTGATGTTGGCCATACTGGAGGAGAAGTTACCGCCGCCTAAACCACAGAGTAAGGCTAAGATCAGCATGATAAGGTAGGGCGTTTCGGTGTTTTGGAGGGCAAATCCCATCCATAAACAGGGGATCAGTAATGAGGCCGTCGACAGGGCCGTCCAGCGGCGACCACCGAATATGGGCACCATAAAACCATAGAAAATGCGTAGGGTGGCACCCGATAGGGCAGGCAACGCAGCAAGCCAGAACAATTCATTCGGACTGTAGCTAAAACCTAGTTTGGGCATTTTGACGACCATAATGCTCCAAATGGACCAGACCGCGAAGGCGAGAAATAAGTTGGGAATGGAGATCCACAGATTGCGTCTGGCGATTTTTTTTCCTTTGTTTTCCCAAAAGTCTTTATTCTCGGGTTGCCAATCATGGAGCACAAACGCATCGGGCGTGGCCATTTCCGGTAAATTCTTAACGGTTTGACCACTGGCCCATTCCATTTTCTCCGCTTTACGAATAGCAGAATGCATCCAGGCAAGGGAAATAGCACAGATGATGAATAGCAGCATAAAACAGCTTTGCCAAATGCCAATCACATCATTGAGCATACCGAAGGTCAGCGGCAGTAAGAAACCACCTATGCCACCAACCATACTCACTAGGCCGCCAACGACGCCGACATTGCCGGGAAAATAAGTAGGTATGTGCTTGAATACCGCCGCTTTACCTAAGGACATAAAAAAGCCTAGGGTAAAGATAAAGAACACAAAGACGGGTAGAGAAATATGAAAATTAAATTCAAAGATGTGGCTAACCCCGGTCACACTGTAGTGGGTTGGGGGATAACTGAGTAGGAAAGTGCACAGGGTACTGATCCCGAGTGTCCAATACATGATCCGGCGGGCACCGTACTTATCCGACCAAAATCCTCCCAAAATTCTGAACAATGAGCCTGGAATAATATAAAGCGAAGTCAACACCCCCGCCGTGACCAGTGAAACGTCATACACATTGATCAGGTAATGGGGTAGCCAGAGGGCGAGGGCAACAAAGGCACCAAAAACGAAAAAGTAATATAAAGCAAAACGCCAGATGCGAATATCATGCAGTAATGCCAACTGTTCACTGAATTTAGGCGGCGTGAAATTGCCTAGGCGGCGAGGCTCAGTTTTAGCGAAAAATAAATAAATCGTGGCAAAAATAGCCATGATCAAACTATAGATTTGCGCCGTTTCTTGCCAGTTAAAATGGCCTAGTAAAAAAGGGGCACCAAAGGTGGTCAACGCTGCGCCCACATTACCCGCACCAAAGATCCCGAGTGCTGCACCCTGTTTTTTGGTTTCAAACCAGGCGGCGACGTAGGTCGCACCGACGATAAAGCCGCCGCCAGCAAGACCTAGCCCCACCCCCGCGATAAGCAGCATATTGTAGCTATCTGCGATACTGAGCCAGTAGGTTGATATGGCGGCAAGGTACATTACTAGACTAAAAACAATACGTCCTCCCCATCGCTCGGTAAACATCCCGAGCAGAATACGGCTGAGGGAACCACTCAATATAGGAATGGCCATTAATAAGGCCATTTGGGTTTCTGTTAATGATAACTCTGCTTTAATTTGGATCCCTAAAATGGAGAAAATGGTCCAAACAGCAAAACAGAGCGTAAAGGCAATGGTCGTAAGCCATAGGGCTCGATATTGCCCATTCCCCGCGTGCAGTAATTGACTACTCATTTGAAAACTCCGACATGACTAGCATGATATTAACTATCTAATTTTATTGTTTTATTAGAGAAGTGATTGTCGATTCGTGTCGAAATCGTAGCCATCAATGGTGGCGGCATCGATCAGGGTTTGAATATATTGAGCAATTGCTTTTTGACGGACTTTCTCATTGAGATATTGGCTAATTTTGGTTTTAACGGCATCGAGTGGTAGGGGTAATCCATCAATTTTATTTTTTATATCAACAACATGAAAGCCATAGCGACTTTCAATAGGATAAGGTTGTAGGCCAGTAGTTGCACTGAGCAGCTGCCGTTCAAATTCTGGGACCGTTTGGCCACGACTGAGTTGACCTAAATTGCCGCCGGTCGTTTTTGACGGACAGGCAGAAAACTGCTGGGCGAGGGTGGCGAAGTCGGCCTGCTGTTTGACTTGTTCAATGATGTGTTCGGCTAACAGCTTAGCCTCCACTCTGGCCTCTGCATCGTCGGTTGCGGCGGCGATCAAAATATGATTGGCTTCGATCAGCGGAGATGTTTTAAAGCGCTGCGGATTCTGTTGGAAATACTGTAAGCACTCCTCTTCACTCGCCTCTGGAATGACGACTTCGCATTCAATAAGTTGCTCGAGATAATCTTCCTTACCGCTGGTTTCGTCGGGGGATAAGGGAAGGGAGAGTTCCGCTGCACGTTGGCGTAATAGCTCGCCAATCACTAAGCTCTGGGCCGCATCTAACATGGCTTGTCGTTGGGTTGCTGCAGGGAAATATTGCATTTCCATCAGGACTTGTTCTTCGGTGATATCGGTGTGGTTGACTCGGATCATGGTGTTGTTCTCTACTTAGGCAGATTCAGGCAAGGCGCAGTCCCCTGGCATTGGGATGCCAGGGGACGTATTGAGCTAGCGACTCACTTTACGGCGAACGATTTGGTGCTGACGGCCAAGGTACTGCAGTGGTGCGCTGAGCATGTGCACCAGGCGGCTAAATGGAAAGACAACAAAGAGTGTCATGCCAAGTATCACGTGCAGTTTAAAGATGATGTTGACTTCATCAATCGCTTCAACCGCTGCCATACTATTGAATGTCATGATATTTTGAGCCCACGACATTAATTTAAGCATTTCGGCGCCATCGAGGTGACCGCTTGATACCAGAATCGAGATCAGTCCCAGGATAAGCTGCGCATATAACATCAATAAAATGATGATATCCATAGGTTTACTGGTAGCACGTATTCTTGGATTATATAAACGACGGCGGATGAGTATGGTTAATCCCGCAAAACAAATTAACCCGAACAGACCACCAGCGCCCATAGCAAGGAGTTGTTTGAACTCAGTGCTCACGCCGAGGACATGCCAGACTGCCTTTGGGGTTAATAGACCCACAAAGTGGCCGAAGAAGATGCCGATAACCCCCAGATGAAACAGCACACTGCCAAGGTGGAGTTGGCGTTTTTCCAATAATTGGCTCGAACTCGTCTTCCAAGTGTATTGCTCACGGTCGTAGCGTATCCAACTGCCGATAAACATCACCGCCATGGCGATATAGGGATAGATCCCAAAGGCAAAGATTGAAAAATGACTCATTGATGCGCTCCTTACAGTCGTTCACTATTGCCGCTTGGGCGCAATAGCTCTGTGTTCAGTGGAATGTGTTGATCCCGGCGTTGAGCTTCGGTCGGGCGCTGGGTGGCGCAACTGTTTTGGGCGTTATCCATAAAGTTGACCATTTCTTCTTCCCAGACCTTATCGAGCTCTTTAGGGGTGTTATCGGGCTTTTCGTCAACAATTTGCTCACGTAAGTCATCAAGATCTAAAGGGATCTCGGTTAAACTCAGCAGGGCATGGAACAAATCCGCATAGCTCGATTGGTGTTTTTCGAGCCGGCATGCCAACAGAGCAAAAATATGAGCTACCTCTTCCAATCCATAACGGCCATTTTCGCTGCCTTGGGTCGACATAAATTCAAGGTATAGGGGAATGTAGTCGGGCAATTCTTTGGCACTAATATCGAGTCCTGCCTGATGGTATTGATCTAGCAGATTGACCATAGCCTGGCCCCTATCGCGGGACTCGCCATGGATGTGCTCAAATAACAGCATGGAGAGGGAGCGGCCGCGTTCAAATAAACCGTCATATTCTGCTTGCCAGTCCATCAGTTCGCTGCCGAAGCGCTGTTCAATAAATTGATTAACCGCGGCTTTATGCTGTGCATTTAGCTGTGATTGGTCGATGACCCGCGCTAGCTCGGCCCGAGCCTCGATAAGCTCGGGTTGCGGGTAATCGAGTAACATCGATATGACACTCAGTATTTTCATCTTTACTTCTCCAGCGTCACAGGGATCACTTGTCGAACACTTGCCGCTTTCGCACCAAATAAGTTGACGCCATTGTTGCCATCGCCACAGCCATTACCGAAGCTAAAGCCACAGCTGCTCTTCATATCGTAGGCATTTTCGGCATAGGCCTTATGGCTGGTTGGCACCACAAATCTGTCTTCATAATTGGCAATCGCCATATAGCGATACATTTCTTCGACTTGAACTGGCGTGAGGCCGACTTGCTTTAACACGTCGAGGTCTTCCACTTTGTCGACCTGTTGCGAGCGTTTAAAGGCGCGCATTGCCAGCATGCGCTCGAGTGCCACTACCACAGGTTTTTCATCCCCCGCCGTTAATAGATTGGCGAGGTAACGCAGTGGGATCCGCAGGGATTTCAGATCGGGAATTTCCCCGTTCATACCAATATGGCCAGCTTCGGCCGCCGTTTGAATTGGGGATAGTGGTGGCACATACCACACCATTGGAAGGGTGCGATACTCAGGGTGTAACGGCAGCGCGACTTTCCAATCGATCGCCATTTTATAGACGGGCGAGCGCTGGGCGGCGTTGATCCAATTATCACTGATCCCTTCCTTACGGGCGGCTTCAATCACCTTAGGATCGTTAGGATCTAAGAAGATATCTAATTGTGCTTTATAGAGATCTTTATCGTTTGGCGTGTTGGCTGCCGCCTCGATTTTATCGGCATCGTAGAGCAATACGCCGAGGTATCGGATGCGGCCTACACAGGTTTCGGAGCACACAGTCGGCTGCCCGGCTTCGATACGTGGGAAGCAGAAAGTACATTTTTCCGATTTGCCCGATTTCCAATTGAAGTAGATTTTCTTGTAGGGGCAGGCGGAAACACACATGCGCCAGCCGCGACACTTATCTTGGTCAATGAGCACAATGCCATCTTCTTCACGCTTATAAATCGAGCCCGATGGGCAAGAGGCGACGCACGCTGGGTTTAAGCAGTGTTCGCACAGGCGTGGCAAATACATCATGAAGGTTTTTTCAAATTGCCCGTAGATGTCTTTTTGCAGCACATTGTCAAAGTTTTTGTCTTTCTTACGTTTTTCAAACTCAGTGCCGAGAATTTCTTCCCAGTTTGGACCCCAATCGATTTTTTCCATCCGCTGACCAGTGATCAGTGAACGTGGTCTGGCAACCGGTTGATGTTGGCTATCGGGGGCCGTGTGCAAATATTGGTAGTCAAAATCGAATGGCTCATAGTAGTCATCGATTTCCGGCAGATCCGGATTGGCGAAGATCTTGGCCAGTAATCGGACTTTTCCACCGATTTTGAGTTCTAACTTACCTGCAGAGTTACGCTTCCAGCCGCCATTCCATTTATCTTGGTTTTCCCATTCTTTCGGGAAGCCAATACCAGGTTTGGTTTCGACGTTATTAAACCAAGCGTATTCAACCCCTTCGCGGGAGGTCCAAACGTTTTTACAAGTAATGGAGCAAGTGTGGCAACCGATACATTTATCGAGATTGAGTACCATGCCTATTTGGGCTCTAACTTTCATAACTTATTCCTTGCTCAAATCTTATTTAGTGTCTAACCAGTCGACGTTGTGCATCTTACGTACAACAACAAATTCGTCGCGGTTACAACCGACAGTACCGTAATAGTTAAAGCCATAGGCTTGTTGGGCATAGCCACCAATCATATGGGTAGGCTTCATCACGGCGCGGGTGACTGAGTTGTGGATCCCGCCACGGGTGCCGGTCATTTCTGAACCTGGGACGTTTACGATACGTTCTTGGGCGTGGTACATCATGCTCATGCCTTCGGGGACTCGCTGGGAGACCACGGCGCGGCAAGCAATCGCCCCGTTGACGTTGAAGACTTCAATCCAGTCGTTATCTTCGATACCGGCAATTTTGGCGTCGGTTTCGCTCATCCAGACGATAGGGCCACCGCGGGACAGCGTCAGCATCAACAGGTTGTCCGAATAGGTGCTGTGGATACCCCATTTTTGGTGTGGTGTGATCCAGTTAAGGACGATTTCCTTATTGCCGTTGGGCTTTTTGTTCAGTACCGGTGCGACGGTTTTCAAGTTGATCGGCGGCTTATAGGTACAGAGCTGTTCGCCAAAATCACGCATCCATTGGTGATCTTGATAAAACTGTTGGCGACCGGTAATAGTGCGCCAAGGTATTTGCTCGTGTACGTTGGTGTAGCCAGCGTTATAGGAGACATGCTCATCCTCTAGGCCTGACCAAGTAGGTGAGGAGATGATTTTCCGTGGTTGGGCGACAATATCGCGCCAGCGAATTTTTTCTTCTTCCTTGGGTTTGGCTAGATGGGTGTGATCTAAACCGGTAAATTCACCGAGGGCTTCCCAGGCTTTCACTGCGACGTGGCCGTTGGTTTCTGGGGCGAGTGCTAGGATCATTTCACAGGCATCGATGGCGGTATCGAGCTTAGCTAACCCTTTATTCACACCTTCATCCGTATGGGTATAGTTGAGTTGACGTAGGAGTTTGACTTCATCCTTAGTATCCCAACTAATGCCTTTGCCACCATTACCAATGTTTTCCAGCAAGGGTCCTACCGAGGTAAAGCGGGCATAGGTATTGGGATAGTCGCGCTCAACCATAGTTAAGTGCGGCATGGTTTTACCCGGAACAGGTTCACATTCGCCTTTCCACCAGGCTTTAACATCATAGGGTTGGGCTAATTCCCCTGGGGTATCGTGGTGCATTGGGATAGTGACTAGATCCTGCTCAACCCCTAAATGTCCCACACAGACCTTGGAAAATGCCTTGGCAATACCCTTAAAGATTTCCCAATCTGAACGCGCCTCCCATACAGGGTCAATGGCGGCCGAAAGCGGGTGAATAAACGGATGCATATCCGAGGTATTCATATCATCTTTTTCATACCAAGTTGCAGTGGGTAAGACAATATCCGAATATAAACAAGTCGTTGACATGCGGAAATCTAAGGTTACCCACAGGTCAACCTTACCTTCGGCGCCTTCATCTTTCCATTCAACGTCTTCAGGCTTATTACCGCCAAAATCACCCAGATCTTTACCGAGCAAGCCATGCTTAGTGCCGAGGAAATGGCGCAGCATATATTCATGGCCTTTGCCGGAGGAGCCCAGCAGGTTAGAGCGCCAAATAAACATATTGCGGGGGAAGTTTTTCGGATCATCGGGCTGTTCACAGGCAAATTTCAGATCGCCCGTTTTAAGCTGGGAAACGACATGCTCTTCTACCGTTTGGTTTGCAGCCTTTGCGTTGGCGGCGAGGTGTAGTGGGTTAGTGCCTAATTGTGGCGCAGAGGGTAACCAGCCCATGCGTTCGGCGCGGCTGTTGAAATCGATAATGCTGCCACTCCAGTTTTCCTTAGGTGCGAGTGGCGAAATGATTTCGGACATGTTCAGTTTTTCATAGCGCCATTGGCTAGAATGGTTATAGAAAAACGAAGTGCCGTTCATATGGCGGGGAGGGCGTTGCCAATCGAGTGCAAATGCCAGTGGAGTCCAACCCGTTTGGGGACGAAGTTTTTCTTGGCCGACATAGTGGGCCCAACCGCCGCCCGATTGACCGACACAACCACACATCATCAACATGTTGATCAGGCCACGGTAGTTCATGTCCATGTGGTACCAGTGGTTAAGCGCCGCACCGACAATGACCATTGAACGCCCCTGGGTTTTATCCGCATTTCTGGCAAACTCAGTGGCGACACGGATCACATCGGCTCGTTTCACGCCGGTGATCACTTCCTGCCAAGCGGGGGTGTAGGGTACATTGTCATCGTATGAGCTGGCGCGCTGGCTATCGCCAATACCGTTATCTACACCATAGTGAGCCAACATAAGATCATATACGGTTGCCACTTTGGCTTGGCTGCCATTCGCCAGTTGCACCGTTTTGACGGGGACCTTGCGTAGCTGGATATCGCTATGTTCAGTGTGTTGGAAATATTGATATTCGTGGGGCGCGCCGCCGAAGTAGGGGAAGGCAACTTGAGCAAATTCATCGCTTTGATCTTTAAGCGTCAATAAGACATCAATATCGCCATGGCGATCTTTCTGCTCTAAATTCCACTTGCCTTTTTCGCCCCAGCGATAGCCGATAGAACCATTAGGGCTGGTCATTTTTCCTTGGCTATTAATTGCAATAGTTTTCCAATCAGGATTGTTTGTTTCGCCAAGATTATCAACAAGATCGGCGGCGCGCAGGAAGCGGCCACTGGTGAGATGCCCATTGCTTTCTTCGAGCATCACCAATATTGGCATATCGGTGTAATGTTTAACGTAATCAGTGAAATAGGTACTTGGATTATTGACATGGAACTCCTGCAAAATCACATGGCCAAACGCCATGGCGAGCGCGGCATCTGTGCCTTGGCGCGGTGCCAGCCAAGTATCACCAAACTTTGAGGCTTCGGAATAGTCCGAGGTGATAACGCAGGTTTTTGTGCCCTTGTAACGCACTTCACTCAAAAAGTGAGCGTCGGGGGTACGGGTTTGAGGCACGTTTGAGCCCCAGACTATGATGTAGTTGGAGTTATACCAGTCGGCGGACTCGGGCACATCGGTCTGCTCTCCCCAAACCTGCGGTGAAGCGGGTGGCAAATCGCAATACCAATCATAGAAACTGAGACAGTTAGCACCGATCAAGGAAAGGTAACGGGCACCTGCCGCGTAGGACACCATAGACATAGCAGGGATAGGTGAAAAACCCGCGATACGATCCGGACCATAGGTCTTAGTGGTGTATACGTTAGAGGCGGCAATAATTTCATTGACTTCATCCCAACTGGCACGAATGAATCCCCCTAAACCGCGCCTCTCCTTGTAACTTTTTGCCTTAACAGGATCATTGACAATCGACGCCCATGCATCGACGGGATCGGCATAGCGCTGCTTCGCCTCTCGCCAAAGTTTCATCAGTTGTTGGCGGATTTTTGGGTATTTCAGTCGGTTAGCGCTATAAATATACCAAGAATAACTCGCGCCCCTTGGGCAGCCGCGGGGCTCATGGTTGGGTAAATCGGGACGGGTGCGGGGGTAATCGGTTTGTTGGGTTTCCCAGGTGACTAAGCCATTTTTGACATAGATTTTCCAGCTACAGGAACCGGTGCAGTTAACGCCGTGGGTGGATCTCACAATTTTATCGTGCTGCCAGCGTTGTCGGTAACCCTGCTCCCAGGTCCTATCTTGCTCAGTCGTAACGCCATGACCGTTGGCAAACGGTTCCTGACGGGTCTTAAAAAAACGCAATTTATCGAGTAAGTGACTCATTTATTAATAAACTCCTGATGCGATACTGCTCTCAACAGAGAATGCTAATTGACGCTAAAGCAATACTCGTTGCCTGACTCTATGAAGAGATTTGGTTATTGGTTACAAAACCATTTCCCATATGTGACTTTTGTATTTTTTATGGCTGATTTAGGTTGGATTTGTGCGCAAAGTCTGACGCGAGTCAAATGGCTGGATGTTGATCGCGATCAATAAATCACTGTTTTTGTGAAGAATATCCCTTTGTGAGTATCATGGTGCAACGCCATATTCATAGCGCAATTTCAGCGGCTTAGAGGGCTCGAATACCGACGCTTGTCTGGATATTTATCATGGTCTTAATCTGTCTATGGACAGGTTGTGAGCACAGTGTCTTTACTCGAATGCCGTTTGTGGATCGAGATCACGCTTATGGGCAAATACCTAATTAGAGGAAGGGGCTTTTCACCTAAAGTCTCCTATGATGATAAAAGCTAAAACAATGTGACAAAAATGTGTTTGATTTTGTGCTTAAAAATTGACTCGTCTTACATCGATTTTAAGGGGGATTTACGGTGGAACGAGACAGTTAAGTGGATCGCAGCCGCGTGGATAACAGCATGTTTATGCAGAAATTTGGGAGAGATTATGACGACTCGAACCAGTGACGAAGCGAGTGATAGTAAGCGCTTAGAATTAAAAATTTTCCTCTTTTTAACCGTGCTATTAGCACCGATATTGTCCGTATTACTGGTCAGTGGCTTAGGCTTTGCGATTTGGTTTAGCCAAATTCTCACTGGCCCTCCGGGTGCAGGCTAAGCCAAAAACAACAATAACAATGCAATAGAGTGGAATGTCGGATGAGCAAAGAACTTCATATCACCAGTTTAGTGGTGCAAGTATTGCCGCAGAAGATGGCAGACGTTAGGCAACACATTATGACGATTGAAAACGCCGAACTTTCCGTGAATAACGATGTGAAATTGGTCGTTGTACTCGAAGGCGATTCCCAACGCGCCTTGATGGACAACATAGAAAAGATCAATGCCATTCCTGGCGTCCTATCCGCCACTATGGTTTACCACCAGAGTGAAACGCTCGAAGAGGGTGAAGAATGAACATGAACAGACGCGATTTTATTAAAGCCAACGCGGTGATCGCCGCGGCGGGTGCCGCAGGCTTAGCCTTGCCCGCGGGCGCAAGCAACCTAATTACCAGCTCAGAACAAACTAAACTCGAATGGAATAAGGCGCCTTGCCGTTTCTGCGGCACGGGGTGTTCCGTGATTGTTGCCACCCGCGATGGCAAAGTCGTGGCCACCCACGGTGATGCCAACAGTGAAGTCAACCGTGGCCTTAACTGTATCAAGGGTTATTTCCTGTCGAAAATCATGTACGGCAGCGATCGTCTGACTACGCCTATGCTGCGAATGACCGATGGCAAATACGATAAGCACGGCGAATTCTCACCGATCAGTTGGGACAGCGCCTTTGACATCATGGCGCAAAAGTGGAAAGAAACCATCAAAGCCAAGGGCCCAACCGCTGTGGGCATGTTCGGCTCGGGCCAATGGACAGTATGGGAAGGTTACGCCGCCGTTAAGTTGATGAAAGCGGGCTTCGGTTCGAACAATATCGACCCTAATGCACGCCACTGCATGGCGTCGGCGGTAGTCGGCTTTATGCGCACCTTCGGTATCGATGAGCCTATGGGTTGTTATGACGATATGGAAGCGGCCGATGCCTTCGTGCTGTGGGGCTCGAATATGGCCGAAATGCATCCTATCCTCTGGAGCCGCGTGACCGATCGCCGCCTGAGCGCATCCCATGTTAAAGTGGCTGTGCTGTCCACCTTCGAACATAGATCCTTCGATTTAGCCGATTTGCCAATCGTTTTCACTCCGCAAACCGACTTAGCCATTTTGAACTTTATCGCGAACTACATTATTCAAAACGATAAAGTTAACTGGGACTTCGTGAAGAAGCACGTCAACTTCCGCCAGGGCACCACAGATATAGGTTATGGTTTACGTCCAACCCATCCCCTTGAGAAAAAAGCCAAAAATGTGAAAACGGCGGGGGATTCGACCCCAATCGATTTTGATACATTCAAGGCGTTTGTGGCCGATTATACGGCTGAAAAAGTCAGTAAACTGTCCGGTGTTCCAGAGGATAAGTTAATCGAACTGGCGAAGCTCTATGCCGATCCTAATACAAAAGTCACTTCGTTCTGGACCATGGGCTTTAACCAACATACCCGCGGTGTATGGTGTAACAACCTGATTTACAACATCCATTTGCTAATGGGTAAGATTTCTACCCCAGGTAACAGTCCGTTCTCATTGACGGGTCAACCGTCAGCCTGTGGCACAGCACGTGAAGTCGGGACTTTCTCCCATCGTTTACCCGCCGATATGGTGGTGACGAACCCTGAGCACAGAAAACACGCCGAAGAAATCTGGAAGATCCCCAGCGGTATTATTCCACCCAAACCCGGTTACCACGCCGTCGAGCAAAACCGTCGCTTAAAAGACGGCGATCTGAACTGCTATTGGGTGCAAGTGAATAACAATATGCAGGCGGGTCCGAACATCAATGAAGAAGGGCTACCAGGATATCGCAATCCTGCCAACTTCATTGTGGTATCCGATGCCTATCCAACGGTCACCACCCAGGCGGCGGATCTGATCCTGCCAACGGCGATGTGGGTCGAGAAAGAGGGCGCCTATGGCAATGCCGAGCGCCGCACCCAGTTCTGGCACCAAATGGTGCAGGCGCCGGGTGAGTCCCATTCGGATCTGTGGCAATTGATGGAATTTTCCAAGCGTTTTACCACGGATGAAGTCTGGCCTAAGGACGTGCTTGCCGCTAACCCTGAGTTTAAGGGCAAAACCCTATTCGAAGTGCTGTACCAAAACGGCAATGTTGATAAGTTCCCATTAACGGATGCCGATCCTAAGTACTTGAACAACGAAGCGAAACACTTTGGTTTTTACGTGCAGAAGGGCTTATTCGAAGAATACGCGACCTTTGGCCGTGGCCATGGTCACGACTTAGCTCCCTTTGAGGCTTACCATGAAGCCCATGGGTTACGTTGGCCCGTGGTCGATGGTAAAGAAACCAAGTGGCGTTTCCGTGAGGGAAGCGATCCCTATGTTAAAGCGGGTAAAGGCTTTGAGTTTTATGGTAAGCCCGATGGCCGTGCGGTAATTTTTGCGCTGCCCTATGAGCCAGCCGCCGAGTCTCCGGATGACGAATACGATATTTGGTTATCCACAGGTCGGGTGCTTGAGCACTGGCATTCGGGGTCTATGACCCAACGTGTGCCCGAGCTTTACCGCGCTTTCCCCGATGCCGTGTGTTTTATGCACCCAGAGGATGCCAAAAAACGTGGCCTTCGCCGTGGCGATGAAGTGCGAGTCGTATCACGCCGTGGGGAGATCAAGACGCGAGTCGAAACCCGTGGCCGTAATAAACCGCCTGTGGGCCTAGTGTTCGTACCTTGGTTTGATGCTAGCCAGCTCATTAATAAAGTCACCTTAGATGCGACAGATCCCTTGTCAAAACAAACTGACTTTAAGAAATGTGCGGTGAAGATCGTCAAGGTATAAGGAGTACAGGATGAAAACATTCAAATTAGTCTCAACATTGGGTTTACTCGCACAGGGCTTAGTCTTTATTGGCAGCGTCTCGGCAGCCAGTGTTCCCGATGAGAAAATCGATACTCTGCGTCAGGCACCGATCGATGTCGAGCTTACGCCACCGGCGATGCAAACGGTACGCAACACAGATGTTAAAGAAGTGCGTAATTACCCGATGCAGCCGCCAGTGATCCCCCATAAAATTGATGGCTATCAATTGGATCTTAAAGTGAATAAATGTATGGCCTGCCATGCGAGAAGCCGCACTGGTGACTCCCAAGCGCCTATGGTCAGCGTGACACACTATATGGATCGGGATAATAACTTTTTAGCCGAGCTTTCTCCGCGTCGTTATTTCTGTACTCAATGCCATGTGCCGCAGTTAGATGCCAAACTCCTAGTCGAAAACGACTTTGTGGATATGGAACATCTTATTAAAGCCAACACTGAGCAGAAAAAACACTAGGAGTCAGCATGTTAGATAAACTGAAAAAAATCTGGCAAGTACTCAATCGCCCGAGTGTGCACTACAGTCTAGGTTTTTTAACCTTAGGTGGTTTCGTGGCGGGGGGGGTTT
>NZ_PFGL01000044.1:34641-201304 GCF_002783505.1 Shewanella sp. CG12_big_fil_rev_8_21_14_0_65_47_15
ATAACGTCTACCAAGAGTTACAGACGACTATCCATTTCACTAACCGCAGTGGTGTGCGTGCGACTTGTCCCGATTGCCATGTGCCACACAATTGGACCGATAAGATCGCCCGCAAGATGCAGGCCTCTAAGGAAGTGTGGGGTAAAGTGTTTGGTACTATTAATACCCGTGAGAAGTTTGAAAGCAAACGTCGTGAACTGGCGGAGCACGAGTGGGAAAGGTTAAAGGCAAACGACTCTTTAGAGTGTCGAAACTGCCATAACTTTACCTATATGGACTTTACTCGCCAATCACCTCGGGCGGCGCAGATGCACTCCACCTCGCTGGCGAGCGGAGAAAAAACCTGTATCGACTGCCATAAGGGCATTGCCCACCATCTCCCTGATATGAAAGGGGTAGAAGGTTTCTAATCGCTTAGATATGAACCATTAAGACTAAGGCCAAGTGCATTCCACACTTGGCCTTTTTATTGGGGCCACGGTTATCAAAGGACTTAACACTTTGTTGATCCCATCGAGCTTTCTCCCCTTAGGTTCCTGTTAGCATTCATCATTATCAATCCCAGTTTTGTCCGTGAGTAATCCATGCAACTCGATATTAACGGTTTAACCCCCGCAGCGTTCTTAGCCCAGTACTGGCAGAAAAAGCCACTGGTGATCCGTCAAGGATTTAAGCATTTTCAAGATTTAGTGTCCCCTGAGGAATTGGCAGGCTTAGCGATGGATGAATTAGTCGAATCGCGGCGAGTTTACCAGCAGGCGGGGCAATGGCATGCGGAGTTTGGTCCCTTTGATTCCTATGAAAAACTCGGAGAGCGGGATTGGACCTTGATAGTGCAGGCGCTGAATAACTGGCTACCCGATGCCGAAGCATTAATACAATGCTTTGATTTTATTCCCCGTTGGCGCTTCGATGATGTGATGGTCAGCTATGCGACTCCAGGCGGTGGTGTCGGGCCGCATATCGATCTCTACGATGTATTTATCTGTCAGGGTTCAGGACGCCGCCGCTGGCGAGTGGGGGATCGTGGCCCGCACCGTGAGTTTGCCGCCCATCCTGCGCTGCTGCACACCGAAGCCTTTGAGCCGATAATCGATACCGAGTTATTGCCCGGCGATATCCTTTATATCCCCCCTGGGTTTCCCCACGATGGGATAACACTCGAAGAATCATTAAGTTTTTCGGTGGGTTATCGTACGGCTTCGGCAAAGGATATGGTCAGTGCATTAGCGGATCATTTATCTGAACATGATTTAGGTGCCCAGCAGATTGAAGATCCCGACCGCCAGCTTTCCAGCCGCAGTGGTTGTGTCGACAAGGCCGATCTTGCGCGTTTACGGACACAACTCACCCAAGTATTAAATGATGACTTGGTCAGTGAGTTTTCCGGCCGCTACTTAACCCAGTCAAAATGTGCCTTAGACTTACCCGATGAGCCGCTGGATATTACCCAGAATGAGGTGCTTGCTTGGCTAGACGAGCAGCCACTTATTCGCCTGGGCGGTTTACGTTGCCTGTATTTTGAGATAAGCCTTGAGCGGGGCATAGTGTTTATCAATGGTGAACGCTACCAACTGCCTGCTGAATTGGCTGACGTCATCCCGCTACTCTGTGATGGCAATCTGTTAAGTAAGGCGGTGCTGGCACCTTGGTTAAACAATGCCGAATTTCGGGCACAACTGACTGAATGGGTGAATTTAGGCTACTGGTATTTTGACGATTTGAGTGACGGAGAGGATGAATAGCCTGATCCAGCAATAGACCCCATGAATAGATAAGGGCGCAAATATGTGCGCCCTTTACAACTGTTTATGCTTCCCCGACGGAGAATTAAAGCTGTACCGTAAAGATCACATCCTTGCCGGCGGTCACGCTTCCCTGGGCTTTATCTAGGTATTTTACGTCTTCCATATTGGCGAGCACTACGGGGGTGAGCAAGCTATCTACTTGATCTTTTAGATAATCAATATCGAATGACAGGATAGGATCGCCCACTTTGACCTGCTGACCTTCCTCGGCCAAACGCTTAAATCCTTTACCCCTAAGTTCGACTGTGCCGACACCAAAATGAACGAATAATTCTAAACCTTGGGGCGATTCTATGCTAAACGCATGGTTTGTTTCGAAAATTTTACCAATAGTGCCATCAATTGGCGCGAGGATCAGTTCACCCTTAGGGGCGATGGCTATGCCGTCACCGACAATTTTTTCGGCAAAAACCACGTCGGGGACTTTTTCAATGGCCACTATGTCGCCACTCACGGGGGCATAGACCATGATGCCGCCGGCCAAATGGGCCTGTCCCGATACCAATCGCCTTATTCGGCTTAGAAATCCCATGATGTTGAGCCCCTTTTGCTTGTTTTTGTCATTGTTCTTTTGGTTTGTGAAGCAGCATAACGAATAAATTTCAATATTTATAGCTTGTTATACACTGCTGTAGGCTTGCAATGCGATCTTGTTGCAGCGCGGTGTGCGCCAGTTCTGAAAATTGTTCAAAATGACCTTGGCAAATGGCGGCCTTCACTTCTAGCAGTGAGTTTAAATTGACACTGAGTTCATCAAGCCCCATGCCGAGTAACAGCGGGATCATCATGGGCGAGCTGCCCAGTTCACCGCAAAGGGACACTTTTACACCCGCTTGCTTAGCTTGGCTAATGGTCATTTTGATTAAGGTTAAAATGGCGGGTGAGAGCGAAGGATAGTCCCGGGTGAGTTGTGGATTAGTGCGATCCGCCGCCATGGCGTATTGGGTTAAGTCATTGGTGCCAATACTGACAAAATCGAGTCTAGGTAACATGGAGGTAAGATTGAGCACGGCCGCGGGTGTCTCAACGACGATACCGTAACTTAGCTCGCCGTAGCCTTTTTCTTCCTCCTCGAGGGCATCCTGGCATTCGGCGATAAGCTGAAAAATCTGATCGAGTTCTTCTACTTGGTTCACCATAGGAAACATTAGCCGGATAGGGCCGTGGTTGGCGGCCCGCAGAATCGCACGGATCTGGGTCTTAAACAGCTCCGGGTGAGCTAAGGTGTAACGCACGCCACGCAGGCCTAAGGCCGGATTGTCTTCAATCTCTTGGCACAGGCAGGGTAATTCTTTGTCCGCACCTATGTCTAAGGTCCTGATGGTAAATGTTTTTCCCCCTAAGGCATGCAAGGCTTCACAATAGAGGCTGTATTGGGCTTTTTCATCGGGTAGGGTGCTGACGTTCATCAACATAAACTCGGTACGAAATAAGCCAATACCGTCGGCGCCGACATCACTCACATGGGTGATATCGTTTAGGTTGCCAACATTGGCGAGAAGCCCAATCTGGTGGTCATCAAGCGTCTTAGCGGGAACATCCCGATAGGCCTGTAATGCGGCGCGTCTTGCCTGCTCATGGTGCAGGGTGACAGTTAAGCGTGCCTGTTGCTCGGGATTTGGGTTAACGCATAGTTCGCCGTTGAGCGCATCGAGCACTAATGGCGTGCCATTGGGGATAAACTCGGCATCAAACTGACAGCTTAAAATCGCCGGTATGCCCGCGGCTCTGGCCAAAATGGCCGTGTGACTAGTTAAGCCGCCAGTTTTAAGGACGATACCGCTAATATGCTCCTTAGGTAACAGGGCAAATTCGGCGGGGGTGAGATCCTGTGCCAGCAGAATCGTCGGCGCGGTCAGTTTTTCTAGCCCTTGATCTAATCGGCCATTAATGGCGGCGACGAGGCGTTGCCCTAGGCAGCGGACATCCTGTGCGCGATTGGCAAGGTAAGGATCGTCTAATGATTCTAATTCGTTGGCTTGATGCGCAAAAATACGTTCTACCGCAACGCTTGCCGATAATTGCAGGGTGCGGATGGCCTCCTTGACTTGATCGTGGAGTTCTTCATCCTGCAGCAGTAACAAATCGGCCTCGATCAACTGAAAATTTTCACACCCACTCTCGAGTTTGGCTTGGCTGTGGCTGAGTTGCTGTTGAAGCGCTTGTAATGCTTTGACAAATTTGCTTTGCTGTTGCGGGATCCGTGACAGGGGAATAGGGCGATAATCGAGGTGATTTTCGGTGTGGTTAAGGTGCAGTGCCTGTCCAAAGGCAATACCCGATGACACTATGATCCCCGTAATCGACATATTTATTCCTACAATCGAGTCTTAGCTGCCAGTAACAGCAAAGTTTAACTTAAGGTAATTAAGAGTTCAGACACTTTTTCAACGGCTTCCTGTGCCTGCTCGCCATCGGCAAACACTCTCACAGTAACCCCCTGGTACAAACCTAAGGTTTGTAATTTAAACAAGCTTTTAGCACTGGCTTGTTTACCGTTGCATTCCACTAAGACATCGCAATCAAAGGTCTTAGCTTCTTTAACTAAGAGTGCCGCTGGGCGGGTATGGATACCATGTTTTGCGGTGATAGTGACAGATTTTTCGTACATATTGGATAGACTCTTATGGGCGTATTACGGTGCAGCTTCTGGCTCGATAATTTGGTAGCCCTGTTTTTTTAAGGCGGCAATCGCACTGGTTAAGCGATTCTTCTTCACGAGAATATAATCGGTATCGAAGGTTGAAAGCGCAAAAATACTGATTTGCACGTCCGCTAGGGTGCCTGAAACCTTAGAAAGAATGCCTGTCATTGAAAATCCCAACGGCCCTAAAACCTCTAAGCAGCACCAGTTTGGCTCCTGTTCGAGACTGTCGAGTTTAATGTCGCTGGAAATCACTAGGGTAAGGCCTTCCTCCGTCTTGCCGATAAAATACACGTCCTCTGCAAATACCTCACTGGGTAATTGGGCATTAGGGCTAAAACTATGGATAGTGTATTGCCGTGTGTGGACGGCTAAGGTCATGCGCATTGATGCTTCCTCAATCGGCACTGCAAGTTAGGCAGCCTAGTTTGAATTTGGTTACAGCATACCCTATAACAGCAATTCCAAGATAGGCAGCAGTGTAAACTAAAAGAAGGCGTCCTTAAACGCCTCCTTTTACTACATAAGTGTTTTATTGAGTATCGCAGATCAGATTTTGAATTGGCCTAAGGTATGTGACATATCTTGGCTAATATTTTGGAGTGATTGGGCGGCGCGGCTATTGCCTTCGTTCGCCGTGACTGACACTTCGGTCAACTCCGAGATATTACAAATGTTGCGATTGATTTCCTCGGTCACAAGGGATTGCTCTTCGGTCGCGCTCGCAAGCTGGGTGTTCATGTCGCTGATATGGGCAATAAGCTGTAAAATCGCCGCCATCGCTTTACCGGCTTCACGGGCCTGGGCCTGGAGTTCATCGGATTGATGTTGCGTTTGACTGTTGCTCTTCATCACTGAGCCGACACCGGTTTGAATTTCGGTGATGATTTTTTGAATTTCGTTGGTGGAGTCCTGGGTGCGATTAGCCAGTGCGCGCACTTCATCGGCGACAACGGCAAATCCTCGACCATGACTGCCCGCCCTTGCGGCCTCGATGGCAGCATTGAGCGCTAACAGGTTAGTCTGCTCAGCAATACCCCGGATCACATCGAGAATGCTGCCAATTTGCTCAGATGCAACCCCCAGTTTTTGGGTAATGGCCTCGGAGGCTTTGAGTTCTAGTACGAGTTTTTCAGTGTTGCGCACAGTGTTATCGATAACCACTTGGCTTTGCTCGGCTTGATCTTTAACGCTGGTGGCGGCATCCGCGGCTTGCTGAGTATTACTTGCCATCTCATGGGTGGTCGAGAGCATTTGATTGACCGCGGTGGCAACACTGCCCGTTTCTCTGTGGATATGTTCCGCACTTTGATTGGACTCTTTAACCGCCAGCATTAACTGTTTGGCATCGTTATCGAGGGATTGTCCTAGGGGTTGTAAATGGCCCACCATATCGCCAATTTTTTGCGCAAAGAGATTATAGGCGAGGGCAAGGTGAGCAATTTCATCTTTACCTTGGGTGCTTAAGCGTTGGCTCAAGTCACCTTCACCTTGGGCGATATCCTCTAGTGCGTCGATGGCAGCGTTAAGCGGCGAGGTAATCGAGTGGTTCAGCACAAGGAAAAAGGCAAAAATAGGCACTGAAATTAAAAACATAATAATCAGATAATCAATGATCACCGCCGTTAAGCTTTGCTTAACATCACTCAGATACGCGCCTGTGATAATAGTCCAGCCCCACTGTGGATAATAATGAGCGGTGGCCAGCTTATCCTCAATCACCTTAGTGACAGGGTTGACGATGGGATATTCTAAGGAGGTTTTTGACTGACTGCGGGCTAAGGACAACATAGTCGCTAACGGATTTGTGCCATTGGGTAAGCGATAATTGAGCGCCGATGTTCCGATAAGCTCGCGGGTTTCACCATGGGCCAATATTTGATTGGCATCATCGATCACAATAAAGTAACCGGCACCGGCATAGCGGGTTTGATTGATCAAGGCGGCAGCGGTCTTTTTGGCCTCCTCCTCGGTGGTTTTACCGTTGAGTGCATCCTGACGATATACATCAACAACACTTAAGATGCTGCCTAATTGACCATCAATTTGCAGCCATTTTTGATCGATTAAATTGCTGTACTGTTCTTTAATCGAGAAGCTCGCGAAGCATACAGTGCCAATGGCTGCCATGACTAACATCATCATCAGCCGTTGCAGTATGGTAAATCGACGCAAAAATGTGATCATTTGGGTTCCTTAGACGAGCAAGATATTGCGCCACAATATACCTGCGAATGTTTTTTAAGAGAATCGCGTATGTTCAAATTTCGTGTAAAGCCGTTAGGAATATTAGTGTTTTTTGATCTTAAGCAGGATATTGATAAGGCGAGGATGATGGAATCGCTTGCCAAGTGACCTAGCTTGTTATTAAGTCGTAATAGCCATCATTCAGTTGCACGGTGAATGATTAAATATCAATAGGTTATGGTATAGTTAAATTGCATCGCGGGCAAAACTCAGCTAATCAATTGTTTTAGTTTTGATTTTTTAGGTATTTACGCGCAAGATTAATTTACTGTTTAGTTTGAGAATCGATTATGACTACAAATACAATTGTCACTTCGGATGATATTTTACTGAAGTTATGCCACTCGGTAGCCCATGTGCTATCCCATACCAGCGCTAGCCATGTGAGCCATGCGGGTATGGTACAAAGCATCACTCGTACCCGCCTTAAACCCGATCTTGGCTGCTTTTCTATTTTTGATGGTGGATTTTCGGGCCTAGTTGTCATCAACTTTTCCGCCTCCGCCGCGATTGAAATCTACCGCCGTTATATGTTGAACATGGGGATGCCGGAAGCGGAATTGGCGTTTTCCCACACCTCCGATGAAGTCGGCAACGTGATGGGAGAGCTGATGAACCAGATCCTCGGTGATTTTATCAATAAAATCTCTAAGGAATTACAGACGTCCATCAGCCAGAGTCAGCCAAAAATGTTAACGATTAACAAAGAGTTGACCATTTCTATCGATGCCAATCTCGACGATCCCGTGGCGAGGCGAGTGTCTTTTAAAACCGAGAATAACCATATTTTTTACCTCGAATTCGCCATGGATAAAACTGAATTTATTAAGTTAGATGAGTTTGAATACGATGAAGAATTCGATCCAGATAGCCTGTTGGAACAACATGGTCAAAATGGCAACAATACTGCCATATCGAGCACAGTTTCACCCTGGACTAAGATGGCCGATAAGCCCGTAATCGCCAGCCAATTAAATGATGTTGACGCCGATGATCTGCTGGATCAGTTGGGCATTTAAGCAGATAAGTGCTTGTAAGACGAATGCTAAACCATTCGTCTATACAAGTTGATTGAACTGTTTTAGTATCGTCGCAAAATAATAACTAAGGTTAAAAACCCGCTATGGCATCGAAAGCGACCTCGATCGATATTGCTTATCGTGCTGGTGTATCCCAGTCAACGGTTTCCCGTGCCCTGAGAAACAGCCCGTTAGTCAATTTAGAGACCCGTCAGCGAATTCAAGCGATTGCGAAGGAGTTGAACTACAAAGTCGATAAAAATGCCAGTAATCTTCGCACCCAAAATAGCCATACATTGGCGCTGTTATTATGTGAAGATCCCACCAATGATGACTCATTAATCAATCCTTTTTTTCTGTCGATGTTAGGGTCTATCACCCGGGCAACAGCGCAGCAAGGCTATGATTTACTTGTTTCTTTTCAGCAATTATCCAGCGACTGGCATGCCGATTACGAGGACAGTAATAAGGCCGATGGCATTATTCTGCTCGGCTATGGCGACTATATGGACTACGAGCAAAAGCTCGAACGGTTATTGGCCCAAAACACCCATTTTGTGATTTGGGGGGCTGAACACAACAATAAGTCCGTATTGTCAATCGGTTGCGATAATCATCAGGGCGGTTTAATCGCGACAGAACATTTGATTTCCCTTGGACGTAAAGCATTTGCCTTCTTAGGCGATGCATCGAGCCACAGTCCCGAGTTTAGGGATAGATACCTAGGGCATGTTAAAGCCTTACACATGGCCAATATTCCCGTTGATAGCAGTAAACAAGTATCGGCCATTAGCACTGAAAGCTCGGGCTATGATGCGGCTATGTCACTGCTGGAACGGGGCGCGAAATTTGATGCGATTTTTGCCGCCAGTGATTTAATTGCCATCGGCGCTATTCGAGCACTCAAAGAAAAGGGGATAGCGGTGCCGGAACAGGTTGCCGTGGTCGGTTATGACGATATTCCCGTTGCCAGCTTTGCCAACCCACCATTGACGACCATTAAACAAAATACCCAGTTAGCCGGCGAAATTTTAGTGGAGAGTGTGCTTAAGCTGATCCGCGGTATCGAAGTCAGCCCACAACTTATTCCAACCACATTAGTGGTCCGTAGTTCCTGCGGCATAGACAGTACGCCAATAGCGGCGCTATAAATCTATTTTTAATCAAAACTGCTAGATGATTAATTATGTCAATACTGCCATATTCGATAGCGTAAGAGAGCATAAATTTTTATATCAAATAGCTGCAAAAGCGGCCAGTTTTATGGAGTTAAGCCGATGAGGCCATATTTAAAAGCGATTTATGCCCTGCAAACAGCGTAGCGCATAAAAGACATTAGCCGGTAGGAGGCATTTTGTTAATCATTGCGTCATTATTACTTATCTTATGTGGTTTAGTTCATTCGATCCTTGGTGAACGCTACATTCTGATCCGTTTGTTTAAGCGTGACAATTTGCCACATATTTTCGGAAGTGATCAATTTACAAAAGGTACTCTTCGGTTTGCGTGGCATATAACAAGTTTTGCTTGGTTTGGTTTTGCGGCACTCTTAGTGTTACTGCCTGATTCGAGAATATTACTTTTTACTGTCAGCATTATATTTGCTCTAAGTGGCGTTTTTTCTGCTTACTACACTAAAGGTAAGCATTTATCATGGTTGGTGTTTTGGGTTATCAGCGCATTAACACTAACGAGTGCGGTTAATGGCTAACAAATGCCAGCACAATGCGCCTTCGGCGCTCGACTCGCAGCAAGTTGCGCGCGTGCGCGTTTTCCCGGATGGCGTATTTGATGGAAAACTAATAAGTTCTTTGTAATACAGTTAGTTAACAATACGCGTTTATACTGGTCTAATGAAGTAAACAGTGCAGCGCATAAAAACTAAGGCGTTAGACCATGTCGATGGCTGAAATTTTAGCTCTTGCTCTTAGCGGCTATGGCCGCTCCCGTAACCTTCGAACAAGCTCAACCACTAGAACAGATGCTGGCGTGGGCCTCTGCACTGGGCAATCGGCTACCTTAAGAGCCCTGCCCACATTCCCCTTTAAGCGCCGACGCACGCAAGCAACTTCGATGACGACACGAAACAGGCAGTGGCTTAGCTACTTCGTGTTGTCTGTCGCGCTCTTGACCACGGGCTGTTCGGGTGAGCATGTGCCGACAACGAAAGATCTGGGGACGGAAATCGATGAGGTTGCCGCAACGCTGATCGAGCAGCCGTTGCTCCACTCGGCCTCGATCGGAGTTGTATATAGAGGCAAGGAATTTATCCGTCACCGCGGCGACATGGAAGCCGGAAAGCCAACTCCTCCGACCGATGAGACCCTCTACGAAATCGGTTCGTTGAGCAAGACCATGGCAGGAACCTTAATGGCCAATGCCGTCCTAGAGCACAAGCTGGGTCTTGACGACGATATTCGGATTTATCTGCAAGGAGCCTATCCGAACCTGCAGTACAAAGGCGAGCCAATTCGCATCCGTCACCTGCTCTCGCATACGAGTGGTCTGCCGAACATGTTGCCGGAACGCGTGAACACGGTGCTCGAGAACTTCACTGATCAGCGTACTCCCCTCGAACTCAATGCCGTTTATACGCACTATGGCAAGGCAGATTTCTTCAGGGATCTGCACGCTGTCGAGATCCGCCGGATGCCCGGAAAGGATTATTCCTACTCCAGTTCTGGGACTGAACTGACGGCGCATATTCTTGAAACGGTTTACAAGAGCGACTACGAATCGTTGTTACGCAGTTTTTTACGCGATTCTGCGGCGATGACTGACGTTAGCATCAGGCTGAATGATGCCGAAGCGATCCGGCTTGCGGTCGGCTATCACAGCGATAACCCGGTACCGACCACGCCGATGCCGCAGTTGCCTTGGGGGGCTTCCGGCAACGTGAAAGCGACAGTCCCAGAAATGGTGAAGTACCTTAAATTCCAGCTGGCCGGCGGACCCGTTGTGACGGAATCGCATCGCAGCCTCGTCGAATTCGATTCCGAGTTCAGCATTGGCTACTTCTGGAACATTGTCGGCGGCGATCGCCTGAAGGGCGTTTACTATGCTCATCATGGTGGAGTGCCCCGATCGCAGTGTTACGTCTACATCGTGCCGAAGTACGATCTGGGCATATTTGTTATTACCAACCAGAGTGGCGACCAAACTGCACGCGCCATGGAGGCTGCGATCGATACGCTGGTCGAGAAAATTGCCGCGCGAGAAAATGTCGCTGGTCAGGATCCATCCCGATAGCGTCAACAACCACTAGTCTCTTTTCCAACAAAACGGAAACCAAAAGGGGACATATATGGTCACCTCGGGGTTAGCAAGGCCAATGTCCTACTTTATTCAAACTAATTTGTGCTAATCGATAACTCACCTTTCACAACGGGGTATCGGTCATTAATGGTTCGCGGTCTTGTGACATGATTGGCTTATTTTCCCCCATATTGGCGCAAAAACTTAGGTACATCGGCTTTTGCCTTTTTAGCGATTTTTTGCAGTAGGCTAAATGGCGGGGCAGAAATAGCGAAATCACGTTGCAAGTCATCGAGCATGGCAAGCCACAAATGTCCGGCCATCTGCGCATCGGCTAAGGCGCGGTGAAAGGTGCCGTCGCTGGGGATTTGCTTATAGCGAACTAAGGTGGCAAGTTGATGATTGACGGCTAAGGGGTATAAACGCCTCGCCACCAGCAAAGAGCAACCAAATTGCCCCGCATATTGATGGCCTATATGGGCAAATTCGGCATCGAGAAAGCGTTGGTCAAATGCCGCGTTATGGGCGACTAGATGATGATTGCCGATAAAGTCAGCAAAACGGGCCATCACTTCGTGATTAGGCGCCGCATGCTTAAGCATCTGATTGCTGATCCCCGTGTAATCCTCAATAAAGGCGCTGATCTTAAATCCTGGGTTCATTAACTCTGAAAATCGATCTGTTATCACACCTTGTTCTATGAGCACTGCGCCGATTTCGATGGCGCGATCCCCTTGATTGGGAGACAGACCAGAGGTTTCAAAGTCGAGCACGACTAAGGTATTTGCGGGACTAAATGTGGGTTTTTTAGGCATAAATCTGTCTTAGGTTCGCTATTTTACTCAAGTGTTTGGCCCTTTAATGGGCCAAGGTGGATGCTAAGTTGTCTGCGCTTATCGGGGCTTAAATATCATAGTGCAGATCCATACTTATTCTAAGCCCTAAGTTATAGACCTGCATCGCATCGAATGCTGACCAGGGAATATACCGGGTCTTATCATAGTATTCTGCGGGCAAAATCGCCTCGGGCGCTATGGCAGCAAACAGGGCGGTAACCTGCTGTAAATTTTGAAGTTTAATTATGCCGTTATTGTTCAATGTTGGTCCTTATTCCCAAAGCCTAGCAGCAAGTCCTGATGCCCTTTGGGTGATTTGGCTGCTGGCACGCTCGAAAACGGGCTGGGTGCCAAGGCAGGTAAAATGCGCTTTTGCGCGGGTGATAGCGGTGTAGACTAATTCCTTGGTGAGTAACTGCCACTGGGCTAGGCTAGGATTAGGCGGCAACACTAAGGCTACTTGATTAAATTCACTGCCTTGGCTTTTATGCACTGTCATCGCATAGCAGGTTTCATGGCGTGGTAAGCGCGCGGGCAATACCTTAAGTTGGCTGCCGTCGGCCTTAATAAAGTGGGCCATTAATCGCTCGGGTTTGTCTTCGTCTTGTAAAATCAGTCCAATATCGCCGTTAAAGAGCCCCAAGTTATAGTCGTTGCTTTGGATAATGATGGGTCTACCGAGGTAAAACTCCTGCTGTGGCTGGATAAGTTTCGCCTTGGCGAGGGCCAAAGTGACATAGCCGTTGATCCCTTCGACCCCATAATTGCCCGAGCGCATGGCGCATAAAATACGGTATTGGTTAAAGGATTCGATAATATCAAAGGTGCTTGGGCGGGCGCCTTGGAGTAAGGGATTGAGATAATTGCCATAGAGAGTGACCGCTTGTTCAAGCAGCGCATTGAGTCCGCTGTTGTTTTCAGGCTCACTGATTTTGGCCTGGGTCGCATTAGTGTCCATCCCATGCTCTAACCAGTTAAGTTCGGCGAATCCCCGTTGCCATACCTGTAATATGCCCGGTAAATCGGAGCGATTGACCGCGCTGGCGAGCAGTCCAATTCCCGCATCGCCCTTAAATCTATGGCTATGCATTAACATGCACAGGCTGTCGCCAAGTTTGGGCGAGTCGCTGATATAGGGGCTTAAATCGAAACCCGTTAAGCGGCTAAGCCGGTTTGCCTGTTCCTTGGAATAGCGCATCTGCCAAGGAATGACTTGCTCGCCAAACTGCGTATCTTCACGCTTTAGTCCGGCGCAAATATCGGCGAGTACGGCTCCGGCTTCGACGGAGGCGAGTTGGTCCTGATCCCCAAGCAAAATTAAGCTGGCGCGTTCGGGTAGGGCGCTGAGCAGTTTATCCATCATAGGTAAGTCCACCATAGAGGCCTCATCGACAATCAAGAGATCGAGTCTTAGGGGATTGCCTGCGTGGTGGCGAAATTGGGCAGAATTGGGGATAACCCCCAGTAACCTATGGAGAGTTGAGGCTTCCTCGGGGATCTGATCTAGCGCACTTAACAGTGCCGCGTTATCCCTTAAGGGCGCCGTGCTGGCTTTAGGCAAAGTTAGCAACTCCTTTGCTAGGCGAGCCTTAGAGGCCTTAATGGATTCACTTAAACGGGCGGCCGCTTTGCCCGTTGGCGCGACTAGGCGAATTTCCCTAAGCTTAAGCATTTGTTGCAATAACAACAGTTTAGTCACTGTGGTGGTTTTTCCAGTGCCAGGGCCACCGGTGATCACCGCCAGTTTTTTACCGAGCGCCGTTGCCGTGGCCACTTTTTGCCAATCAATGGCTTTTTTTTCTTCAATACTGCCCGCAATCGCTGGGAACAATTGATCTAAATACGGCCCTAGATTGTCACTAAGCTCCTGTTCATTTTCAAGGCTCGATTGCTGTGAGAGCCGCACTAATGCCGCCGCGACTTTGGTCTCAAACTGGTAATAACGCTGTAGATATAACCTGCCATTATCGAGGATAAGTGGCTTATTACTACCTGCATGACCAATCGCATCAAAGGTTTGCAATCTGTCGTTGAGCGCCTCTAGGCTGAGGGTGAGTTTACAATGGCTATATTGTTCGGCCAGGGGATTGAGTGGCACTAGGTGGGCAAGCACTAGGCAACTGTGTTGGGAGGATAATTGCTGGCTCAGTAGGGCGCACAGCAGGATAAACAGCGGATCCTGTCGATCCTTAGGGTGTAACTGGGCCATTTCGAGGGCAAAATGGCGATCGAGCGGTGTCAGCAGCCTTTCCAATTCCCAGCGTTTGAGCAGTTCCTCGATGGGCGCGGTCAGTTGCACCGCACCATAGTCAAGCCAGTTTTCAGCGGTTTTAGCGTGGATGATACCCCGGTTTGAGGCTAGATTTGGCCCAAGTGTGGTGTTCATGCTATGGCTCCTGCCGCTTTGGGAGTTAATTGACTGCGCTTAAACAAAGCATCAAGGGCGAAAATAAGTGCCTTGGGGGGCTTATCATAATAGACGCCAAATCCCGGCTGCTTCGCTGACATTCCCCGTAAAAACAGATAGTAACAACCACCGATATGCATGTCGTAGTCGTAGTCTGGTAGACGTAAAGCCAGGTATCTGTGCAGAGCCAAGGAATAGAGAATGTACTGCAAATCGTAGCTGTGTTCGGCTATCGCCTGTTGCAGTGCACCCTGATGGTAGGCTTGGAACGAGTCACCTAAATGATTGGATTTATAGTCAGCTATATAGAACTTGCCTTGATATTCAAAGGTTAAGTCGATAAACCCCTTCAGCATGCCCTCAAGTTCGTCAAACTTGAGATTCGATTGGTAGCCATAGTGCAGCAACAGGGTATTGAGCTCTGTATCCTTAAGCGCACTTAAGGGCAGGTAAAATTCCATCTCGACTAAGGTGTCCCTTGGGGCGAGCTTGGCAAGGCAGAGCGGTGAAGCACTAGCATCCGATGGCACGGTTTCACTGGGGGGAAGTGTTAGCGGTGCATGCAACAGATCCAAATACCAAGCCTGCAGCACGGCTTGCCATTCTGGGGCAATAGCGTATTGCAGCATCGCCTTAGGTAAATGCTGTGCTAAATCGATTTCAGCCTTTGTAAAATCAATGAGTTCCAACACTAAATGCATAAAACTACCCGCATTGGCGCCACGCTCGAAGTTAAAGCGGCTCAGGGCGAGGGGATCTTGCTCTGCAGTTTGAGGATCGCTGGCGACTAGCCCTAATAGATTCGGCGTCGCTAGATCCAATGCAGCGCCACTTAGCTCAAGTGATCCAAGGGCCTCATCATCGGCGCCTGGTTTGGCCTTACCTTGGCTGGTATTTTTGACTAAGCCGGAATAACTGCCCACCCGCCAGGGCGTGAGATAGTGGCGGGTGACGGTTTTAGCGCTTAAGACCTGCGCCTCATCTTGGCTTGAGGGCAGTGAGCTTAGGTCGATATGCTCGGGCACTAGGGTAAAATTGATTGCATCAAGGTCTTGAGTAAGATGCTGCACCGCTTGGCACAGGCGGCTAAAGTCGCAGTTATCGTCATCAATGCCCAGCAGATAGCCTATGGCCGTTTCATGCAATTGACTCTTGAGCCCGTTTTTAAGTTGGCGGCTGTGATTGGCAACCGATAAATAACAGAGGTAAACGGGGCGGGTGAGCGACACATATAATAGACGCAGATCTTCGGCTAAGGTTTCCTGCTTGGCCTGCTCCCAGCCTTCGTCCGTGCCCTCAATATCCCATACCAATTCTTGCCCACCCTGGGCATTGGTTCTGTGGTAAAGCATAGGTGAAGGTCTGCGGCGATTGTCCCGCGCAAGACTGACAAAGGGGATAAAACAGACGGGGTACTCAAGGCCCTTACTCTTATGGATAGTGACAATCTGTACTAGATTCTGCTCACTCTCTAGTCGCAATTGCTGCTCGTCTGTGCCTGTATTATCAATCAGTTGCTGTTCATACCAATTGAGAAGGGCGCTTATGCCATCCAGTTCAGTGGATTTTTGCTGTAATAGCTCGGCAAGGTGACGAAAATCGGTTAAACGCCGTTCGCCGTCGATGTTGTCGGCCTGGGTATCTTGCCCATCCTCGGTACTCGAGTTGCCTGTGACTAATAGACGTTCGATCAGATGAGTGCTATTGGCGAGGCTTAATAGGGCGGGCATGATGCCGCGCTTTTGCCACATTTGGTGCAGATTAAAAAACTGCTCTAATAGTTGCTGCCGCTGCTCTTCATCTTGATTAAATGCGTGAATTTGCTCTGCGCTATAGCCTAATAATGCAGTTGCCAGTGCGCTACGTAGGGCGCGCTCATCCTTTGGATCGGCCAATGAGCGCAGCACCAACAGCATTTCCCGCGCCTCTAGGGTGTTAAACACGCTGTCACGGCTTAAAAACACCGCGCCAATTTGGCGTTTGTTTAAGGCGGTTTTCATCACCGCCGCTTCGTTACGGTCCCGCACTAGGATGGCGATGTCCTTCGCCACTAATGGCCCCTTAGGGGTGAGACACTCGCCATTGGCCGCATCGGTCAATAATCGAGTGATTTCTGCGGCCGCATCCTCCGCCAGTATTTGCCTAGCTAAGGTTTTATTGAGGCCATTATCGGTTTCACTGAGCAGCCTTAACCTGAGGGATGCCGCAGTCGGTATTTTCTCCGTTATGACCTTATGCCTGGCGGCACTGGGGGTGTTAACCGCTTCAAAGGGGATGGAATCACTGATAAAGGGATTAGGATGCTGGCTAAACAGATGATTTACCCCCGCGACCATATTGGCGCCCGAGCGATAATTCGTGTCTAAGTGATAGTGCTCGGCCGTGGCCCTGCGGGCCTCGATATAGGTATGGATATCGGCGCCGCGAAAGGCATAAATCGCCTGCTTAGGGTCGCCTATCATCAGTAGGCCAAGTGCCTTATCTGCCGTAGAGGTATCCTTGGAATGTTGCGAGCCATCTAGTTGGTAAATTTTTGAAAAAATTGAAAATTGTAATGGATCTGTGTCCTGGAATTCATCGATAAGCGCCACCGGAAAGCGGCTCGCCACGGCCCTTGGTAACGTCTGGTGGTTGGCGCGCAGCGCGGCCTCAAGGCTCGTCAGCAGATCATCGGGAGTCAGCACATTTTTTTGCTGCTTTTGCTTGGCAAAACGCGCGCTTATCCCCAGTTTGGCACTGTATAAAAAGGCCGGTTTGATCTCGGCGATAAGGGTGGCGAGCTGCTCTATATGCGCCATTAACGGCGCCTCTTCTGTACTTGGGATCACGCCGCCCTTATTGAGTTTTAGCTGTGACAGGGATAACGCCTCTAGGGCTTTTGGCGAAGGCAGTCCACGACCCGAGGCGAGCCAGTTGTCTAGGCTATCGAACATCTCGGCAAGTTTGGGGTATTGATCGCTCGCCTTACCAAATCGGGTGCCATTTAAGGGCAAGCTGTGGAGCAATTCGAGCAAACCATCGCGGCCACGGGGCCAGGCTAATTTAAAGCGCGCTAAACTTTGCTGCAGTGATTGGGCTAAGGTGGCAAATTTTGCCGTGGGCACCAGAGGCGTCGCTTGGCTCGCCCCGAGTAGCGGGCGCAATTGTTTGACTAAGTTATCGGGATCCGTAAATGCCTTGGCAATGATTTCGGCTAAGTCATCGGGCAGGGGATAACAGGTCTCACGCCAAAAATCCCGCACCGCATGGTGTAAAAACTCGCTGTCGTCTAAGGTAAAGTCCGACTCGAACAGGAGGGAAGACTCAAAGGCGAGATCCGCTAAAATCCGCTGACAGAAACCATGGATAGTAAAAATCGCCGCCTCATCGAGGGACTTTAATGCCAAATCGAAGCGCCTTAGGGCAATAGGACGCTGATCCTCTGGGGTATTTTGATAAAGCGCTTCAACGAAGGGGTCATCCACGCTTAGGCCTAAAAAGCACTTAAAGGCGACTTGAATACGGCGGCGAATACGATCCCTTAGCTCTTCGGTAGCGGCATTGGTAAAAGTCACGACTAGGATTTGCTCACAGGTGAGGGGATTGTCGCTGTCACCCATCCCATTGATATCACCTAGGAGTAATCGCAGGTATAGCCCTGAAATAGTGTAGGTTTTACCCGTTCCCGCGCTGGCTTCGATCAGGCGACTGCCACTAAAGGGCAGAGTTAAGGGATTGAGGGTCTGAACCTGTTGATGAGAGTTCAAGCCTGTAGGGCGACTCATGCCTGTGCTCCTTGTTCGCATTCTGGGTTGGCTCCTGCTGCGTGAGCGGCTAAATTCATGCCTTCGTTAAGGGCAAAGTCCTCCAGCTCTGCTAAGGTGCCCTTGTGATATAAGCTCACCATAGGTGCGTAAATGCGCTGCGCCAGTGCCCCAAAACCGGCTTGGGTAAAGTCCTTGGGGAACTGAAACAGTCTTTGATAGTGCGGCTCTGTGCCTTCGCCGATTTCGCCCTGTTCATCTAGCCATTCAGGCTCGGCCTCCTTCAATTTATCAACATGTTCGCCCTCGGCTTGGGCGTAGGCGAGGGAGGTTCTGGGCATAAAGCACAGGGGATGTTGCTGCCCCTCGAAGAATAAGTGCAGTAAATCCCTTAACCGTGCGTGGGCCTGCTCGGGATGAATGGGGGACAGTGCATGGAAATGCCCCATATCGAGCAGGTAGCTGGCCTGGGTGTGGCCCATCGCCATCAAGCATAAATGGCGAATATACAGGCGCAGCAAATCGCGGCCATGGGCACTGCCTGGGCGGTAATTGACCAGCCCCTTAGGGCTTATATCGTCGATTCTACCTTCGAGGAGAAGTGTGCGTATTTGGCCTAGGGGATTATCGAGGTCAAAGTGAAGCTTAATATCTCCATGGTGACTCGGCTGCTCTCCCTTAAGGAATAAGGTTCGGCCAATTAACGGTGAAATATCATGCTGATATTGGCGTAGCAAGAGTTCATCGAAGGGCCGCATGGGGAGATTCCCCTTGGCTTTAAGGCGCTCAATAAAATCGATATCGGCGACTGTAATACCTTGGCTAATGTTATGGTCCAGTAACTCGGCCTGTAGCTGGTAGCGTTCGAGGGCATCTAATCCAAAGGGTTCATCGTTATCATCCGCTTGAATACGAATGCTTAAATCGACTTTCAGGCTGCGGTTAAAGAAGTATTGCGCCGGATTGCGGAAAAAACGAATTAAGGCTGATACATCCACATGGGCTATCTCTAGATTGGCCATATCCACGGCGTTGTCGGTATCGGTAGGCAGGTATTCCAAGCTGTGGATCTGGGTATTGGCATCTATAAAGCGCTGACGAGGCAACAGCTTATTGGGTGGACACCATTGTTTGCTGTAGCTTTGCTTTATGCTGGCATCATTGGGCTTTTCACTGCCCGCGGCAGGTGCGCGGTACAGGCGAGGATCGAAGGGCTGCAATGGCTGGTGGCTGACAATCACGCCGTATAGGGCGGCTTCTGCAGCTTCAGCTGTAGTGGTGTCAAGCTCGGGCAATAGGTTTTCTGGTAGGTAACAAAGCTGACAATACTCAATCAGTTCAGAGACTAACATAGAGGCGATCCGCTCCGAATTGTCCCGTTCACTGCGGCCTATATAGCTGATATAGAGCTGCTCGCGGGCGGATAACAGGGCTTCTAAAAACAGATATCTATCATCGAGGCGGCGGGATCTGTCGCCTTTACGGGCCCCAAAGTGGGCCATTAAATCAAAGCCCACAGGGTGAGTCATCCTAGGGTAAACCCCATCGTTCATTCCCAGTAAACACACCACCTTAAAGGGAATCGAGCGCATCGGCATTAGCGTGCAAAAATTCACGCTCCCGGCGAGGTAGCGCTGGCCAACGCGGGACTCGGTTAAGCGTTGATTAAACCACTGCTGCAATACCTCAATGCTGAGGGTGAGTGTATTGGCGATAGGCAGCCCCATTAGTGCTTCTGACGACAGTGCCCCAGGCGACTGGACGGCTGGGGCGGCGCAGAGCAATTCTTGCTCTAATGCGGCGATGGCATCGCGGATCTCCTGTAATTGCTCGCGTTCATCCTCATCGGTGGCGTAGAAGGCATCGAGCATTTGGCTCAACTCGGCTAAACGTGCCGTCCCCGTTTGGGGGCGTTCAAATTGCTGCGCTGTGTTATCGAGGACTTCAATAAAGTTGAGTAATTTGCCGAGAGCTTGGGCTGACTGACCCTCAACGCCCGTGACTACTAAGTTGTCCAGATAGAGTGGCGCATCGTCACTGAGGGCATAGCCTAAAATTAACCGCCGGATCCCAAAGGCCCAGGAGTTTTGTTCGAAGGCGGGAACTCCTTGTTTAAGGCGACTGTGCTGATCCCGCCCCCAACGGACTCCGGCATCATCCAGCCAGCGGCGGATCAGTTGCAGCTCGTCATCATCGAGTCCAAAGCGGCGCAGAATCGCAGGCACTTCCAGTATGCTCAGAATATCGGTCAGGCCGAAGCGGCTCTGGTTGATGCCCAGTAAATTTAAAAAACTGTTGATCAGCGGTGATTCCTGGGCGGCGCCGCGGTCGGCAATGGCGTAGGGAATGTATTCTAACCCTTGCTTGGCGGCAAAGACGGCATCGATATAGGGGGCATAGGCGGCGACATCGGGCAGCATCACTACAATGTCTTTAGGTAATAGCGGCGTTTGGTCTTGGCTTAGGTTGTGGTTGTGGCGGTCGAGGAGATCGAGCAAGTGATCGTGCAGTGTTTCGACCTCCCGCAGTGGGCTGTGGCAACTGATGATACGAATCGATTCATCGTCCCGTTTGAGGATGCGTCGCGCACGGGTATTTTGGTAAAGCGCGGTATCTGGGCCGAGCACTCTATCTAAGGTTTGCATCTCTAAAATATCGTATTGCACCCCGTGGAGCATGCTGGCCCGACTCTGGGGATCATTCGGGTTATCACAGGGTTCACAATAAACATCATGGCCAAAATCACAGTGATCGCTTGGCAGTTCGAGCAGCATATCGAGCAACTCGCGGCCCATTTTGCCGTTATTGGCGAGCAACGGATTGCCCACCTCAAGTTTGTCTTCCCATTGCTCGGCCAATTGCCGTTTACCGGCATATTGCACCGCCATACGGGCGCGGTGACGTGGATCGACTATATCCCCCCAATAGTGCTGACAGGGGCTGAGCCCTAGGATGACAACATCGATGCGGCCTGCCAAATGATAAAGCACTTCAAGGGTTTGTGGCGCCATTGAAGAAATACCAAACACAAATAAGCGTTGGGGTAACTTGATAAGGGAAGTCGTGGGATCCCCAAGTTTAGCAATCAGGTCAGAGTGCAGGTTGGCCCTGTGGTAATGGCTTTGCTTGAGTTCATCACGGTTAAAGGCCACCAGAGCGCGCCATAACAGTGGCTGCCACGCCTGTTCTTCAGTGAGCTTAATGTCTTCGGGCTGGGTATTTTGCTCCCACGCTAACATCCAGTCGGGACGGTAGACTAAATATTGGTCGAAGATATCGGCGATACGGCCACAGAGCTGGTAGAGCTTAAGCTGATCTAAGGGATCATCGGCTTGGGTGTGTGTGTCGGTGCTCGGTTGCGTTAACTCAGGGGAACTTGACGTTAAATAATGCCTTAAAGGGCCAAAGGCTTCATCGGCTAATCGTCTTGGCAGCAGTTGCATCAGTTTCCAGGTCATGGCCGCCTTGGTAAAGGCATTATCCTTGGGCACATTGGGCAATAGCTCGTGGCAGAGCTGCCAGGTAAAACTCGATGGCAAAGGAAATTCCAGTGCGGCGGCGACGCCATTCTGCTTGGCTATTTCGAGGCGCAGCCAAGTTGACATGCCGGGACTTTGCACCAAAATATGCTCGCTTTGCAGTAGGCGTGCACTTGGCACACGCTGGCGAAGGTATGCGGCTAAATGGGCGCAGAGCACTTCCATTTGATTCGACTGGATTAACGTTAACATGTTCAACCCGTGATCTTGTGTCACTCAAAGGGTGACAATAGTGATAATTATGTGCTTAACAGCAATTCTATGTGTTTGATTTATAAGATTCAACAAGCCTTAGCCGTCGGGCTGAATTAAGCGCTTATTTTAAGTGCTTATTGGGGCGCATCAACAGCCAATGAAGTGCTTTGGCTTTGGTTTTAAATAGGGCTAATTGCTGCTGGTAAGCCTGAGCCGGCAAGTCCTGGTATTTTAGGGCGACGTAACTCTCGGTTAACTCGCTAAACAGGGCGCATAACTTGGGCGCTTTATGCCGATAGTCGCTTAGGATTTGCGCGGCAAAGTGGTTGGGGCCTTGGTTCGGACTGCGGTGGATCCCGTGTTTCGCTAGGCGTTTGCAAATACCTTGGTAACGCTCGCTGATGGGATCTTGCCCCTGTTTAACCCTGAATAAGCCCACACTGTAGGCAATGTACAATCCAATCAGGCCGATACATAGGCTCATAAACACGGCAACCTTTGTCTTAGTCACCTCCCCGAGCAGATTACTCAATACTTTATTTTGCCGTTCTTGGTTAAAGCCAAGCACCCATAGGCTCCAGTAATAATCTATGCTGGCAAACCGCTGCCTTAGCTCATTCAGCCAAGGGAGTGACTTTAAGCGCAAAGGGCTAAATGGGCTTTCTTGCAGGTAACTCTGCTCAGGATCAAATTGGGCATCAAAACCCAGTTCGATACGATTGGGGGCCACCATGGCGGTGGGATCAAACCGCACCCAACCTTCGCCCTCTAGCCAAATTTCTGCCCATGCATGGGCCATATATTGGTACACGCTTAAATATCCCGCCTGGGGATTGTATTCACCGCCCTGATAACCTGTGACCATGCGGGCGGGTAATCCGGTTGCCCGTGCCATAAAGATCAGGGCCGAGGCATAGTGCACACAGAAACCCGCTTTATTTTCAAACAAAAAATCATCTATCTGTTGTGGCCCCAGTGGTGGCGGTGTGAGGGTATAGAAATAAGGTTGACTATTGAAATAACGCATCATGGCCCAAAGGCGCTGCTTAGGGGCGGGGTACTGGCGGTTAAATTGCTGGGCGAGGGCCAAGGTGCGGGGATTGCTGTCATTAGGGAGCGTAAGGTTGAGTTCTCTTTGCCGTGATGTGAGCTGAAGATCCATGCGTGCATTGGGCCAGGACTCCACCCGATAGCTGATACGTTGATCGACATTCCGTAGGGCGTAGAGGCGATAATCGGGAAGATTGACTATGCCTTCATCCTGACTGTAGGCCAGATCTAAACCAAATAACCAAGGTTGGTGGCTGGATTCGGCAATCACCTGGTAGCGATAAACTTTTGTCTGCGGGTTAGGGGAAGCCTGGGACGGCGCGGCTGAGTTTACCTTAGGCTCCTGCGCCAATTTTGATTCTGCTAAGGTGAATTGCTCGGCAGGGTTGGGCCGAGAAGGGGGTAAAAAAAACGCATCCTGCTGCAGCTTTTTAATGCCGATTTCCTGACGCCACGTCAGGCCGTCATAATCTTCCAGTACCAGTGCCCGCCAGTAGAGGTCGGCATTACGCGGCCTGTTTCCTTGAAAACTGTTGCCTTGAGAATTGGTCCCTTGAAAGCTGGCCCGAAAGGCCAGTTCAGTGGAACGGGTCAGTTTAGTAATATCCCCCACAGACACAGTATCGGATAATCCGGTTTGCGTCTCTTTCATATTGGGCACCAACCACAGCGGTGCAAAGCGAGGCAGGACTAAAAATAATAATAATGCTAGGGGCGCACTCTGCAGCAGTAATTTGCCACTCATCCAGGCCGTATGTTGCCATGACTGCTTGGTTTGATACAGGGTCACCAGTACGCAGGTGTTGATCACTGTGACCCCCAATAAATGCACAGTGTTGAGCATAGATTGATGATCGATAAAGCTCAGTGCGATCAGAAAATAGCCTACAATGACCACGGCGCGTACATCTCGAAGACTTCGCATCTCAATGTATTTTAAGGCATAACCTAATATGAGCAGGTTGACTAAGGCATTCAGCAACCCAATTTCCCCAGAAACCAAAGCGAGGGTTACTGCAGCGCCAATGGCAAGGCTAGTGACTAAAAAACGGGGAGGTTTAGCGACTTTTCCCACATAAATGCCGATGCGCCACACGAGGCAAATGGCACAGATCCCCAGTGTCCAAGGCGTGGTTTTATCAAACTGGGGGCTCAATACCGCCAGATTGGTTAATAGCAACCAAAAGAGGGTTTGGCGGCTGATATTCTCCCCGGTCTGTGGTGAGCCTAGGTTGCTCGATATCTCCTGTTTCTTGGTGAACATTAGGACACATCCTCCACCGTGGGGATATCACGTCTTTTGCTAAACATTTTCCCGATAGGATGAGTGGTACCGCCAGATGGTTTGAATAGGACATCGATCTGGGGGTAGAGGGCTAATGCCTTCTGGCAGGCCACTCTATGGCTATTGCCTACGGCTGGGGCGAGGATAATGTCTTCCCCTTCAAGAGTGTGTAGCAGGAGACCAAAATACTGTTCGAGTTGCGAGAGTTTATTGACCTGCCAGCTTAATTGACTCAATTGGAATTCGAGCCGTTTGGGATCGGGCCTTAATCTTAACCAAACGGGATCTCCCTGTGGCTGCTCAAACTCCTTAGTCAATAACCCGCGTCCCTGTGCCCATTGTTTCCATGCCACTTGCTTTAAGGACTCACCGAGCACATAGGGTTTGAGTCCCTTAAATTCATCTATGCCGGCAACGTGTTTCCCCGCAAACTTGGGGGGCATTTCTTCAAGGCTGTCATCTGTGGCTTCAAGGTGAAGTGGCGCTTCGATGGGCGCGGCATACACTAAGTGGCGGGTATCAAGATCGATATGCGACCAGGCCCGACACAACCCTAGGGGGTAGAAAGATTCAATCTTAAGGCGTCCGGGGTTGAGTATACCGCGCTCCCCATGCTCGAAGGGAACTAGGGCCTGAACTTCGTCCGCGCCGACCTGTTTGATCATGAAGCTAAGATTCTGTGGGTAGCTCAAATTCACGTTATGACTCATGTGATTAGAACTGAGTAACACGGGAAAGGTGATGGTTTCCCCGGCATAGACTTCAGGCGGCGGAACGGCCCGTAAATGCAATCCTGCGAGATTTTTATAGCTGTAGAGAATACAAGTATTAAACAGGCTAAGGAGCAAAATACTTAAGCCTATGACTAAATTGTTCTGATAGTTGGTGCCAAACAAATACAAGAGCAGCACAAGTGCAAGCCAAATCAGGCCAAAACCGCTGGGCAGAATAAAGATGCTGCGGTGGCTGAGGGTGATCTCAGTGCTCGGTGGCAGGCGCCGTGCGAGCCAACGCTGCCATATTGGCGCCATCAATCGTTTCACTCTGGTTCACCATCTGGCTTCACCATCTTGGTTTCCTCCGATGATTTGCGCTTGCTACAAAATGGGATTAACGCTGGCGAGGATCCGCTCCGAAATTGCTTCTCCCTGCAGTTGGCTGCTGGTTCTGAGCCTATGTTCGGCGACGGCGCAAAACACCGCCTGCACATCTTCGGGGACCAGATAATGTCTACCCTCTAAAAAGGCCCAGGCCTTGGCGGCTTGTAAAAGCGCCTTAGTCGCTCGAGGTGATAAGCCAACACTTTCAGATTGTGTGCGGGAAAAACTCACTAGGGCCAAAATATAATTGAGCAGGGCATCGGAGGCGCTGATCCTGTCGCATTGCTCCTGCAACTGCATTAATACCATAGGTGTTAAGCATTGGGGCAGTTGATCGAGTGCGAGGTGTGAATGCTGATGCTTAAGCATGGCAAACTCAGCATCGTGGCTGGGATAACCGATGGAAAGCCGCATCATAAAGCGATCTAACTGGGATTCTGGCAGTGGAAACGTGCCAGATTGATCCGTGGGGTTTTGCGTTGCAATCACAAAAAAGGGACTCGGCAGTCTGTGGGTGGTGCCATCGACGGAGATTTGTTGCTCGGCCATCGCTTCGAGCAGGGCGCTTTGGGTTTTAGGGCTGGCGCGGTTGATTTCATCGGCCAAGATCATCTGTTTAAATATTGGCCCAGGGTGAAATACAAATTGCGCTTGATGTTTATCAAAAATCGATACCCCGAGAATATCGGCGGGTAACATGTCGCTGGTAAATTGCACCCTTTGATAGCTTAAGCCTAAGCTTTGGGCGATGGCGTGGGAAAGGCTGGTTTTGCCCATGCCGGGCAAGTCTTCAATCAACAGATGGCCGCGGGCGAGGATGCAGGCCAGAGCCAAACGGATCTGCCGAGGTTTACCCAGCAACACTTGTTCAAGTTGTTGTAATAGTTCGCTGATCCCAGTTTGTGCCACGGAGGACTCCTTGTGTCGTTCGCTTTATGACTATCACATTAGCACTCAAATCAATACTATCACTATGGTGGAATATACCGCGCTTATCCAGCGGATTTGTGTTCGTAAAGCGTTGGTTTTTGGCCCGAGGTGTGTTCGTTAGCCTAAACACAACGCCTGTGTACCGCTGGGGCGGATAAACCAAGGTTTAAATAAAAAGCCTTGCACGAAATCCACCCCAATGGATTTGGCGAAGGCGAGGTGTGCCTCGGTTTCTATTCCTTCCAAAATAGTTTGTTTGCCAGTACGTTTGGCAAACTCCACCAAGGCCGCGAGCAGTTGGATACCTTGGTGTTGCTCAATTAGGGTTAACCAGTAGCGATCAAATTTTAGGAAGTCCACATTCAGCATTAAATCCACCGACAGCAAGGAATGGGGCGCCCCTATATCATCGAGTGCGACGTTAATATTCGCTTCTTTGAATTGACGGAAGAGTTGATTGGCGAGATCCGCATCGCTGATACAGGTATTTTCAATAATTTCAACGGTAATGTGTTGATAGCCTGATAAGAGCGTGAGTAATTTTTCAGTATATGGGCCGTTCACTGCATGGGGGTCGACATTGATAAACAGTCGTTGCTCCCTTGGGGCATGTTGGAGTTGAAAGGCTTTGGCCTGATATTCCACCGCGGCTAAGGCCACACTCGACTCATGCAATTGCTCAAATACCAGATTGGGGGCGACCGCTTGGCCATTGGGTAAATAAAAACGGGCGAGGGCTTCGTAACCATCGATGCTTTGGTCATGCGGATTGACAAAGGGCTGATATTCACAACTTAGGGTCAGGGAGTGGAGATTGATCATTGGCCAGATACAAGACGTAATCTATGGATCGCTAATTAATTACATTTATTCCGTGGCAGTGCAATTAAGTTTACCTTAATGTTGTTTGATTGCTGATTTAATGCGCATCTTTATAATCATTTGAATTATATTGACTAATGTCAAGTTGTTGACTTAGGGACAGAGCGCGATCTTGACGGGTTAGCGTTTGAATTTAAGGTGGCCAAGGCCACCTTAAATGCCCATCCCAGTATGAGTGCTAATAGCTAAAATTAAGCTCTTTGTCACTAAAGAGCGGTTGAGGCTTTTGTTTTTGGGCCTCATAGATCAAACGATAGCTCAGCACGGCTTGCACATATTCCCGGGTTTCTGTGAAGGGGATAGATTCGATAAAGCTCATGGTATCTAGCTTGCCGTTCGATTCCGCCAACCAGCGACGCACGCGGGAAGGACCCGCATTATAGGCCGCCGTTGCGAGCACGCGGTTTTGGTTAAAGTCCTTCAGTAGCTGGGCATAGTAGGCGCTACCTAAGTTTAAATTTAACTCTGCCCCGTACAAATCCTTTGGATCTTTATATTTAGCACCGTATTTTTTGGCGGTTGCCTTAGCGGTGGCGGGCATGATCTGCATTAAGCCACGGGCGCCCACCCCCGATGTGGCATAGAGGTAAAATGCACTCTCGCGGCGGCTGATCGCGCGAATTTCATCGACATTGACCCTATGCTTTTTACTGGCGTGTTCAAAGCCAGTTTGGTGGGCCATAGGGAAGCGTAGGGGGATATCGTCCCACAGCTTACCTTGAATACTGGCTTCGACCCCAAAGTCATACCAACCCTGCTCGTGGGCATAACGGCCATAGCGGGCGCGCATTGGATTATCGCTGCGCTTGAGTAATGACACCCACTCATAGCGGGCATCGAAGTAACGATCCAATGCCATCAGTTCTTTGACTCGAACAAAACCGAGATCATCCTCTAGCTTACTGCTATTTTGATCGACCACAGGCTCAGGACTTTGGTTGAGCGATACGGGTTTATTCAATAATTGCGACGCCGCAAAACCATAAAAATTACGCTCATTGCTGATGGAGGCTAAGGCTTTAGTGGCACTGTCGGGGGCATTTTTGGCATTGGTTCGATATAGCCAATATTGCCAACGTTCCTTGGCGAGGGTTTCTGGCGCGAGTAAGTTCAAATAGCGGGCGATATGGGTGTGATCTTGTTCCCGTATTGCCCAACGCAGGCGGCGCTCAAACATGTCATCGCTTTTCATGTCGGGTAGTACGCTATCGACAAAGTCCTTAAAGTTGCCGTCTTGCTCAATCAGTACTCGGCGGACAAGGAATTTCTGCAATTGTTGTTCTTGGGGCGGGGTGAAGCGTTTAGCTTTTTGATACCGAGTATATAAATTGATGGCTTGGTCGAGATCCTTGCGGGCAAGGCGTTTTAGTCCAGCGGTGACGATATCGCCAACGATGGGATTTTTATCCTTAAATTTCTCGGTATGACGTAGGCTGTTGGGATCCTTAAACACGGCGACTAAGCGTTTGGCTTCGTTACTGTGGCTGGTGATCTTCTGGGATAAATAACTGAGCAAACTAGTTTCACCCTCATCGAAACTCAGTAGCATGCGGGCCCAAATCACATCCTGTGTGCGTTTTCCTGCCTTGGTCCAAGTGTTAAATAGGGGATCGCATTCCTTTGGACGAGAGCCTCCATAGACCCACAACGATTGCGCTGCATTGTAGGCTAACTGTGTTTCCCCCTTGGCGAGCTTGGCTTCATAAAAGTAACATTGCAGGCGCACATCCGTTGGGGCGTCCTTGGCGAGGGCAAGAAAGTCATTCCAGCGTTTTTTACTACCGGCATTGACTAAATACTTAGCACGCAGGCGTTGGTACATAGGCGTGGTTTGATATTTATCGATAAGCGCTTTAGCCGCCTCGCCCCGGAGATCGTTGAGTCTGCCTATATCAATATCATGATCTAAGTAGATCGCCAGTGGATAATCACCCAGTTTGGCACGTAGGGGTTTATAGACTTCATAATCTTGTTTCTTCAAGGCTTTTTCAGCATCGAGAAAGGTTTTTTGCGTTGGGGTTAAGGCCCAAGCCGCAGGGGCATTAAATGCCCCCGCGATGAGGATTGCGCTAGATAAAACCATATGTATTAATGGTTTGCACATGCAGTTTTTGCCTCCGGGCATCAAGGTTACAATCGACATATCCTTATCGATTCAAGGTGAAAGAGATTCAGTGTTTAACGTATGTGCTTAATTCATGTATGTGCTTAATAGTGTTCGAGTGCAGTGGCATCCTTAGACTCAAGTGTCTGAGCTGTGTCCCGCTCTCCTTCAGTTCCTTCGACATTGTTTTCTTCGAGATCATTTTGTTCGGCATCACTGTCGTCCAATGCCTCGTTGAGGGCTTTCTCAAGCAACATTTTATCCAATTGTTTGCTGGTATCTACCCCTAATTGTTGCATCAAGTGGGCTTGGCGGACTAAGTTGCCCTTACCTGAGGCTAACTTATTCATTGCACTATGATAGGTTTTTTCGGCGTTATCTAGGGCCCGGCCCAGTTTTTCCATATCTTCAATATAACCACAGAGCTTATCGTAAATACGGCCCGCTTGTTTGGCTATCGTCTGAGCGTGTTGGTTTTGGTATTCGTAGCGCCAGATATTGTTGATGGTACGCAGGGCGACCAATAGATTCGTTGGGCTCACCAGCATGATATTTTGCTCTAGGGCAAAGTTCACTAGGCTTGGATCTTGTTCTAAAGCCAATAAGAATGCGGGTTCAATCGGAATAAACATCAACACATAGTCTAGGCTTTTGAGTCCATGCAGGCGCTGATAGTCTTTCTGACTCAGCCCTTTGATATGATTACGAATAGAAAGTACATGCTCGTTGATGGCCTGTTGACGTAGCTGGGGATCTTCACTGTTAAAGTAACGCTCATAGCTTAGCAGCGACATTTTGGCATCGATCACGACATCTTTATTCTCTGGCAAATGCACTATGACATCGGGTTTAAAGCGCTTGCCATTATCATCCTTGAGATCCTGCTGGGTATGATACTCATGGCCCTCCCGTAGGCCACTTTCCTGCAGTACTCGGTCCAAAATCACTTCGCCCCAGTTACCTTGTTGCTTATTATCGCCTTTGAGCGCTTTGGTTAAGTTGATGGCGTCTTGGCTCATCTTAAGGTTCAGATCGCGCAGGTGTTCGAGTTGGTGCTTAAGGGCGCTACGTTCGGATTGTTCATGGGTGTAGGATTCTCGAATTTGCTGTCTAAATCCTTCTAATTGTTGCTTAAGTGGCCCAAGCACGCCCTCCAATTGACTGGCATTTTGGTGCTTAAAATTCTCACTGCGCTCCTCAAATATCCGATTAGCGAGGTTTTCAAACTGGGTTTGTAAACGCACTTCGGCGGTTTCGAGTGTGACAATTTTTTCCTGTAGTGAGGTTTGCTGGGCTTCGGCTTTTGCCTGAATGGTTTGTTGCATCGCATTGGATTTTGACAGGGCTAATTGCAATTCCAATTGGCGGCGCTGGCTGTCATTCACCTGTTGCTCTAAACTGGGCACGCGCTCGGCTAAGGCTTCGGCTTTGCCCAGTTGCTCAATTTTCTGCTCAAGTCTTTGCTGATATTGGCGCAGTTGGCTGTCCTTATCGTCGACCAATATTTGTTGCTGCGCGAGGGAAAGTTCGGCGTCTTCATTCACTTGACGCATTTCCTGTTCGAGTTCGTCCTTAAACTGTTGCCAGCGTTGGCGGGTTAAACGTTGATTGAGTAGGGCACCGATCAATAACCCCAAAAATGCGACGGCGAGCAGGCCGATGATGTCGGCAACGGAAAAAGATTGAGAAAATGGCATGGTCACTAGCACTCCTTTAGCTTTGGCGCTTAGGGTCGCATGCCCCCTAAAAGGCTTCAAGTGCTTTAATGAACAATCTGTTTGCGCACTGGCTTGAATGAGCAAGTCTTATACATTTAATTGGGAATGAAAGATTTTCCCGTATTCCACTGTCTATACCCATATGTGCTTTAGAACAATGCGCTACAGAATGGTACGCTTAGCCTAAAGTCACAGTGATCATGAACATAATGCAGCATTAATGTAATTGTAGAGGTGTCAATTGGCTAATCATTCCCGTTTTACACAAGGCATTCTTAAAAAAGCGCAGTGGCATCTTCAGGATAACCAAGTGACGCCCGAGTCGGTATTTCGCGCGCGTAGGCAAATTGTTAAAGCCATGGGCTTAGGGGCGATTGGTGCGAGTATTCCTGGCTATGTGCAGGCGGGCCTATTCGACCTTTTTGGCGAGCAACCTAAGTCTTCCTTTATTACCACGCCACTGACTTTTCAACCCAATCAGCGCTATGGCACCGGTGAAGTGTTAACGCCCTTTGATAAAGTCACGACCCATAATAATTTTTATGAGTTCGGCACGAGCAAGCAAGATCCCGCCGATAACGCCCAACACTTTAAGGTTGATCCTTGGCAATTGCGGATCGAAGGCGAAGTTGAACGGCCTATGACACTGGACTTTACTGACCTCACCAAACTGTTCCCCCTAGAGGAGCGAACCTACCGTTTGCGGTGTGTCGAGGCCTGGTCCATGGTGATCCCTTGGGTTGGATTCCCCCTTGCGGCATTGCTGAAAAAAGTCGGTGTGACCCACAAGGGCAAGTATGTCGCCTTTGAAACCGCCTTCGATCCCGAACAAATGCCGGGGCAAAAGAGCCGCTTAATGGGCGGTGGTATTCATTATCCCTACGTTGAGGGCTTAACCTTAGCCGAGGCGATGAACGAGCTGACTTTGCTGTCTGTGGGCTTATATGGCAAAACCTTACCCCCACAAAACGGCGCGCCGATACGCTTAGTGGTGCCATGGAAATACGGTTTTAAAAGCATTAAGTCCATAGTGCGAATTCGGGTAATGGATAAACAGCCGCCCACCAGTTGGAATCAATTAGCCCCCCATGAATATGGTTTTTATGCCAACGTTAACCCCGCCGTCGATCATCCCCGTTGGTCCCAGGCGAGTGAACGTCGGATAGGTGAAGGGGGACTATTTTCGGCAAAGCGTATCGATACCCAACCCTTTAATGGTTATGGTGAGTTTGTCGCATCGCTCTATGGGGATATGGATTTACGTAAATTTTATTGACCCAGTGTTGAGTTGGCGGGGATAACCTATGCTCAGATTGACAGCTAAGCAGCTGATTTTGCTTAAAACAGTTTTTCATCTCGTGGGATTGTTGCCCCTCGTCTTGCTCGTCTTCAGTGTCATGGCGGGGCGTGCCGGTGGCGATCCCGTGCAGTACATTATTCACTTTACGGGGATAGGCGCCCTCAATGCCTTAGTGGCAACCCTACTGATTTCGCCCGTAGCGAAGGCGTTTAAGCTGGGGTTTTTAATGCAGACTCGCCGCCTCGTCGGTTTATATGTGTTTGCCTACGCCAGTTTGCATATAGCGGCTTTTTTCAGTTTAGATTTGCTGTTTGCATGGGAATTGCTGCTGAGTGAAGTCGTGAAACGCCCCTACATCTTAGTGGGAGCCGTGGCTTATCTGATAGTCACAGCCTTAGCGGTCACGTCTTTTAAGGCGTTGATGCGTAAGATGGGGCGCCGTTGGCAAACACTGCACAATAGTGTTTACCTTGTAGCACTACTGGCGCCTATCCATTTTTATTGGTCGGTTAAATCAGAGATTATTGAGCCGAGCCTGTATCTTTTGGGCCTGAGCCTGTTGCTGTTGTGGCGTTTACCAACTTGGCATAAGAAGCGTCAGGCTCATCCGGTAGATATGATAGCTAAAGAACCTAGAACCTAAAATCTAGCTTCTCAAGCTAACGGTAAATTATCCAAGCCCTTGGGTGGCCGATTTCATCTGAATAAATTCAATCTTGTAACCATCGGGATCCTCAACGAAGGCGATCTCCGTGGTACCACCCGCAACTGGGCCTGGGGCGCGGGTGACTTTTCCGCCAGCCGCCGCTATGGCTGCACAACGGGCATAAATATCTTCATCACCAATGGCGAGATGGCCAAAACCTGTGCCTAAATCATATTTTTCTGTCCCCCAGTTATAGGTCAGCTCAACGACGGCTTGGCCAGTTGACTCCTCACCATAGCCAACAAAGGCTAAAGAGTATTGGTACTCTGGGTTTTCTGAGGTGCGCAGTAGTTTCATGCCTAGTACTTGGGTGTAAAAAGCGATACTGCGCTCTAAGTTACCGACGCGGATCATAGTGTGTAACAGTTGCGACATGGAATTATCTCGGTAAATGAATGGCGGAGCGAGTATATCAAAGATGTATAGCCAAACAACCTGAAGTATCTTCAGGTTGTTTGGCTATACATTCCATTGGTGGTTGCACTAGCGATACTGGGGGCGATTTTTGAACCAATGGGTTAATAGCGAGTGATAATTTAGCTGTTGCTCACAAAATGCGTAGACAAACATGGGCTTTTATCACTAGGTTGATAATAATGTCATCATACCCACTAGGAGAGTGAATGATGAACACCGAACTTAAAATGGCGCTAGGTACTACACTTGTAATTGCTTTATTTTTCAGTGCGTTCTTTGTCTCTATCTTTTAATCTATTGATATTGTCGCCGCTTGGACAAGTCTGAGCTAGGGCGTTGCAACGATTGTAGAGATAAGTCTTCTCAATTGTCCCCCCCCAAAAAGCCGCAGTAGCGGCTTTTTGCTTAGTTATCTTCCCCATCTGACCGCACCACAGTTCGCACTTTTAGGCTCGTTTTCCCAAAGGCGGTATTCCCGTTACCACAATGGCAGCATCCCATATAAAGGAGAGAGCGGGTGGTGAAAATTAGTTTGATTTTTAACTAATTTGATATTCATATATTTTGATTTTCAAACTATAATCCAATTTAGCATTTATCATTACATATCCAATTTTGTGCCGTGTAGGGAAAAATATAATGGAATCAAAGCACACTAAACAAGAATCCACATATAGCTCAGGTGTTGGGCATTCGGTTGCCCAGTGGCAACATGGCCATGGTTTTTCGAACCAAAATACCGAAGGTGAAAAAAATACCCGCTATGTGCTTTATCTGACTGTGATCACTATGGTGGCCGAGATTGTCGCCGGGACCCTTTATGGATCGATGGCACTCCTTGCCGATGGTTGGCATATGGGAACACATGCGGCCGCTTTTATGATCACACTCTTTGCTTATTCCTATGCCCGTAAACATGCTAATGACCCTGCGTTTGCCTTTGGCACGGGCAAGGTGAGTGTGCTCGGCGGTTACACCAGTGCGATAGCCTTGGGATTGGTAGCCTTAGTGATGTTGATTGAATCGGGAATGCGATTGATTAATCCGGAGCAAATTCATTTTAACGAAGCGATTTTTGTGGCGGTCATAGGCTTAACTGTCAATGTGCTCAGTGTGTTTTTGCTCAAAGATCACCATTCACATGATCATGGGCACCATCATGGACATGACCACGACGACCACGAAGATCATGACCATAGCCATTGCGGCCAGCAAGATTCATCCCATAATGCAGAGCATGAGCATGAGCATGAGCATGAGCATGAGCATGAGCATGAGCATTCTGCCCATAGTCACGGCGGACATGATCACAACCTACGCGCCGCTTATTTCCATGTCTTAGCCGATGCCTTAACTTCTGTGCTGGCGATTGCAGCACTACTCTTTGGTAAGTATATGGGATTGACTTGGCTGGACCCCGTTATGGGCATAGTGGGCGCCATCATTATTAGCCGTTGGTCTTGGGGACTCATTCAGCAAACGAGCCCCATTCTCTTGGACGGTGGGGTGAAAGCCTCTTTGCAACGTCAGGTGAGAGAAACCATCGAAGCCGTGCCCGATCACCAAGTGGCCGACTTGCATATTTGGCGTGTGAGTGCCGATCACCATGCTATTATGGTGTCAATCGTGTCCCACTCACCGAAAGAAGCCAGTTATTTTAATCAGTTATTGGCTAAATTCCCTGAGTTATCCCATATCACCATTGAACTGCATACTTGCCGCCAGCGCGAGTGTGTCATTAAGGATGACAAATGACTGTTGAGCAATTGCATGTAAGCGATCCGCATTTAACTTTGGCTCATTCAACCGATCAGGCGCTGAATCATGTGATTATTGAGTTTTATGAAAAACTGTCCTCTTGGGAACATGCCATCGTTCGTGATAAAGGGTTCAGTTTATCCCAGGTACACACGATAGAACTCCTCGGTGTACACGGGGCGATGCGGATGAAGGAACTGGCCGATAAAATCGGCGTGACGACAGGTACCTTGACAGTCCAAATTGATAAGATGGTCGAAGCGCAGTGGGTGGTTCGCCGCCCCCATGAAAGCGATCGGCGCTCGATATTAGTGGAGTTAACCGATAAGGGCCGAGCTTTGTTCCTCGAACATGATGCGCTGCATTTACAACTCACGACGGATTTGACCGCCAAAATGAACAGTGAAGAGCGCATAGTGTTACTCAATTTACTTTCCCGCATGAATAACGAATTTTAAGGCGGCGTTCAAACATTCAAACAGCGCCCCGTGGGCGCTTTTTTATGGTGCATTGTATCGAATCCTTTCATTCATTCTCGGTTAATCATCCGTCATTACAATCACTTATCTTTTGTTACATTCTTGTTGGATTAATAGTTGAACTGTCGGCCCATTAAGGTAATGTAATGGCAGAAATTTAGCCGGGGTTAGCTTAGAAATAAATTAATTGAATACGCACACACACACTCAGTGGCCATAGGACGGAAGATAATTATCAAGCAACGGAACTTAATCCACTGGCGTTTGCCTACTTATTACAGCGGTTAGGATAATTTTTACCTGTTAGATGCAACATGTTTACAAGTTGATGGTGCAACCGAGCAAGTCCCTATAGGTTGGGGAGCAAAAAACGGTCGAATTTTCAGGGATTCGGCCGTTTTTTTAGCGGGTTGTTGGCCGATAATTATGGTCAGGATCCATTTGAGCCATAGCGAGCCGCTTGGTACTATGGCGCAAAAATAGCAGTCGTAAGATTACCTTAAGGTAAATCAGTTAGCTTCGGCCAACTACTAATTTAAGAGAGCGTTATCAGTGTTAGCGAGATTGAAGACTCTGTCGGTGAATCGATTCACTTTCATCACTGCATTATTTTACGTGTGTATCTTTAATATTTCCCTCTTCGAAGTGATTAAAAAAGGCATTGAAACCCAGCCGGAAGTGGATCCGATTTTTATTGCGACCATGCCCTTGTTTCTGGCGTGTGCACTGAGTTTTGTATTTTCACTGTTTACGGTGAAATACTTGATAAAACCGTTTTTTATCATACTCACTCTGTTGTCATCGAGCGTGTCTTTCGCGGCTTTTCAATACAATGTCGTATTTGATTACGGCATGATAGAAAACACCCTTCAGACCAATAGCGCCGAAGCTTTGATGTATGTGAATTTCGCTTCGATTGCCAATATGTTGTTGACGGGGATCTTACCCTCATACCTGATTTATAAGGCCGATATCCAATACAAACCTTTCTTTAAGGAGTTGTCCCATAAAATTTTATTTATGGTGGTCATGCTGCTCGGCGTTGGGCTGATTGCCTTCTTCTATTTCCAAGATTACGCCGCCTTTGGTCGTAATAACGACCAAATCAAACGCTATATAGTGCCAACCTATTTTATTGGCGCCGCGGCGAAATACGTTAATGTGCACTACTTGCAAACACCCATTGAATATCAACAACTTGGTCTAGATGCAAACAATGTCAGCACTAATGCCAACGGTAAGCCTAATTTGCTGGTGCTGGTGGTGGGAGAGACGGCGCGCTCGATGAACTACCAATATTATGGCTATGATAAACCAACGAATGCCCATACTCAGGGCCAAGGTTTGATCGCCTTTAAAGACACCCATTCCTGCGGCACCGCCACCGCAGTGTCTCTGCCCTGCATGTTTTCCCGCATGGGGCGGGAAGATTATGATGCTCGCCGCGCCTATGCCCAAGATACGGCGGTAGATGTGCTCAATCATGCAGGCATTAAAGTGCAATGGTTCGACAATGATTCGGGTTGTAAAGGTGTGTGTGATCAGGTCGAGAATATCACCATCGATTTGAATAGTGATCCTGAGCTGTGCTCGGGGCAATACTGTTTTGATCAGGTTCTGCTCGATAAATTAGATGAAGCGTTAGCAAAAGCCGAAAGTAAAGATACTGTCATCGTTCTGCATATTATTGGCAGCCATGGCCCGACTTATTTCCTGCGCTATCCTGAGCAACACCGTAAATTCATTCCTGACTGTCAGCGTAGCGATATTCAAAATTGCAGCGCCGAAGAGTTGATGAACACCTATGATAATACGATTTTGTATACTGACTTTATTGTGAGTGAAGTAGTCAAAAAACTTAAAAATCAGAATGATAAATTTGATACTGCCATGTTATACCTTTCCGATCATGGTGAGTCTTTGGGCGAGTCTGGCATGTATTTGCACGGTGCACCCTACAGTATCGCACCAGCGGAACAAACTAGTATTCCAATGCTTGCGTGGGTTTCGGATGGGTTTAACCAAGATAACCATTTGAATATGACTTGTTTGGCCAAGGAAGCCGCTAAGGGTGGTTTCTCCCACGATAACCTGTTCGATAGCCTCCTAGGGTTAATGAATGTGAAGACACAGGCTTACCAAGGTGAGTTGGATATTTTTGCCCGCTGTCGAACTTGACCCCCAGTGATATAGATCTGAAACGGCCAGGTTAACCAGATAATTGCTTAACGGCCGAATTTCAAAGAGGATGGTGACATCCTCTTTGTCATTTTTGTGCCCAATCATAATATTTAGTTATTCCCATATCCAAATTGCGGCAGTTGAGTTAACTTAGTTTATACAAAAACATAACAAATATATGGTTTGTGATTTATGTCATCAATTGCAGAAAATAACGAACTCGAAGCTGCCGCACAGATCCTGCGTTTAGCGGTGCCACAAATGTCTGCCCTCGATATTCCCGTCACCCCCGAAAACTATACTGTGTGGTATGAATACTTTTCTGGGATGAATCTCGACTTAAATCGCGCCATCGATGGCTTTATTGCCAATGCTGTAGTGTTTACTAAGGAAGTTAATACCAGCCTCTATAAGAATTTTATCCAAGAGAAGTCACCCGAAGTCATTGAAAATGTTCAGATTGAAACCCAGATTTTGATCAACTCTCTGCTCAGTAAAATCGCACTGTTGAATCAAGGAACTGTGGCCTTTTCGGGATCCTTGACCGAATTTGGCATTAAGTTACAGTCAAGCCCAGATCTTAATACCCTAAATCAATTAGTCGATGGCGTGATGGATGAAATGCAAAGCCTGCTGCTCAATAACCAAAATATGGAGCAGAGTCTTAATGTAATGGGTCAAGAAGTGCAAAGCCTTAAATCTGAGATGGAAAATTTGAGTCTTGCCGCGATGACAGATCAATTGACCTCTTTGCATAATCGCCGCGCCTATGAGTTTGCCATCCAAGATCATGTTCACTGCGCCAAGGAACAACATACTCGTTGCAGTTTGTTATTAATTGATATTGATAGATTTAAGATTTTCAATGATACCTATGGTCACCAAATTGGCGATAAGGTGCTCGCCTATGTGGCGCTCGCCTTAAAACAATGTGTGCGGGGGGATGACTTTGTGGCTCGCTATGGCGGCGAGGAGTTTGTGGTGCTTTTGCCTAATACCCATTTTCACGACGCGCTGCAGGTGGCTGAAACCTTAAGGGAGCGGATCTCAGAGCGGCGGTTAACCATAGGTAAAGATAAAAAATTGTCTTTAGGTGCGATAACGGTTTCCATCGGGCTTGCATCACTACAGGAAGGGGACGATGCCGAAACCCTGTTTAGTCGTGCCGACAAAGCCCTCTACGAAGCGAAATCCGATGGTCGAAACTGTGTTAGGGGCTAAGCCGCTTATGTATTAGCGGCTTAGCCACCTAACTTGGCGAATTTTCCTTTAAGTCCATATGCATTTTAATCAAATGTTCTTCCATATCGAAACTCACTTTAAACCCTAAACTCTTGGCTAGGCTCGCCATGTTGCGATTCTCGAACATGGTAAAGCCAGTCAGTACTTGGGTGTCATTGGCTTGATAATACTTAATTAGCTTTTCCAGCAATAGCTTGCCTAAACCTATCCCTTGGTGATCACCGCGCACCGCCATGGCAAATTCGGCCTCGGTATTATCGGGGTCGATGGAGGCACGCACCGCACCTAGGGTGATGTCATCTCCATCTGGCCCCTTGGCGGTGGCGATAAACGCCATCTCGCGGGCGTAATCGATTTGGGTTAATACCGCCATTTCCTCATGGGTCATTTTCGAGCGTACCCCGAAATAGCGTTTATATCTGTCTTCATCGGAGAGTGAATTATCAAATGCTAAATGTTTAGGTTCATCCTCGGGCAGAATGGGCCGCAGCATGACCTTAAGGCCATTTTTAAGCTCGGCGATTTCTTCTAACTCCTTCGGATAGGGCATGATTGCCAGACGCGATGAATTATCGGCGTTGGCATCATGCAGCCGCATATTCACATCGAGCAGGGTGATATTTTCACCCGCGGCCAGTACAGGGTTTAAATCCAACGAGGCGATTTCGGGGCAATCGATAATGATGTGGGATATTTGCGTTAGCATCACGCACAGGGCGTTCATATCTAGGCCCAGCGGTAAATGCCGATCCTTGAGTTTGTGGGTCTTTAATGCCTGGATCACCATATAGCGGGCCAGCGCCATATTGAGGGGCGGCAGGGCGACGGCGGCATCATTCGTCGGGTCCCATTCAGAGCCGCCTTCACCTAAACAAATAGCAGGTCCAAAGACGGGATCGCTTATCACGGCAACACGAATTTCCTGCGCACCGGCGGTTAGGGCCATTTTCTGCACTATCATGCCTTCGATAATGGCTTCGGGATTGGCCTGATGCACCCTCTGGGTAATCGCGTTGGCCGCGTGGCGGATATCTTCGGCCGAGGTTAAATTGAGCATCACCCCGTGCACATCGGATTTATGCAGGATATTCGGCGATTGCACTTTAAGGGCTAAGGGATAACCCGCCTCGTTGGCAATGGCGACCGCTTCATCGGCATCTTTGACAAACCAAGTGTCGATAGTGTTCAGCCCGTAGGCCCGTAAAATGGGGCTGGCCTCGTGGGTTTCGAGTACTGATTTACCTTTAGCCTGGGCCGCCTGCAGTAATTTGCGCGCGGTTTGGCTATCGGTGGGAATATTATCGGGGATGGATTGCGGCACTTCCTGCAGTAACTTTTGGTTACGGCGATATTCAACCATGTGCATAAAGGCGCCAACGGCCCCTTCTGGGGTGCGATAGGTGGAGATCCCACCCTTAGTAAAGCGTTTGCGGGCCTGATAGGCCGAATCTTCGCCGCTCCAATTAGTTAAAATATTGAGGCGATTTCTTTTGGGATGGGCATGGATAACTTTTATCAGCGCGTCGGCGATCTCCACACTTTCCCCTAAGGCTGAGGGAGAATGCAGTACGAGAATCGCATCTAACTCGTCACAATCCATTAAAATGGTGAGAGCTTTAGCATAACGCGCCGCATTAGCATCGCCTATGATGTCGACGGGATTTTGCCGAGACCAGGTATTGGGTAGCACAGCGTCCAGTTGGGCAATCGTGTTTTCGGATAATTCCGCCAGTTTGCCACCCCGTAGGATCAGTTCATCCACGGCCAGTACCGCAGGGCCACCGCCATTACTGATAATGCCCAATCGTTCCCCCTGCAGGGGATTGGAGTGGGCGAGACTTTCCACCGCGGCAAAGAGTTCAATCAAATCGTTCACCCGCAGCATACCGGCGCGGCGAAATGCAGCTTCATAGACGGCATCGTTGCCACCTACGCCACCCGTATGCAATTTCGCGGCGCGGGCACCTTCGGCACTGCGGCCCGATTTGATCACTAGGATAGGTTTATTGCGGGAAGCGGCGCGGGCTGCCGAGAGAAAATGGCGCTTCTCATTTACCGAGTCGATGTAAAGCATGATGGCGCTGGTGCGACTATCGCGGCCAAGGTAATCGAGCAGCTCATCGAAATTGATATCGGTGGCGTCACCGAGGGAGATAAAAGACGAAAATCCAATGCCTTTGTTATTGGCCCAGTCTAATACTGTGGTGCAAATGGCGGCCGATTGGGACACGAAGGCAATTTTGCCCGGTAGTGCGCTGGCATGGGCTAAGCTGGCATTTAATCCCAGTGGTGGCAACAACATCCCTAAACTGTTTGGCCCCAAAATTCGCATGCCGTAACGCTTAGCGTGTTGCATGGTCAGCTCGAGTAGGCTCGTGCCATCTTCATTAAATTCCTGCGCCATACCCGAGGCCATAATAATGGCGACCTTACAGCCAAATTGCGCGAGGGTTTCAACAATGGCCGGGACTCGGCTGGCGCGGGTGCAGATAACGGCCAAATCCGGTTTAATCGGCAGGGCTTCGATATTGGGATAGGCGAGCACCCCCATCACAGCGCGATACTTTGGTGTGACAGGCATAATGGGCCCTGAAAAACCGCTGGAGAGCAGGTTTTTCATCAACACATTGCCGGCACGTTTGTCGGTGTTTGAGGCGCCGATAATGGCAACGGAAGTCGGTTTAAATAAGGAGTTTAACGTACGTTGACTCATAAGCGATCCCATCCCAATCAATGACTCTGACAGTGTAACCTAGGGTTTGCTGGCTGCACAGCTAAGTTTATGTATTATCAATATAAATTTGTTGGTAACATCATCATTAAGCACACAAAATAGAAAAAAAGTTACTGAATATTTACTCAACTACATTATTGAGGCGGTTTTATTATTGATTTGAGTCTTGCGAATGTGTGCATTTCTTCACTGGCAACTATAGCGGCATAATCTGGATTATTTGCAATTAATAGATAGCTACCATCTATTTGCTTACTTACTTTTCGTAATAAATATTGGTTATCACCACTGTCATCTTGGATTTCTATTGCTAATGTAAGTCCATTAATAGAGCCTGCATTGGTAGGAGATATTTTCTCCAATAATAAAAGGTCGCCATTGCAAACGGCTTGTTTCCCCCCATTCATTGAGTTACCGCTAGCTGGCGCGATAAAATGAATTTCTGGGTTGAGTTTCCCATAAATGTTGGCAATTTTTTTGGTAAGTGATTCATCACAATACCCAGATTTAAAATGACCACAGGCAATTTTTAAATTGGGATAATAGGTAAGCTCAATTTGAGATGGATGATCTTGTTTTTCAAAAATATTAATCACATTTTTCTTATCAAGTGTCGTCTTATGGTCTAATATTTTAGGTAATGATATGGTTGTTGTTTGACGTCTATGACTGTAACGAGCAAGTAACAAATCAGTGATTTCCATTACGAGTTCAGTCAATAAATCTCTATGTTCAGGCATAATTGCAATGTTGGCGATTAATTTGTTTTGCTCAATTTTGAACCAAGCCTGATAATCATTTGTGTCTTTTTTGCACAAAAAATTAATAGGATTTTTTTTCCAATACTGATGCCATCTAGGATCAGATGAACTTGTATCTAATAATTCAGGCAAAACATCTTGCTGCCAAAGCACTGGATAGCGTTTAAATATATGCCAACTTTGTTCGCAAATACTATCAAGTGTTGGTGGATAATTAAATCCATCGAGTGAAACAAATGTCTCTAATAAGATTGCTTTAAAACTTTTTGTCATTCTAGTACTTGAAATTCCCTTATTAAGGAAATCTAAATAAGGCGTTACAGTTAGCTTTAGATCCGGGTCTGTCTCCTCGGAAAGCACCAAATTAAACCAACCACCATATTGTCTGTTTAGCTTAGCTAGATCGTACTTTGAGTAAAAAAACTCGGTTGCTGTTGGTCTTCGACCTATTTGGTTTTTCAATTCATGATAAACATCGGCAGCTGTTTGATAACTCAGGCTTAGTTTGAGCCAAAAATCAATCAATTCAGGCGCAATATTAATAAAACAATTTTCATTTATTAATGGTTTAGCGATATTTTTTAATGCTTCTTTGGGGTTGTCCAATCCTTGTAATGCCATAGGTCGATTTAAGAAGCTAATGTGATTACCAATAAAATCAATAACAGTTAAATAGGATTTTCCCGTTGTTGTGGATTGTCTCAGTCCACGTCCTAATTGCTGAAGAAAGAGAATTTTTGATTCAGTGGGTCGGATGATTAATATTGTATCTATGGCAGGGAGATCTGTTCCTTCATTAAATAGATCTACTGAAAAAATAATATCTATTTCACCTGTTGATAATAATTCTAGTGCTTCTGAACGGCGAGTTTCAGAATGGCTATGTATTGCAACAGCTTTCATGCCATGCCGAATAAAATATTTTGCCATATATTCAGCATGTTTTTGTGAAGAACAAAATGCTAAGGTCCTTGTTTGCTTATGATGACGCCAGTATTTTAATATATGCTTTGCGCGGTTCTCTGTGGCAAATACATTATCTAATGCCGTCGGATCAAATTTCCCATTTCGCCAAGGTAAATCTTGATAATTAATGGTTTCATCATTGATGCCGTAATATTTGAAAGGAACTAAAATACCGCTTTCTATGCCATCGGTAATACGTTTTTCATAGATTAAATTGTTATCGCAAAGTGATAAAATATCAGCTTGATCTGTTCGTTCTGGTGTCGCGGTTAGGCCAAGTAGAAAATTTGGGGTGAAATAGTTGAGTAATTTTTTATAACTGATTGCACCTGCATGATGAAATTCATCAACAATAATATAATCAAAATAGTTAGGCGGAAAATTGTTCAGATGACTAGTTTTACCAATAGTTTGAATCGATGCAAAAACCATATTGGCATCTAGGTGTTTGTTTTGACCATTATAATGGCCTGTTGATGCATTAGGGATCAGGGTTAAGAAAGTTCTTTCTGCTTGTAATAATATTTCTTCTCTATGGGCGACAAATAATATTTTTTCTGATTGTGTCTGTAAAACATCGAAGGCTGCTAGCCAAGTTTTACCCATACCGGTTGCAAGCACAACTAATGCACGTTTCATTTTTAAATGGCGTGCATTATTGAGGGCATCTAGGGCTTCTAATTGCGCAGAGTTGGGGATCGGTTGCACTGGATTTTCGGTATCCGACCCCATATCTAATAGTTTTAAAGCATGTCTCACTGGTTTACGTCTTTCAATATATTCATCAATCCATTCTATCGTGAGTGCTTGTACTTGTGGATGTCTGAATATTTTACTGAACTCAGATTGTATATGTTCAAAATCACTATTATCCCCAATATGGCTATAGTCATGCCTTAAACACCATTCAACTGCATCTGTGAGTGCCGCTCTGCTAATATTATTAGAACCGACAAAAGCACAACCTTGGGAAATAGTTTCATTCTTTTGATGAACAAAGATATAAGTTTTCATATGAAAACTTTGTCCCTGCTTACAAACATAGACTCTAGTATCAGCACCTCTATTCTGTAATGCAGATAACTCGCGTAAAGCGATAGGATCCGTGATACCGAGATAATCAGAGGTTAAGATAGATACACTCGCATTTCTATTTAATGCATCGATTAATGCATCAAATATGAGCTTTAAGCCTGATTGTTGAATAAAAGAAACCGAAATTTGTATAGAAGTTGCGCGATTAATTGCATTGACTAGTTTGGGTAAGAATGGATCAGAACTGCCACCACTGGTTAATTTTTTTCCGTTCGAAAGTGAATGTAATAACGTCATATTAAGCAACTTTTACCAAGATAGCATTTAACCATTTTTCAGTTTCACGGCCTGGACGAACATCACTAGTTATCCAAGTATCATCAATTATCAATGGAGTGTTTTTCAACCATTCCTTTAAATACGCTTCATTGGCATCTGTAAAATAACGGCCATTTCTCATACCACTCGATGTACCATATTTAAAAGAGCAATAAAAAATACCATTGTTAACTAATTGTGCCGCTAAAACCTGAAAGGTTGATGGTAAGTCGATTGCGGCGACATGCAGTAATGAAGCACAAGCCCATATTGCATCAAATGATATTGACGTTTGAATATGATGGAAATCGCAAACTTGGATCTCAAGACCAGTATATTGATTTGCTGAGTAAGCTAATTTAGGACTTGCATCGTTTGCAATAACTCTAAAACCTTTGTCTAAGAATACTTTGCTATCGCGCCCAGAACCACAACCAGTGTCAAGGATCAGTGCGTTGGCTTTGAGTCTAGGGAGAAAATGGGCATAGAGTTCAGATAAATCCGCATTTATCGTTGATAGAAAAAAATCTTGAGCATTTTCATCATAATATTGCAGTGTGGACATTTCTGATCCTTAATATAATTTCAGAATAGTCTATCTAGATTAGTAGGCCTAGACAAGTTGATGGTTTGATTATTTAGGTAGAACAGCTACTTAGCCTCTTATTTTTACCATCCTAATCTAGGGTAAATTTTTTAAACAAGGAGATGGTGTTATGTCTGATAAAACAGGGACGGTTCGACTACATCGCGTGCTGCGTGCGCCTGTCGCTCGAGTGTATAACGCTTTTACGGATAAGCAGGCGCTTGAGCGCTGGTTGCCGCCCTATGGCTTTGTGGGGACGATTCACGAGTTCGATATCAAGGTTGGCGGTGGTTATCGAATGTCATTTACAAACTTTAGTCGTGGGGGCAGTCATTCCTTCAGCGTAATATTTACTGAGCTTATTCCCGGTAAGCGGATCTCCCATACGGATAGATTCGATGATGCCAATCTTCCCGGTGAAATGCAGGTGACGATTGATTTTACGCAGGTGTGTTGTGGTACGAGTCTCAGTATTGTTCAGCAAGGCATCCCCAGTGTGATCCCTGAGGAGATGTGTTACTTAGGTTGGCAGGAGTCACTCGAGCAACTGGCGCGGCTCGTCGAACCGGAGATCCCTAACGGCTAACGCTTAGGATGCCTGTTGTAAATAAATTCAAGCGGAACTGGCTGGGGATTATCAGTATATTGGTCGTTTAGTTGAGGATGTGCTGGTTGAAAAACGGGATAAGAAAGATTGTTAAGCCAACGTCAAATCACTAAAACGGCTTTTACTCACTGTTGCTGTATTCGTTTTGGTTGTCATGGGGACACTTCAAATAAGTGCATGCTTTATAGCTCTAGCCCATGAATAAACAGCAGTAAGCCGATTGAAATATCGGCAAAAACCAACCGCCTCCATCTAAAATTCCGGTCTTAAAAATCCATCATAACTCACAATAAAAAGCCGCCATGGTATTACTCATGGCGGCTCTTATGCTGATGGGATTTTGGACCCAAGACGATGACTGAATAGTGTCGCCTAGGTGTTTAGCCTATCGCTACCTTTTTTTCGCATCGAGCTCGGCCTGCGCTTGGGCTTGGCTTGCAAGGTACTCATCGAAGGTGCCTTGGAAGTTAATCAGCTTTCTCTCTTTAATATCAATAATCCGTGTTGCCAATGATGAAACAAACTCACGGTCGTGGCTGACGAAGATTAAGGTGCCTTCAAAGTCCTTAAGCGCATTGTTTAATGCTTCAATGGCTTCCATATCCATATGGTTGGTGGGTTCGTCCATGATGATGACGTTAATGTCTTGCATCATTAACTTACCGAAAATTAAGCGGTTTTTCTCACCGCCCGAACAGTTGCGGGCTTTTTTGTTGGCGTCATCTTCGGTAAACAGTAGTCGGCCAAGCATGGCGCGGACCATCAGGTCGTTATGCTTGGGTTGGCGCCATTGATCCATCCATTCCATGATGGTGAGATCGTTATCAAAATCTGAGGTGCTGTCCTGTGGGCAATAACCGATAGAGGCATTTTCGGACCACTTAATCACGCCTTGGTTATGGATGAATTCATTCACTAGGCAGCGCAATAGGGTGGTTTTACCTACGCCGTTTTCGCCGATAATCGCCAGTTTGGCGCCCGCTTCGAGGATTAAGTCGCCGCCTTGGAAGAGTAACTCACCGTCAAATCCATGGCCGAGATTTTCAAGAATTAAGGCTTGGCGGTGCATTTTTTTGCCCGCGGCAAAGCGAATGGATGGGGTGATCCGGCTCGATGATTTCACTTCATCTAGCTTAATTTTATCCATGCGTTTGGCCCGTGAACTGGCTTGCTTGGCCTTAGAGGCGTTAGCACCAAAACGGTTAACGAAGTCCTGTAATTCTTCAATCTCGGCGCTCTTTTTGGCGTTGCCCGCCAATAGCTGTTCCCGCAGCAGGGAGGATTGGGCTAAAAAGTACTCGTAGTTGCCGGGGTAAATGCGCAGTTCGCCGTAATCAATATCCGCCATATGGGTGCAGACGGCATTCAAGAAATGCCTATCGTGGGAGATGATGATCATGGTGCATTTGCGCTTATTCAGCTCAGTTTCGAGCCAACTAATGGTATGAATATCCAAGTTGTTGGTCGGTTCGTCGAGCAGCAAAATATCGGGGTTTGCAAACAGCGCTTGGGCTAATAACACCCGCAGTTTCCAGCCCGGTGCCACCTGGGACATAGGGCCATAATGGAAGGATTCTTCGATACCCGCTTCGATCAGGATTTCGCCCGCGCGGCTTTCGGCGCTGTAGCCGTCCATCTCGGCAAATTCACTTTCAAGATCGCCCACCCGCATACCGTCTTCTTCACTCATGTCGGGCTTAGCGTAAATGGCATCACGTTCCTGCTTGACTTTCCATAGCTGAACATCACCCATGATCACCGCATCGATCACTGAGTATTGCTCGAAGGCGAATTGATCTTGGCTTAGGGTGCCGACCTTTAATCCCGGGGTGATGGACACGTTGCCCGAGGTGGGGGCGAGTGTACCGCTTAAGATTTTCATAAAGGTGGATTTGCCGCAGCCGTTAGCGCCAATCAAACCGTAGCGGTTGCCGTTGCCAAATTTTGCCGAGATGTTTTCAAACAAGGGCTCGGGGCCGAATTGCATGGTGATATTTGCGGTAGAGATCAAGGGTATGTCCTAGGAGTAACGTCTTAATAAAAGGCTTAAACCGGCTGCGTTGCTGACAAACGCCGTTGCAACAATGATGGTTATGTCAGCAAAGTCTTGGCCAAGATAATTTGGCCGCGCAGTATAGCGATTTCATGCCCAAGATGCGAGTTACAAACAAAATCCTTAGGGATAAAAAATGAACCGAGCCCTTGGGCTCGGTTATGACCTGCCATAATAGCGGCTTATCGCACGGCTTTATCACCGCTAATGAAGCGAGATTTTTTCGACAATACTGCTCCAAGGTAACCATTTAAAAGATTGGTTATTATCGGGTAAATGGTTGTGCCCATCCTGCACGACTAACATCCCTTGTTGCCAAGCCCCTTTACCAACGGCAAGATGTGTCACCGCCAAACCATCGGTCTCGCTGCTGCCATCGATACTGGTTTCGCGGCCATTTTCAACACCGCTCATGTTCACTCCGATCCGAAAGCGTCCTACTTGGGCATAGGGCGGTTTGGTCTGATACAAGAGATAACTATTATTGCCTTGGCTTGAGACCACCAGCAGATCCTGTTTTTTACCTTGGATCTGAGCGCCTAAGTAGAGTGCAATACCTTCGACATCGGGCACTAAATCTCCTTCGGCTTTGATGATAAGCTCGCCTTGAGTATCGCCATTGGCCTTAGCATTAAAGCGCCAAATGCCTTTATCCTCTTCACCGATAAACAGCGCGTGTTGAGCTTCATCGACCACACAACCTTCGACTTGGCTTGGGGTATGGATATCTCGAAGGAGCTGGATACTCGGGCCATTGGCTTGCCAGTCGACACGGTACTGGGCAATGCGGCCGGATTTTTCATTCGCGAACACATAAAGATTGTCGGCATCTTGATACAAACACATGCCATAAATATCCACCAAGTCGGTGGCTTGATTGGGGTATTCAACAATCTTGCCCTGTGGATTGATTTCATAAAAGGCGAGACTGTCGTTATCCCTTAAGGTCGCGACAGCGATATCGCGCTTTTTACCGCCCAGCATGACCTGTTGACGTAAATCGACATTATTAATCCGCCCCGATGGCAGGGCTTGCATTTGCTCGCCGCGCATATTAAAGCTCAGTAGTCCCCAGCGTTTGTTGGTGCCGAGCACGAGACTTTGTTCAGGCTGTGTGGGATGTACCCAAATCGCGGGATCATCCATGGTATCGCCGGGTCTGTCCGATGGAGCGCTTTCAACCCAAGCAGGGATCTCGACGATCTGATCCTGAGGTTTTGTTTGGCTTGTGTTGGGCGCTGCGGGAAGCCGCATTTTAGTCAATAAATACTGATCGGTTTTATCATCATAGAGGGCAAACTGGATTGTCGTGCTGGTATTATTTTCGCTTAGATAGCCACTGAGTCCTTGTACCTTACCCAAGTCGTAGTTCGCAATCGCCTGTTTATCTAACGTCAGTTCACCTTTTTTATTGCTTAACAGCAACTTGCCATCAATTACCTGCATGCCTGTAATATCATTGTCAAGCGAGGCCAAGATCAACTTGGCACTGTTGTCGGCAAAGGGGCTGGCATCAAATTGCCAAACGCCGGCTTCGGGCTCACTGACTAATAGCGTATCGCCATCAATAGCACAACTGGTGCTGTTAACCGGAATCGCTTGGCTGCGCAGCTTTTGGGGGACAAAGTGGCCCGCATCACCCAAGAGCCACTGCTCGCTATAACCATCTTCACCACCAAACCAAGCGTAGATATTGCCATCCTGCAGCCTTGGCTGAATACAGATCCAATTGATTTCAAACTGGGTCATAGGTAACAGCGGCAACATATTGGTTGCAACTTTGCCTGCTATTTGCTTGAGCATTATCGGCCGGATCCGATCGGCGCGGCGATCGAGTGTTAAGACATAGGGATCGCTAAAGGCTAACAGCTCAAATTCACCTTTGACTAAGGTTGCGGCCGCGGGCAGCGACGTATTTTCCACTGTTGGCATCGTTTGTAGTATCAGCCCTTGTTTTTCACTGACCCAGAGCCAAGCTGGCGCGTTTGGGCTTTGCGGCGTTTTGGGTGTTGAACTCCCATTGGCGGCAAATATTAATGGTTGTGCTTGGCTGCCCTTATGGGCTGCGACCGAATAGGGCGCCTGCGCTAAGGCGCTGGCGTGTATACCCATAACACCGAACAACGCCAAGGTGATTTTTCGACTAATCGAGCCGTAATAAGCACGGAAATAAGTTAAAGATTTAGTCATTGCTTTCTTCTTTTATCAATAGGTTATTAGTAGTTTGTGTACTGCACGCCCAACTGGAAGGTGCGGCCATAGGACTCATATTGGGCGTTATAGGCGCTGTTACCCGTGTAGCTGTAATAGGGCTCGTCAGTCAGATTTACTCCTTTGAAATACAAGGTTAAATTGCTGGTTAGATGGGCTTTAGCGACAAAGTCCCATTGCAGATGATTGTCTTCATAGAGATCATAGCGCTCATCACTTAGCTCAGTGACTTCCTGTAAATATTCGGATTTATAGGCCGCCGATAACCAAACACTGGCGTAGCTATTTTCGTACCCTAACGAGAGGTTCGCGGTCAGATCCGATTGGCTTGGCATCGGGATATCGCGGCTGAGTAATTGGCCATCCTCAATCCAACTGATGCTGGCGCTGGAATCTGTGTAGGTGAGGTTGGAGTTAAGGACTAGCGCATTAAATGGCTCGGGTAAAAAGCTAAATTCCTGCACATAGCTAAGTTCCAGCCCGAAAATGTCGGCGCTGTCACCATTGACAAAAGTCACGGCGCTGTGGGCATCCAGGTAGTCACCACGGCCTGCTAAATCCGCCTGATAAATAAAATTTTCGATATCTTTATAGAAAAGCCCCGCCGAGACTAAGCCGATATTGCCGAAGTAGTGCTCCAGACTGATATCAAGGTTCATTGATTCAAGCGATTTAAGCTCTGGATTACCAAAGGCTAAGTCAATATCGCCATCATCCTCTTCGAGTAAATAACCAGGAGCTAATTGACCAAAGGTTGGGCGCACTAAGGTGTTCGTCCACGCGGCGCGCAGCACGGTATTTTCGGTGTAACGATAGGTGAGGTGCAGCGCCGGCAGCCAATGATCTTCATCGCGGGAATGATTGATATCGATAAATTCGCCTTTGGCGCCATCATAACCTGAGCCTGTAGAATCCCATTGATTTTGCTCGAAACGCAGCCCAGTTAATATTCTCAGCTTACCGATATCCATATGGCCCATCAGGTAGGCAGCATTAATATCTTCACTAATATCAAAATCGTTAATGGTGGACTCGACCTCATCGCGATTGCTGTTTGCATCAAGGCTGTCAATCACCTCCCACAATGGGGCTGAATTAATGCCTGCACCGAAGCGGCCTAAGCTATAGTCGAGTTCATTAGCCGCATAGTGGCTAAGGAACAGGGCATCATCGCTCACACCTTGATCGGCTAAGTCGCTGTAGATCCAAATATCTTCCCGATTACTTTTATCGCGGCGGCTCACTTTCACCCCTGTTTTGACTTCGGCGCTGTAGTTGCCAAGGGTGAGTTGGCGGCTAAGATCGACATTCACCGCATTGATAGTGTCTTCGGCCTTGGAGGCGGCGATTTCAATTTCATCCAGCTCAAAATTTTGGTTTTGGTAGTAGTCTTCGGGGGCGATAATCTGTGGCTGCTGTGTATTACTAAAGCCGATATTATCAATCTTGGCGACAAAGTCGGCGCCGGCAATATCCCGCGTTTTTTCGGCGCTGGCGGTGCTGTGGCTCGCTTGATAATCAAAGGTCCAACGGTCAAAGCGGGTTTGGCCGCCGAGCACAAAGGAGGTGATATTTTGGTTTTCGGTACGCGACTTGAGTGAGCGGGTGGTTTTACCTTGGCTGAGTTCGCCTGCTTGCAGCGGCGATTTCCACTTGGTTTTAGCACTGTTGCGGGTTTCGGTATCATCAAACTCGCTATAAAGTGTGCGCAGATATAAGTCGGTATCATCGCTTGGACGATAATCAAAGTTCACTCCGATACCTAAACGCTCACGATTGATTTCATAATCACGGGAATCAATAGATTCAAGGGCCGCGTCATCAAAGCCAGTATCATCCGCAAACGCCCAATTACCACCCGTTTCGACGTTATCAGAGCCAAAGTCGCGGTTATACCAACTGGTACCGATGGCAATACCAAAATTGTCGGCAATGATATCGCTGTAACTGGCCGCTAATTTAGGGTTGGTATTATCGGTTAAGGTATCTTGGCTCGCTTCGGCGCTAAGGTTGAAGTAAGTATCATCGCGATCGAAGGCGGAAAGACTTTTCACTTCAATCGCACCGCCTAGGGCATCGGCATCCATATCTGGGGTTAAGGTTTTACTCACTTCTACCGATTGCAGCAGATCCGATGGCACCACATCAAGTGCGACAGCGCGTCTATCGCTTTCGGGCGAGGGTAGGCGAGTGCCGTTCATCGAGACTGAGTTATAGTCTGGTGCCATACCGCGTACCCGCACAAAGCGACCTTCGCCCTGATCCCGCTCGATCGATAGCCCAGGCACCCGCTGCAGCGACTCACTGATATTACTGTCGGGGAAATTCCCCAGCACATCGGCGCTCACCACACTCAGCACATTATCGGCGCCGCGCTGGCGGTTCATCGATTTACTGAGGGCGCCTTGTTGCCCAACTACGCGGATATGCTCTACATCTTGACTGCTTAAGCCGATATCTTGCAGTGTGGTTTGTTTGTCACGGATGCTGACTCTATGTTCAGTCGGCATAGCGCCTAGGTAATTGACGACTAAGGTGTAATCACCATCTTGCACTCCCACAAAAAAGAAGCGGCCATCACGGCCAGCCTGCTGGCTCAGATTCAGTTCTTTTAAGGTCACTGTCGCGCCCGCAAGGGGTTGTTGACTGCTGTTATCGCGAATTTGCCCTTCCAGCTTACCCACGGCAAGGGCGTTAGTACTAAAACCCGCGATCATCATCGCTAAGCTTATCGCCGAAAGGCGTGACGAAATGGATTTGGACGCTTTTGGGATTAAGCGCTCTTTGCGTGGCGCAGAAGTCCCAGCTTTTAATGGTAATGTGCCAGATTGCATATAGTGGTTCCTATTGTTTTAAGGCTGATTTTTTAAGACAGAGTTTTAGGGATGTTTTGACTGCGTGCTTGCCATCCGTTAATGGCCGTCAAGTTAGGGGAGCTTAATGTCAGATTTGTGACGGGATTTTGTGGTTGCTGCTTTTGGGGATACTTAGGGCGTCCAAAATGGTGTTTTGATCGTGGCAATGAGCCAAAATGACTTCAAAAAATGGATCCGATAAATCGCCAAGAATGAGCCTTAAGATCTGACGACTTGAGAGTGAATTAGGTGTGATATATGGCTTAAAATACTTTTTTTATAAATGCTTATCGATTTTTAGCCATGTATGTCGATGCAAATTGAAATCAGATGCTTGATACATAGCGCCCGCAAGGATAGCGCGAAGCTAAGGACAAATCGGTGGGACTTATTCTGTTAATCAGCGTGTTTATCATGATCTTAAAAAATGCCTGAGCTAATTTGCCGCCCTAGGATGGGGGTGAGTATTATGATTTGCCTTATTATTGTTTTAAATTCAATTGATTAGATGGTTTTTATGCGTTTGGCACGATTGCTAATTAGTAAGCCGCGTCACGGATTTGTCATAAAAGCTCGCTAACTTGCACCCCCATAGCATTTTCACTGGAATTTGCCCCTTTAGGGCTTAACACAACAAGGTGTGTACTTTGGGAACCACTGCAAAATCATTACGCTTAGCCTGCGTCTACGGCTTAAGCCTGCTTATTATCTTTATTGTGCCGCTGTATCTCTGGCAGAGCAGCACGGCTAAACCCATTGCTGAGGTGGATTGGCTCGATGTTGCCACCGAAGGCGCCTTATTTGTGCTCGGCATGTGCTGGCTGATGGTGATAGTGTCGGTACGGCCTTCTGGTCGCGTTACCAATCTCTTAATTGCGGGTCTATCAAGCTATTGTTTAGGTTGCTATTTGGATCTGCTGGATGAGATATTTATTGTTAAAACCCTCCCTATATATAACTGGTTTGAAAAAATGCCCACGCCAGTCGGGTTGCTGGTGCTTACTGGCGGTTTATGGTTATGGCGAGATGAGCAAACCGTGGTCAATCGCCAGCTACAAACTCGGGAGCAATTTCACCGTGAGCATCAATTAACCGATAGTCTGACCTTGCTCAATGATGCCAAGGCCTTTGAGCATCACTTAGTAAAACAATTGTCACAAAATCAAACATTTGGTTTATTAATGCTTGATGTCGATAATTTTCATCAATATAACAAAATTAAAGGAGTAGAAGAGGGCGATAGGCTCTTATCTCAGTTGGCATTATGGCTAAGTTCAACCTTGCGAAATCAGGATTTGGTCTGCCGCTACGCTGGAGATCGCTTTGTTATCTTGCTTCGCGGGGCAATCCCGCCCTTAGTTAGCGTGATGGCAGAGCAGTTGCAGCAAGGGATTAAGGGGTTTAATTGTAGCGCGACAGTGGTGTGGACGCTGCCTTCACCCAAAGTGCTCCCTCAGCAGGAGAGCAAACTCACTGCCAAAGAAGAGGCCGCAGTATTACTGCAGTTATTGAATCAAAAAATATCACAGCAAAAAGAAAAACGAATGTCAATAACGGTCGCTCAGAACTCCTTTAATGCGCTGGATAAATCAGCCCTAAGCGAGCTTAACTAATGCGTGCGCTGGCCACTTGGCAGGATAAATGTATCGATAGCCAATTGCTGGTGGCAAGCCTTGTGGGACTCTTTAAACAACGGGAGCTTGATTGCGATAAGTTACTCCGGGGGACGGGCATTTTTGCGACGGATATTCGTAAACCCGATCACCTTATCAGCCCCAAACAGTTAGCTCGTCTTCTGGATAACGCATTAGCACAATGGCCAAGTAGTGACTTAAGTTTTTTACTGGGCCAGCTTTGGTTACCGTCCCAAAGTGGTGCACTTACGGCGGGTATGTTTTGCGCGCGGGATCTTAAGGCGCTTATTTATTTCTGGCATAAGTATCATTGGCTCACCCAGCCTTGGCTACAAACCTGGCGTTGGCAGGGGGAACATGAGTGGCATTTTCTGTTAAGCCTCGATTTAGGCATGCACAGACATAGGCAGTTTTTTATTGAGTTAAGTCTGTCGTCACTCGCGGCGTGTTGTAAACAATTGCTTGGACAAGCGTGGCGCGGCAGTATCAGTTTTCCCTATCCCGCGCCGGATAATTTGGCCCATTACTATAAATATTTCGGCACGGATTTAAGCTTTGATGCGCCGCTTTGCCGGATCTCTATGGCGAAAACCCTGTTGTGTCAGCCCTCGCTATTTGCACGCCAAAGTCTGCTTTATTCCCAATTTTATGATGTCGATATAGGTGGTTCTCAGTATCGGGGGGATATTCAGAAGCCTGCTGCTCAATCTTTTACGCATAATGAAAGCTGTCTTGACCACGATATTCAACAGCCGCATTCACCATTAAGGTCGCAACTCAATATGGCTAAGAGTGCTCGCCAAGCATTATTTGCGCAGGCGTTTCGACTTGGATTAACGGCGGGCATTCGCCTAAAACTGATGCGCAAAACATTGTCCCTACCCGAGATGGCGCAACTGCTTGAAGTCAGTCCTGCGACATTAAAACGCCGTCTCGGTGAGATGGGGTTAAGCTACGGGCAACTTGTCGATGAAACCCGTTTAATTCGGGCGCTGTATTTTCTGGCCGAACCTGAGCAGGATGCTAACAGTATCGCTACGTCTCTATCCTTTAGTGATGCCAGTAATTTTCGGCGTTCATTTAAGCGTTGGACGGGCCAACTGCCCACATATTTCCGCTATTGGTTAGCCTAGTTTGCCCCCTAAAGCGTGGTTTTTCACCAACGGATGAAAAACTCACTGTATTTATTTACTTTTTGAATCAGTATTCATTAATTTGCATAATCGTTAGCAAAATCTCCGGGGTTATATTTCTATTTATGCAAATGTTGGCATAAATATTCCAAAGATCCCTGGGCATTTGGGCTAGACTGTAAATGCATTCAGCTTTCACTTAAAATGGCCTTCATGCATTACTTACCAGCGATTTTAACGGATTGTGCTAATCCATCAACAGTATCACCGTCATGGCCCTGATTACCGCTTCGGTGAGCAAGTGACATTTCTCGATATCAAACAAACCTTTGGTTTTAGTCATGTGCGCGTGGGGCGCTGGGTGACGCGGGAAGAGTCCCGCATTGCGGCTAATTTAGTGTTTGATTCTTTGGCCGATCTCGCTTTTATCCTAAAACTGCCGCCGTTAACCTTAGGATTACGGCAAAGTTTAAGCCTTGCCTTTGGTCATGGCGGACAAAAGGGTGTGCAGGCCCATTATGCCCCAGTTTCGCGGGAATTAGCCTTAGCGAAAAATGCGGGAGCAGGCGCCTTAGCCCATGAGTTTTGGCATGCATTTGATCACTATGTCGCCGATAAAGCTTTTGAACCCTTAGGGATAGCGCTAGGGAAATAGTACCGAGTCTGCGACTTGCTGGCAGTAGGCTAACTGATGTCGAATGCTATCTAAATACTGTGAAGCTTCATAATCCATTAAAAACCAATAGCTTGGTTTTATCTCCGGCATGTGATTAAAAAATAAGGATTCGTAGTCGCTTAAGTCGGTCTCTTGAGCATAATGCAGCCAAGTGCTGGTGGGCGTTTGCGATAGGGCCACTAGCGCATTCAACTGCTCCTGCCTGACTTGGAGACTGGGTTTTGCATCCACAGGGTTTTGCCGCAGGATATCCAATAGGAGAAAGGGGTTATCATTGCCTATGGTGTGGGATGTCTGAACCTCTACTGGTAATAGGGTAAATTCATCCCAGGCTAATCGATGCGAAAACAGTGCTTTTGCCAGTCTTCTTTCCCCTAACCAGTTATGCACCATACAGGGTAGAGGGCGAGCAATCGCAAGTTCTTCCGGCCGCTGAAGGCTAGGGAGTAAGGACATGCGCTGTACTGTCACTGTATTGGCGAGTCGTACCATTAAGGCAATGGTGGTTAGCCCAGATGAGGGCCAACAACCAAGCAGTGGAGTAAGTTCCGTTGCCACTTGGGTTAAGGCTCTGGCGAGCAAAGGACCTTGTTCATGGCCATGTACCACAAAGGCATATTGGGAGTCGGCAAAGCCACCATTGGCAATATTGAACAGTTGGGAAGCGTGAGTCTGTGCTCTCTCCAAGTTAGCCTGTGCTTGCTGATATTGAGTCCCATTGAAGATAAATGTGGCACCTAGTGCGGCGGGCTGCCAAGCACCGGGTGCATTACCTATGATAGTGACTCGCTCAAAGCGAATTTGTGCCGCGAGTTCAGCCAGATCTATCCTAGGTTGTGGCTTAGATAAGTGGTTAAGCATGTGCGTATGGGACTGATGCTGTTGGATTTTTGGCATAAATTATCAAATATACTGTTGCTTAGGAGGCAACCTTAGGCATACAAAGTGGGCGCAGTGGCTGTGCGTGGTGTCCTATTGTAATAGATATCCCCTTGTTGCTAAAGGTGTTATATGTTCATCGCTTCCCATCATTGTTTTCTGTGAACTGCATTTTAATTGAAACATTATTCCCAAGATATCGTATTGATAACAATTCGCATTACCTTTACACTCAGCGAATTATAAAATTGCTGGGAAAATCACAGATGGCGAAGGTGAGTAATCGATTTTGGTTTATGTTGCACGGTTGGGTATCACTGCCTATCTGGTTACTATTCTGTTTTATCTGCTTAACGGGCACGGTTGCGGTATTAAGCCATGAGTTGACCTGGCTGACCAATCCAGCCGCCCGCGCGCTTAATCCGGACGAATTATCCGCAAAGCCCGTCGATGAATTAATGCTGGTGGTGAAAAAGGCTTATCCTAATGCCCAGGTGATGGGGGCGATGTCCTTTGAACCCTATCTGGTTAATGCGATTACCTTTACGGATGCGGATAAGCCCTATGCGATCGCCTATGTAAATCAATACACGGGGAAGATCCAGCAGATCAATGAAGGCCTCACTTTTATTGGCTTTATGCGTTCCCTACACGGTTGGTTATTATTCCCTTGGCAGAGTGGTTATAGCCTAGGTTATTACCTAGTGAGTGTGATGTCGCTATTGATGTTGGCCTCACTCGTGACGGGGCTAGTGGTTTATAAACGCTTCTGGCGCAGTTTTTTTGCCCCTAAACTGCGACTCACGCAGGGGAAAAAGACTTTACTCGCCGATTTACATAAATTGTCGGGTGTGTGGTCTATCTGGTTTATCGCTATTATGAGTGCGACGGGATTATGGTACTTAGTCCAAGCGATTTTTTGGCATGCCGATATTGATATCGAACCCCATGCACCTATGATTGCCGCCGAACAAGTTCCGCTGTTGCCGCAAGGTGCTACGCCATTGCCGAGTGCCAAAATCGCCTTTACCGAGGCACTAAGTTTAGCAAAGCAGCGCTTCCCCGATTTTCAACCCAGCTATGTGATGTTGCCTGAGCATCAACGGGATATGTACCATTTAAGCGGTAGCGGCGATCATATTTTTTACGACCAATATTCCTATAATCTCAGTATCAATCCGTGGACGGGGGAAATTGCCAGCGCTTCATCGCCCGAGACCATGACGGGGATGCAAACCTTAATGCACATTGCCGATCCGCTGCATTACGGCACCTTAGGCGGAATTTGGACTAAATTTATTTGGTTTTTCTTTGGGCTTGTCCTTTCTGGCATGTCGATTACCGGTTTTATGATGTGGGGATTACGCCATGTTCGCGCCTTTAAACAATCTGAAACCAAAGACTTAGCCGCAGATATGATAGGGGAGGTTCGCTAATGGCATCATCATCCGTGTTTTGGTTAAAACATAAGTACAAACTCAGTGGGTTGATTTTGCTCTTACCCTTAGTGTTTCTCTATCAATCGTTAAACCCGACATTTCCCCCCGCGTGGCCGAGCCAGCAGCTAGGTGAGTTTAAGATTGCACCTATGCCCTTAGATTTGAAGGCACCCTATAAGCACCATGATGATTATGTTAAAGATTTTATGTTGATTTTTGAACAGGGGAATGTGGCTCATATCCGTCAAGCTTATGCCAATATCGGCCCCGAGGCGTTGCCGCTCGAGAGGCTACAAGCGGGTGAAAATGGGGTGTTGCATGGCAGTAAACATGGCCAGCATGTGCATGCGATTACGGGCGCCAAGTTAGCGGTAACGGACAGTTTGTGGGTATCCATCCAAAATTGGCAGGGTGAATGGTTGGTCAGCCAATGGCCAGTGCCCGAGACTGTATTAGCACAATAATTTTTAAGTAATCGCTTAAGCAGCAAAATAACCCTCAAGAGTGAATAGTTGCTTGAGGATCATTTTTATGGGGATGTTGGCGTGATTATGCTGTCTATTCTATGCACGAGCACACTGATTGCGGACATATAGCATCATCCTTACACTGTCGATATTGCCTTGATTGTGAGCTTATTCTTCGGGATAAACCTTCTCTTTAAACTCGCATAAATCTTCAATAATACAGCTGCCACAGCGGGGTTTGCGGGCAAGGCAAGTATAACGACCATGCAGAATAAACCAGTGGTGCACATCGACTTTAAATTCGGCGGGTACCACTTTTAGCATACGATCTTCCACTTCGACCACGTTTTTGCCCGGGGCAAATTTAGTGCGATTGGCGAGGCGGAAAATATGAGTGTCGACGGCGATAGTGGGCCAGCCAAAGGCGGTATTGAGCACCACATTGGCGGTTTTACGGCCCACACCGGGAAGGGATTCGAGGGCTTCTCTGTCTTCTGGCACTTCACCGTTGTATTTTTCGATTAAGATCTCACAGGCTTTGATCACATTGATGGCCTTGTTGTTATACAGGCCAATCGTCTTGATGTATTCCTTTAAACCCTCGACACCTAGGGCATAGATACTGTGGGCCGTATTCGCGACGGGAAACAGTTTATCCGTCGCCTTATTCACGCTCACATCCGTGGCCTGGGCCGATAATGTTACCGCCACCAGCAATTCAAAGGGGCTGGAAAAATTCAGCTCGGTTTCGGGTTTGGGATTGTTTTCACGAAGTCGAGTGAGGATCTGGATGCGTTTTTCTTGGTTCATGGGATTCCTGCGCTGTGTGGGTTGTTACTTTTGCGGTTTAACTCCACTTTTTATATTGTGCTATGGGGCGCGAGTATTTAGCGCCCGTTTATCCGTTTGTTAACCGACCTTAGTGATCCGCGCCCGTGTCACGCTCGGCTGCACCGCCGCCTCAGGTTGACGTTCTTTCAGTTTTTTATCGATCACATTCTTAAGGGCGATGAATAAACCCATAATGATAAAGGCGCCCGGAGGTAACATGGCGAGCAGGAAGGGCGTATCGACTTGCCATACGTGCATGGTTAAAGACTTAGCCCAAGGGCCGAGTAGTTGATCGGCACCATCAAACAGTGTGCCTTGGCCAAGAATTTCCCGCGTTGCACCCAACAGGGCAAGCACTAAGCTAAACCCCAGCCCCATCATCAGGCCATCGAAGGCGGCGCTAAAGGGGTTATTACGGGAGGCAAAGGCTTCGGCTCGGCCGATGATAATGCAGTTGGTCACAATCAAAGGCAAAAAGATCCCTAGGGATAAATACAGGCCGTAGGCATAGGCATTGATCAGCAGTTGTACTGTGGTCACTAGGGCTGCAATGATCATCACAAACACCGGAATACGGATCTCCTTGGGCACATAATCACGCACCAGTGAAACCAAAATATTCGAGCCAACCAGCACTAGCATAGTGGCGACACCGAGTCCAATGGCGTTGGTGAGTGTGGCGGTGACGGCAAGTAACGGACATAAACCTAATAGCTGCACTAGGCCGGGGTTATTTTTCCACAGCCCTTGCCAAGCAATATCACGATAATTAGTCATGGTTGGCCTCACAATTTAGTGGCTGGCTGAAAATCTGCGTTTGATTTTGATTGAAGTACCATAGCGCACGTTTAACGGCTTTGACATAGGCGCGTGGGGTAATAGTAGCACCAGTAAATTGATCAAAGTCACCACCGTCTTTTTGCACTTGCCATTGCTTGTCATCTTCAGATTGAAGCACTTTACCGACAAACTGGGTTACCCAATCGGATTTGCGTAACTCGATTTTGTCACCCAGCCCAGGGGTCTCTTGATGGGAAAGCGTGCGCACGCCCAGCACTTCGCCTTGGGTATTAATACCCACAATCAGCTTGATATTGCCGTTATAGCCATCCGGTGCTATGGCTTCCATGGCGATAGCAACGGGCTTGCCGCTGTGGGTGGCAATATACGCAGGCATAGGTTCATCTGTGCCTAAGGCCTCTTTATCCTGTAGCAGAGTGCACTGCGCCGTCAGTTCATTATCGTGTATTGCATCGGGGATCAATTGATGCAGTACTCGCATTAATTCCTGCTGTTCTTGCTGTTTTATTTGGTCAAAGGTTTGTTGATTGACGACGGCGACGAGGCCGGTACAGATCAAGGCAAACAGTGCCAATAAAAAACCATTTTTAATCATTGGATTGTTCAATATTCTTTCCTCAAGCTTGCTTCTCTTGCCCGCAGAGTGACCCTTAACCGACAGAATGGCCATAGGTACGAGGCCGTACGTAATAGTCGATAAAAGGGGCGCACAGATTCCCCAGTAATACGGCAAAGGCGAAGGCGTCAGGGTAACCGCCCTGAGTGCGGATGATATAGACCAATACTCCAATCAAGGCGCCGAAAATAAGGCGTCCGCGTGGACTGGTGGCCGCGGTAACGGGATCGGTTGCAATAAAGAATGCCGCTAACATGGTTGCACCGGAAAACAGATGGAATAGGGGACTCGCTTGAGTGTCTGGGGACAGCAAAAAGCCAACACTCGATGCCACAAACAATCCGAACAATACGCCAGTGCTGATATGCCAGCGGATCGCTTTCAGTTTAAGCAACACTAGACCGCCGGCGAGATAGGTTAAATTTACCCAGAACCAACCCACGCCAGTACTGCCATCAAAAATGGCCTTGGCCATACTTTCAGTGCTCGTTAATCCCATGGATAAATCGGTTTTTAGGGTATCGAGTGGCGTTGCCATGCTGATGCCATCGATCCCTAAACGGAACTGTTCCATATTCACCGCGCCAACATTGAAGATCAGTTGTAGGCTTTCAAGCAGGCTGGGTGAATGCAGTGCTATGGTACTCGGTGCTATCCAAGTGGTCATTTGTACGGGAAAAGAGACTAACAACAGTACATACGCTGCCATGGCAGGGTTGAACAGGTTATGACCTAAACCGCCGTAGAGGTGTTTGACTATGATAATGGCAAAGGCTGTGCCCATCACTATCATCCACCAAGGTGCCAACGGTGGGATGGCGACACCAATTAACATCGCGGTCAGCATAGCGCTATTGTCGCTAAGGCTGGCTTTGATGCTGCGATGACGCAATTTCATCACCGCGGCCTCGCAACTTAGGGCCACAAGTATCGCCAGCAGCACTTGAACGAGTGTGCCCCAACCAAAAAAGGCACATTGCACCACAAGGCCGGGGAGTAAACATAACATCACCCTTTGCATAACCGTCGAGGTATGCAAATTACGGGTAACATGGGGTGATGAGGCTATTTTAAACGCCATTCTGATCCCTTTTATCTGATCTTGAGTCGCCAATCTTTAAGTTGCTGATTTTAAAATAAATTATGCTATTCATTTGAATCACTCGTCGCATCCGCTTCCCTTGCCACTTTTTTCGCCTTTGCCTTGGCAACGGCTGCCGCTATCCTAGCTTTTTTTAGCGCGTCTGCGTCCTCTGCCGGCAGTATTGCATTGACCTCTACCACAGTTTGAGTCGCAGTGACTGCCTCTACGGGCGTGTTATCGACTGTGCTATCCGTGTCTGTTACGGCAAGTGTTGAGTCCGCCTGCGCGGCTTTTTTCGCTTTTGCTCGGGCGACGGCGGCAGCGACTCTGGCTTTTTTATCATCCTCAGGACTCAGTGCAGCTGTGCTTGGTTCAGGCTCTGTGGCAGGTGTCTCCACAGTTTGAGCTGTAGTTGCTTTAGTCTCTGATGTTTGATCTTCGCTTAGGATATTACTCTGCTCGGCCGCTTTCTTGGCTTTAGCACGGGCAACAGCTGCGGCGACTTTGGCTTTTTTATCGTCCTCAGTGTTCGAGCCTACTACATTGGGTTCAGTGTGGCTTGCCTCAGTGTTGTTTGCATCCAAGGGGGGCGTTTCACTAGCGTTAGCATTCTGCTGTGCGGCTTTCTTTGCCTTAGCGCGGGCGATGGCTGCAGCAACGGCGGCTTTTTCCTTAGGCACTGCATCGGTTAGGGCTGCGGTTGCAGTTGCCGTGTCGCCCGATGCCTGCGCCGCGGCGGCTTTTTTCGCGGCGATACGAGCCATCGCCTCGGCGACGGCATTTTTATCTGTGCCCGTCATGGTGGCTTGTCGACGCTCGGCGGCTTCTTTGGCTTTCGCTTCGCGGGCGAGTTTTTCGTCCTCTAGGCGATGTAAGCGTGCTTCGAAGCGGTGTTTAGCCCGTTCAGCCTGTTGTTTCTCATCGGCGGCTTGTTTCAACGCGGATTTAGCGATGCGATAGTATTCCACCAAGGGAATATCACTCGGACACACATAGCTACAACAACCACATTCAATGCAATCCTTTAGGTTGTAACTGGCGGCTTTGTCATATTCCTCGGCTTTCGCATGCCAAAACAGTTGCTGGGGTAACAGCAGTGCAGGGCAAGCATTGGCGCATTCACCGCAGCGAATACAGGCCTTTTCTTCTGGCGTCGCGCCAATCTCTTGGCTACTCGGTACTAAAATGCAGTTCGTGCCCTTTAAAATCGGCACTTGGATGGTTGGCAGTGCATGGCCCATCATAGGCCCGCCAATAATGACTTTTTGCGCCGCTTCGGCCTTAAATCCGGTTTGGGCCAGAACATGCTCAACGGGCGTACCTATGGGCAGCCAATAATTACCGGGTTTACCGACATTTTGCCCTGTGACTGTGACGACTCGCTCTATAAGTGGCTTACCTTGGGTAACGGCCTGATGAATAGCAAAGGCGGTACCGACATTATGCACAACTATGCCAAGTTTGGCTGGAATGGCGCCCGAGGGGACTTCACGGCCGGTGATGATCTGAATCAGCTGTTTTTCACCGCCCGAGGGGTATTTAGTCGGAATAACCGTCACGCGCACTGTGCCTGCAGGGATTGGACTGTGTTTGACCGCCTCTTGCATGGCGCTAATCGCTTCGGGCTTATTATCTTCGATGGCGATAACGATGCGTTTTGGTATTAATAACCGATAAATAATACCAATACCCGCGAGGATATCTTGGCTGTATTCGCGCATTAATCTGTCATCGGCGCTGATATAGGGCTCGCACTCGACACCGTTGATGATCACTAAATCGATTTCACTGACGGGATTGAGTTTGATATGGCTCGGAAACGCGGCGCCGCCCATGCCCGCAATACCTGAGGCATGGATTTTCTCGATAATCTGTTGATCGTTAAGGCTTTCAAGCTCACTCTGGGCTAACTCGCACCAGGTATCTTTGCCATCGGCGGCGATCACACAGGTATTGACGGGCAGGGCCGAGGCATGATTACTGGCCCTTGGTTCAATCGCAATAATAGTGCCAGAGGTGGGCGCATGTACGGGCAAATGCCAAATAGACGTGCCTTGGGTTAATGGCATTCCCTTTCGCACTTTATCGCCAACGCTAACCGCAAGTGTACAATTTTCGCCGACCTGTGGCACAGGCACTAAATATTCCTGCGCTAAGGGTAACTGTCCTATCGGCGTCGTATTGGAGAGGAATTTGACTTCGGGTGGATGAATACCGCCGAGTGAGCGCCAAAGGGTTCCTTTATCGAGTTGATCTAATAAAGTTAGCACCGCTTATCCTCTCTTTTCTTCGTGCTGGCTCTCTTGGATAAGAGTCACGGGAATCGTATTTAAACGCCAGTTCCAATTTTTAAGATTCTGAGTCACAGGGATCATATCAATACAGTCGACGGGGCAGGGTTCAACGCAGAGATCACAACCTGTGCAATCAGTGGTCAGCACTGTATGCATCAATTTGCCCGCACCTATGATGGCATCCACGGGGCAAGCCTGAATACATTTAGTGCAGCCAATACACTCATCTTCGCGGATGTAGGCGACTTTTTTAACCTGAGATTGCGCCTCGGCATTGAGCGGCTCGGGATCGACGCCCATCAGGCTAGCCAGCTTTTCCATGGTGGCAGTGCCACCCGGAGGGCATTTATTGATGTTATCGCCATTGGCAATGGCTTCAGCGTAGGGGCGACAGCCGGGGTAACCACATTGGCCGCATTGGGTCTGTGGCAAAATGGCTTCTAGCTCATCGACAATGGGATTACCTTCAACCTTAAATTTAAGGGCGGCAAAACCGAGTAACACCCCAAAGACCAAGGCCAGTAGGGTCAACAATATGACTGCAATTACAATGGTGGACATCTTACTTAACCAATCCTGTAAATCCCATAAAGGCCAGCGACATCAGGCCCGCGGTGATCATGGCAATGGCGCCGCCCTTAAAGGGTAAGGGCACATCCGCGGCGGCTAAGCGTTCACGCATAGCCGAGAAGAGAATTAACACTAAAGAGAAGCCAACCGCCGCACCAAAACCGTAGATAGCCGATTGAATAAAATCGTGTTTTTCGTTCACGTTAAGCAGGGCTACACCCAATACCGCACAGTTTGTGGTGATTAGTGGCAAATAAATACCGAGTGCACGGTGCAGGGTTGCACTGGTTTTTTGTACGACCATTTCAGTAAATTGCACGACAACGGCAATCACTAAAATAAAACTCATCGTACGTAAATAGCTCAGATCAAAGGGGAGTAATAGGTATTGATTCACGAGATAGCTGAGTATCGAGGCTAAGGTCAACACAAACGTGGTGGCCATAGACATACCAATCGCGGACTCCAATTTACTGGAGACCCCCATGAAAGGACATAAACCTAAGAATTTCACTAAAACGAAATTGTTGACCAGTACAGTGCTGATCAACAACAGGAGATATTCACTCATCTCAATACTTGTCTAAACGGATCTTGGCCGTATTATCGACTTTTCCGTTTGTATAAACAACATATAGAATGCAGGGTTAACCATCTTTACTGTAAATATTGGCGATGAATTAACCGAGTGTACAATTAAACTTGGTCGCTAATAGTTAATGCCTGGGGCTGGGCAATATAATAGCCCTGCAGGCCATCGACTAAGAGTTTTTCGAGGGTTAATTTTTCCTCCTGCCGCTCGACACTGGTCGCTATGACGCGAATACCAATACGCCTTGCGACATCTACCATCATACGAACGAAAAATTTATTATTGCTATCTTCATCAATGGCGGTGGAATAACTACCATCGAGCTTAATGTAGTCAGGGCGCACCTCGTTGAAGAATTTGAAGGAGGTAAAGCTCATCCCAAAACGTTCGATGGAGACCCTAGCGCCTACACTGTGCACTTCCCGGACAAACTTGAAACTGGCACCTAAATTTGCCTGCATACCCGCCTCGTTGATCTCAAATACCAAACGTGAAGCGATAGATTTATGTTTGCCTAAAATATCTTTTAGCCAGCCAACAAAGAGTTCTTGGTGGGCTGAAAACGCACTCATGTTGATGCCAAAATTACCGCTGAAGGTGGGGTTTTCCTTAAGCATTTTTAATGTGCTGATCACTACTAATTTATCTAATTCCGTACTTAACCCGTGGCGTTCGGCCATAGCAATCACTGTGGTGGTCGGTAAAAATTTGCCCTCACTATTATAGAAACGGGCCAACAGTTCGCGATATACCTCAACATCGTTGCGGCAGGGCTGGATCGGTTGTTGGTAGAATTTCAAGGCTTGGCGAGTGATGAGATCAAGGATTGCCAGTTTCCAACGATCATCGCCAAAATGTTCATCACCATTGAGTTTTTCTTGAATGTGGTAACTATTTGGCCCCAAGGTTTGGGCAATACTCACCGCAGTATCGGCAAGGGTGAGTAGGGTAACGGGATTAGCCCCTTGCTGATAGGGAACTAAACCTGTGTGCGCTGTGGACTCAGTCTTGATTATCTGTTGGTATTCATCGAGAAAAATTTTGAGTTGTTCTAAAAATTTAGACCCATCCTTAATCACAACATCGGGAATGAATACGGCAAAATCGGCGCTAGAAACGCGGAAACATTCGGCATTTGGGTATTTCGAACAGGCCTTACGAATACAATTGGCCACGTTAGATAAATAATCATCCCCTGCGGTGCGCCCCTGCAACTGATTGACATGGGCGAGTTCTGTGGCCTTTACCATCGCCAGCAGACCCAATTGGGGGACGTTGGGCTGACTAATGTTCTCTAATTTACTGGTGAAACGCGGGCGACTACCAAAACCGGTAATAGGATCCTGATAGGCGGCCCGATGCAATTTTTCGTTTTCCTGGGTGAGTTTATCTAATTGCGTTTTAAGTTGAGTGCGACACTCTTCTAACGCCAGCTTTATCGGGCTCATCTCACCAGAGAGTTTGGATGTGGCAATGGCGGAAAAACTCATGTCAGGAAGATGGGAAATATACTGGGCGGCATAACCAATGGTGGCTTTCATCCTCGCCATTAATGCCACAAAGATGCCGAGCAAAATCAAATAAGCGACTAGCAGCATTAGCCCCAATTTCTCTGTATTATTAATGGCCTCTTCAATGGCTTGATTGGCGCTGAGTTTGATCTGTAGACGACCCGTCGCAATTTTTTGGGTATGGGCTAAGTTAAGGGGGAATAAGCCCGCAAGTGGATGGTCATCCTTCGCCGTGAGGCTGCCCTCGGTATGATTAAGCTCGCCATCGGTATCATCCACATATTGAAAAAATTGGAACCGATAGTCACTCGATAGCAGTTGATACAGCTCTGCGCCACTGCCTTGCCATTGGGCAAAACCGCCAAGGTGTTTTTTGAAGCCATCGAGTTCTTGCTGTTGCTGGATTTGCAATTGGCTATTCTGGCTCTGATAAAACCAACCCAATAGCGCCAAAAAGATCAGTAATAAAAAGACGGGATATGATTTTGACATGGCCATAAAAAATCCGCTCTCAACTTATGGGAGTATAAAGACAGCAAAGCCCATGCAATGTAACTAGGCTATCTTTGCAATAGGCTATCTGTGTGATGATACTCAGAATTTTGGTTAATAAATTGATCACAGTGTAACTGTATTTGATTTAAAACAGAAATTAAAAAGAGAATGCCAAATGGTCAAAAACGGAGTGGAGTAGGAGATTATGCGAAAGATTGGCTCCCCTGACTGGACTTGAACCAGTGACATACGGATTAACAGTCCGCCGTTCTACCGACTGAACTACAGGGGAGTAGAGGGTGCGATATGATTATCGACTTTTAAACACATGCTTGACTTAAAATGGCTCCCCTGACTGGACTTGAACCAGTGACATACGGATTAACAGTCCGCCGTTCTACCGACTGAACTACAGGGGAGTAGAGGGTGCGATATCGCTATCGACTTTAATAACACATGATTGCTTTAAAGTGGCTCCCCTGACTGGACTTGAACCAGTGACATACGGATTAACAGTCCGCCGTTCTACCGACTGAACTACAGGGGAATCATTTTAACGCGGCAGTGAAATAGTAAGTGGCTCCCCTGACTGGACTTGAACCAGTGACATACGGATTAACAGTCCGCCGTTCTACCGACTGAACTACAGGGGAATCGTTGTTACTCTTACTGCTTGTTCCTACGCATTGATACACTCGCTGAAAATGGCTCCCCTGACTGGACTTGAACCAGTGACATACGGATTAACAGTCCGCCGTTCTACCGACTGAACTACAGGGGAATCGTTTCACACAGTCGTATCGACTCGTTGAGAACGGAGCGCATAGTAAAACGCTCTGTGGGATGAGTCAACTCGAGTTACTAAAAAAAGTGTAATTATGCTGTTAAGTGCTCATCTAATGTGCATCGTGGTGTAGAAATCATCATATTGATGAAGAAATAACTTAACTTTTCGCAAGATAGCGTTTCTTGCTGGGATTATTTGCTGGGTTTGAGGAGGGGTAAAAACAGAGCGGCCTTCGCTCGGCTAGAACCCTGCACTGCAAGAGTCGAGAATAGGTTCTTGGTTCTAGCAGAGAGTGAAACGGTTCCTCCTTTTTATACAACCCTTAAACAAGGAGGCTGTGTCGTTAGTGCATCACTGTGATCGTTATAGCATTTAGGATCTCGCACTCTAATTAGGAGCTAGCACTCTTACAAGGCGCAGCCCATCCTAACGAGCCCTCGTGAACTACACTGTTTTTGATCTAAGGGCTATGGAGACAAGTAGCAACATTTATCAAATGTAATTAAATTACCAAATGTTGTTTTGGTGTTATTTAGGGAGAGGGTAGTGCTCTATCCCGCATGGATCCTAGGTTATTTTGACTTATCAACAAAATCTGTGGATAACCCTGTGGGTTGTGCTTTAAAACAGGCGTCAAAGCCTTGCAGTATGGGCGATGGACTTAAATTGCACTATTTTGGCGACAAAAAAATAAACTCAATAAATCCAATGTTATACCAAATGCAACCGCTATTTTATTTGGTCTTCCGTCAGGTTGCAATTTTGTAATAGAGTAAAAGCCCACTCTTGTGTATTAAATTGCCATTTCCATTGCGTTTTAGGGTGTTTTTTAGCCAATTTCGGCCTCAAAAAGGTGTGGTCAAAAAATTTCATTTTTCAGCCATAAAATTGTCATCTTGTGACGGTATCGGGAGCCGGTATTGGTATATTGCGCCGATAACTGCTGGAGCTTAACGGGCGACTTGATTAGAATGGGGACGACTAACCACAAGGATATGTACGAGTGTCAGAATCTGTTTTTCAGCTTGAATCACAATTTGCCCCTGCGGGTGATCAGCCCACAGCTATCGCGAAATTAATCGATGGTCTAGAGTCAGGACTCGCCTGCCAAACCTTGCTCGGGGTCACGGGGTCGGGTAAAACCTTCACCATTGCGAATGTGATTGCCAAATTGGGGCGGCCAACCATTATCATGGCGCCGAATAAAACCCTTGCAGCACAGCTTTATGGCGAGATGAAGGAATTCTTCCCCCATAATGCGGTGGAGTACTTTGTCTCTTACTACGACTATTACCAGCCTGAAGCCTATGTACCCGCTTCTAATACCTTTATTGAAAAAGATGCCTCTGTGAATGCCCATATTGAGCAGATGCGGCTCTCGGCAACTAAGGCACTGCTAGAACGTAAAGATGTGGTACTGATCGCTTCTGTCTCGGCCATCTACGGTTTGGGTGATCCCGATTCTTACCTCAAAATGCTCCTGCATCTGCGCCAAGGCGATACCATGGGGCAGCGGGATATTCTGAAGCGGTTGAGTGAACTGCAATATACGCGCAACGATATTGAATTGCAGCGCGGTACTTTCCGTGTCCGTGGTGAAGTGATTGATATTTTCCCAGCAGACTCCGATCGCTATGCTATTCGCGTCGAGTTATTTGACGAGGAAATCGAGCGTTTAAGTGAATTTGATCCCCTGACGGGGCAGATCATCAAACGCATTGCCCGCACGACGGTTTATCCTAAGACTCACTATGTGACCCCGCGGGAGAAAATCATCGCCGCCACTGAGTTCATTAAAGAAGAACTGCGCGAGCGTAAACAGTATCTACTCGATAACAATAAGTTAATTGAAGCGCAGCGGATCCATGAACGGGTGCAATATGATGTGGAGATGATGGTCGAGCTGGGTTATTGTTCCGGCATCGAAAACTACTCCCGTTATCTGTCGGGCCGTGCCCCGGGCGAAGGGCCGCCAACACTACTGGATTATTTGCCCGCCGATGGTTTACTGATCATCGATGAATCCCACGTCACAGTGCCGCAAATCGGCGCTATGTATAAAGGCGACCGTTCCCGTAAAACCACGCTCGTGGAATACGGTTTCCGCTTACCGTCGGCGCTGGATAATCGGCCACTGAAGTTTGAAGAGTTTGAGCAGTTGATGCCGCAGACCATCTATGTGTCTGCCACCCCTAATCCCTACGAGCTTGAAAAGAGCGGCGGCGAGATTGTTGAGCAAGTCGTTCGGCCGACAGGTCTGTTAGATCCCGAATTGGAAGTGAGGCCCGTTGGCATACAAGTCGATGATTTATTATCGGAGGTCGCTAAACGTGTCGCCGTCAATGAGCGGGTATTAGTCACGACGTTAACCAAACGAATGTCGGAGGATTTGACCGAATATCTAGACGAGCACGGGGTAAAAGTACGTTATTTGCACTCGGATATCGATACGGTCGAGCGGGTCGAGATCATCCGCGATCTGCGTTTAGGTAAGTTCGATGTGCTGGTTGGAATTAACCTGCTGCGTGAGGGCTTAGACATGCCAGAGGTCTCCTTAGTGTGTATTTTGGATGCCGATAAGGAAGGTTTCCTGCGCTCCGAGCGTTCGCTCATTCAGACCATTGGCCGCGCCGCTCGAAATGTGAATGGCAAAGTGATCCTCTATGCGGATCGCATCACTAATTCTATGGCAAAGGCGATGGGTGAAACGGAACGTCGCCGTGAAAGGCAGCGTGCCCATAACTTGAAACACGGCATTGTGCCTAAAGGTGTGGTGAAACGGATCACCGATGTGATGGATGTCGACGATGGTCGTGATAGTAATACGGTTTATGGCAAAGTGGCTGAGCCTAAGTCTCATTACCATAGAGCCGATGCGGCTGAGTTGAGCCATCAAATCGATCAGCTTGAGAAGAAGATGCATGAACATGCGCGCAACTTAGAGTTTGAACAAGCGGCGGCAATGCGTGATGAAGTCAAGCACCTGCGGGAGCTGTTGATCAAAGCCTAGATTGATTCTTGTGCTCAGCATTAAAAAAGCCGTCCAGCAATCTTGCTGCGACGGCTTTTTTAATATTTTGACTTGGGTTAAGCAGAGATTTTTGATGGGCTCATTTTTAGCTTGATAAACATCACTAAAGCGCAAATCAGTCCGCAGAGTAAGCCGACCAGATGCGCCTCGGTTGCTACGCGCGCACCTATCATGGCGGTGACATCACTGCTGGCACCATAAAGCTGTTCGTAACCGACCTTGATGATAACGCCAACGAGCAGCAGATAGCCTGAGCGCAGCTTACGAACAATATCCTGCACTGCGCCGTAGGCGAACAAGCCATGCAACATACCGCTTAAGCCGACATAGCCGAGCAATTGCGGATAGCTTAAATACAAGCCTATACCCTCAAGCAAACATAACACGAAAAATAGTGCACTTAAGCCTTTGAGATGATAATGAAAATGGTGCAAAAATAGCACCACCCACAGTCCTGCAAGGTTCATCAAGAGGTGCCAATGGTTGGTATGCAGTAGGTTCCCGGTAACGAGTCGCCACCATTGACCATCTGCAATGGCACTGCGTCGATAGGGCAATAGTTCATCGATAGAAGGCGTAGCCAGCCCTGCGAAGTACAAGCCTCCACAGAGCAAACTGACGACCAATGCTACCCAGTAGGGGCCAAGTTTCACGCTTGTGGCTCGGCTTTTTCACTGGCTTGCGCAAGCGAAGCCATAACCGCCGCTTTATTCTGTAGATAGTCATCTAATCCACGTTTGCGAAGATGACAGGCAGGGCAATCGCCGCAACCATCGCCAATCACGCCGTTATAGCAGGTGAGGGTATGATGACGCACGAGATCGAGCTGTTGATATTTATCCGCCAGTGCCCAGGTTTGTGCCTTATTAAGCCACATCAGTGGGGTAACTATCTGGAGTTTTTTGTCCATCCCTTGTACTAGGGCCGATTCCATGGCTTTGACAAAATCGTTGCGACAGTCTGGATAGCCAGAAAAGTCGGTTTCGCACACGCCAGTGATAATGGCATCCGCACCTAACTGATAGGCATAAATGCCTGCTAGGGTTAAAAACAGAATATTACGCCCGGGCACAAAAGTATTAGGCAGGCCATTTTCCATTAATTCGTGTGAAACGGGGATCGCATCGCGGGTGAGGGCAGATATAGCTAACTCATTGAGTAAACTCACATCCATCACTTTATGGCTGGTGATGTTTAGACGTTTTGCGAGGGATTTTGCGACTTCAATCTCTTCGCGATGACGTTGACCATAGTCGAAGGTGATCCCGTGGACTTCATCGTACTGGGTGAGGGCCTGAATAAGACAAGTGGTTGAATCTTGTCCACCACTGAAGACTACGACAGCCTTTGAAACCCTAGCTGTTGACCCTAACGCGTTTGCGCCTAATTTGTTTGCCATAAACCGATCACCGTTCACTGAACTGAACACAAAAAAAGAGGCCGCTAGTGTAACTCAGGCATTAGGCCTTGAAAACTCTTTGCTCCTAGCACAACGCCTGAGTTGTCAGTGTAAAAACTTGCAGCTTGGCTTAAAATCCTCTATAAATGCCGCCCCAGAAAAATGGAACGCCAGCATGAACTATCCCGTCAACGAAGTCTTTGAAACCATTCAAGGTGAAGGTGTCTTTACCGGAGTGCCCGCCCTATTTGTGCGCCTACAAGGTTGCCCCGTGGGATGCGCTTGGTGCGATACTAAACAGACTTGGGATGTCCTTGAGGCCAATAATGTCGCGCCAGAGCAAGTGATTAGCGTGGATGGTACCGTTGGCCGCTGGGCAAATCACAGCGCCCAGAGCCTTATCGCGGCCTTTAAGGCTAAAGGCTTTACCGCGCGCCATATAGTGATCACCGGCGGCGAGCCTTGTATGTACGATTTACGCGACTTAACCGAAACCTTGCACAGCCAAGGCTTTGCCACCCAAATTGAAACCAGCGGCACCTTTGAAGTGCTCTGCGACGATAGCACTTGGGTCACGGTTTCACCTAAGGTGAATATGAAGGGCGGTTATCAAGTTTTGACCCAGGCCCTTAATCGCGCCAATGAAATTAAGCATCCTATCGCCACCGAAAAACATTTAGATGAACTAGATGAACTATTGAAAGATATCGATATTTCATCCAAGACCATCTGCCTACAACCGATTAGCCAAAAGCCCAGAGCTACGGCACTGGCGATGAAGATCTGTATCGCCCGCAATTGGCGCTTATCTATCCAAACCCATAAGTATTTAAATATCGACTAATATCAAAGCGTTAGTCTGGATTTATACAAAACGCCCCATACAAATATGGGGCGTTTTTGTTATGTTTAATCTCTTGGAACAAATATTGATGCGATAGGGCATGGGAGCATTAAACAGTATTTGAAAGTGATAGCGAAAGCTTGGCTATGTTGACTGCTACCGTGCTTGGCAATGTAAAGTGAGGCTAGTATAGAATGAAGCTAGAGGAAAAACTAAAGACGAAAATATAGTTACACTAAGGTAAGCAATGGACTAAGAAATGGTGGAGGGAGAAGGATTCGAACCTTCGAAGGCTGAGCCGTCAGATTTACAGTCTGATCCCTTTGGCCACTCGGGAACCCCTCCACAAAACTTTCTTTTACAAACGCTTAAACATTTGGCCGTGTTTAAGTTTACTGCAGATTTAACTCATATCACTACGAACAAAGCCACATATGACGATTGGGATAAGATGGTGGAGGGAGAAGGATTCGAACCTTCGAAGGCTGAGCCGTCAGATTTACAGTCTGATCCCTTTGGCCACTCGGGAACCCCTCCACGAATATCTCAATCGTTGTCGTGCTTACTTCAGTGCAAATGGTGGAGGGAGAAGGATTCGAACCTTCGAAGGCTGAGCCGTCAGATTTACAGTCTGATCCCTTTGGCCACTCGGGAACCCCTCCTCAATTGCGGCCGCCATAGTAGTCAGAAACCTTTTGCATGTAAAGGGCCAAGATAAAAATTTTCCTAAAGTTATGTCTCAACTGGTCGATTAACTAACAACGAATTGTTTTAATGATGTTTTTTTATGCATATTGATGTTCCTTTAGTCAACGAAGCCCAAATCGGCACCCGCTTAAATGCGGCGATAGAACACAACAGGCGAGGAGAATTTGCCCTGTTGTTGTCCTTATTGTCGGCTGACGCTCGGGACATGGCGCAGTTTCAATGGCAAAAAGAACTTGATAGTGCACAAAAATTACAACGTCAGTTCGAACTACCGCCCAAACATCCCTTATTGGTGGACTTATCCCTAGGCGAACCGATAGTCGATAATAGCCCGCTTTTTAATCAAGCAGGGGCGAGGGCATTTCAATTACAACAGGCGATATGCCCAGAGGCGTTGGTTATCCGTGGTGGTGAGTCGATGGCAATGGCCGAAGTGCTTAGTAACTGCGACTTGACCACTCAATTACGCCAACGTGGGCAACTCACCTCCCCTAAAATTGACATTATGCATTTTGCCGATCAATTAGCGATCCAGCGCAATTTAGTTCCCCTATTAGCCACAGCTTAAGGGGCAAAGTCACCCTAAAATCGCCATTAGTGACATTTATTAACATAATGCATCTGACAAGCGTGAGCTAAACCTGAGTCTGTCCAGTTTGGATTGCCTATAATAGTGGGCAAATTATCCCACGCTCGCAGGCTTTATCCTCCAAATGGATAAGTAGCGTTTACACGACGGCTCAAGAGAGGAATGTTCAATGAAAGGTATTATTGCGGCCCAGGCCCACACAGTGAATGACACATGCACAGATTGCGGCAGCTTTGTCGATATTGGCGCCGTCATCGATGAACACGATACCCTGTTAGAATTGCAGTTTAACGGGGCTAATGCGCAGGCCGATGCCGATGCAATGAGCGATCGAGCTAAGGCGCGTTTTAGTCAAACCCTAGCAAAGACTGTGCCGACAGATTCTGGCGTGAGTTTACAGTTAACCTTTGATGTCAGTGCCGAAAAAATGATTTTTCAATTAGAAAATAGTCTGTAGTTGCTTAATACCCAAACAACCTAAGGTGCTCTGAAACTCGTATTTTCAGGTTGTTTGAGCATATCGCTCTGGTGCAATAGTGATTTAATTTGTAATTAAATATGCTCGATATTGCTGTGTTGAACGAAGATAGTGTAATCTGCTTCGACAAAAAATAAGCACATATTGGCTCAATTAATGCGCTACCCCCGATAGAGTGCATTAGTCGCAGCAGTACAGTAGTTACCCAACACGAAGTTTTGTAGGGATCAGCGTGAAGCGACGTCAACATCAGCATTTATTGGAGTCTTTAGTACATTCGGCGGCTAAACAGCAGGGCGATTTTGCTAAGACCGCAGAGTTAGCGACAGAGTTATTGTGTCAGAATTTAACGGTTTCCTTGGTGTCGGTATGGCTGTTTTCCGCCGATCAACTGAGCCAATCTTTGGTGGCGCAATTTGGATCTATGATGCTGCAAGAGGTACATAGACCTCAATTGCTCAAGGATTGTCCCCGTTATCTGCAGGAACTCAAAAACCACCGTCATATCGATGCGGGTAATACCTTAGTCGACCCGCGCTTAAGTGAGTTGACTGGGGTTTATTTTGAACCAAGGCAAGTGCTCTCTAGCCTCGATGTTGGGATCCGCATAAATGGCCACCTTGAAGGCGTACTCTGCATCGAACGCGCCCAGTTGACCCACCATTGGCACGATAGTGAAATCCACCTCGCTTGCCAAATGGCCGATCAATTAGCCCTCACCTTAGCCACTAAATATACCTACGATAAAGAAGAGCGCCTTAGTCTGTTTCGCTGTGCAACCGAGCAATCGCGGCAAATGAGTATGTTGATCAATCTGCATACGGAAAAGGTCGAGTATGTAAACCAAGCCCACGCGGATATTACCGGCGTTTTGCGGGATAAGAGCATTGGTTCGAATCTGCGGGAACTCGCGTTATTCAAGCAACATAGTGAACTGGCCGAGCACACCCTTGCACAAATTTACCGTGGGGAGCAGGCCAAGGGTGAAGTGCAATTTAGCCGTGTCGACGGCAGCCGTTATTGGCTTAAATTTGTTGTCAGCCAGTTTATCACCGACCGCGGCAACCATTACGCCTTAGTGTCGGGGGAAGAAAGTACCGATGAACACAATTATAAGGCGGAACTCGAGCGTTTAGCGTGGCGCTGCAGCTTGACGGGACTCCATAATCGTAGTCATTTCAATCGGGTGCTAGAGCGCACGACGCAGGGACTGTTACTCCTCGTCGATCTGGTTGGATTTAAGCGTTTTAACGATACCTACGGCCATGAGAATGGTGACAGTCTATTAATTGAAATTGGACGGCGCTTAAAACATTTTTCTGAGGTCAATAAAGCCACTGAAATTGCTCGAGTAGGGAGCGATGAATTTGCTGTGTTACTGACGGACAGCCACGCCGTCTATGATCTCGACTATTTTAGTACACGTTTATATCAACATTTAGCCATGCCTATACTGATCGGTCGTGAGCAAATAGAGCCTAAACCCGCCTTAGCCGTGGTCGATATCGCCTCTGTTGCCAATTTATTCGCGCCTTTGACCTGTGCAGATATTGCCGTGCAATATGCGAAAAAGAAAAAGGGCACCGCAATTCAAGTATTTAACAGCACATTACTCAGTGCTTTTAAGGAAGATGCACAAATTGAGCGCGATCTGCACAGTGCCATACGTGGGCGGCAGTTTGAACTCTATTATCAACCCCTAAGGGATCTTGAGCAGCAAACCTACATAGGTGCCGAGGCGTTGATCCGTTGGCATCATCCGAAGAAAGGGGTACTTTACCCCGGTGCCTTTATTGATATCGCCGAACAATCGGGGATGATCAATGCGATTGGTAGCTGGGTGCTTGAGGCCGCTTGTCGGCAGTTAAACCTTTGGCAGCACCATAATCCCGATTTGAGCATGCATGTGAATGTGTCTGCACGGCAATTCTTCAGTGGCAATTTGTACGAACAGGTGTGGCAGTTGCTGACTCGCTATCGCTTGAAGCCCAAAACCTTGATCCTCGAAATAACTGAAACCGAGTTAATGGGCGATATTCGCCATGCAACTATTTTGTGTCAAGAGTTAGCCGAGTTAGGGGTTGGGTTGGCTATCGATGATTTTGGCACTGGCTACAGTTCGATGCGTTACTTAAAACAGTTCCCGATCAGCAAGTTGAAAATCGATCGTTCCTTTATCTCCGATCTGACGATAAGCCGTGAGAGCCGTGAAATTGTGTCTGCGATTATCGCTATGGCGAGTGCACTGAATATTTCGTTAACGGCAGAGGGGGTTGAAACCTCAGAGCAGGAAGACTTTTTGGCGAAGAGTTTCTGCCATCAAGCACAGGGTTATTTGTATAGTCCTGCACTACGAGAGCCTGAATTTGCCCAGTTTTTATTGTCGGCGCAAAACACACCTATGGTAACGCACTAATTGTCCGTTCCAATACAGCCTAATACTGTGTGTGATAACCCGATTCAAAGCTATAGACGTTTTTAAAGCGTCTTAAGGCAACATTGCTTAAACTTTTTACCGCTATGGCAAATACAGGGATCATTTCTGCCGGGTAATGTAGTCCTCATCTGCCTGCCCTGGGTGTAATACCAGCGCCCCTGCTGATGGACAAACTCCGAGCATTCATAGATAGCATCTATCTCACCCTCGAGCTTGTACCAAGCCTTAAAGGTTACTGTCCCCTCCCTGTGCCCTGTGATGCTCAGTTGTTCGCTTGCACCGAGTACATCGAGCCCAAGCCAGTGGGGATGGGGCCCACTCTGAAGGCCTGCTAGGGTCAGATCCCCCAGAAACTCGGGATGGTGAGTCTTAATAATGTAATCAAAATTTTTCAACACAAACGCGCAGTAACGCGAACGCATAAGCTGCTCGGGTGAATCCGCTATCCGCTCCCCACAATCCACATGGATATGCAGTGGTTTACAGCAATCTTGATAGTGTTTTGCACTGCCGCAGGGGCAGATAATATCTGAAGCCATAGGTATAAAATTTAAAAATTAGCTATAAAATAATGGAGTTCGGCTATTTTGTTTTTTTGCTGTCAGGCAAAGGAGAGAACTGACGACCATAGTATAAGTTAGGCACTGGCTTAGCATTGAGATAGAAGCTAGGCTCTGCACGGTTATTCATATCTAAGGTGACACTCCAGCGAGTCGAAGCCACTTTTTGGGTACCAATAACAAATTTGCCAGCAAATTCACTCACAGGTTCTCCCGTCTCTTCGGCGGGGTAGAATCGTACTAAATAATAGCCAGTATCTATGGCGCTGTTGCCGACCATTTTACGTTTCAGTATGCGAAAGTCGATATCAATCCGTGCTTTCTTAGTGCGGATTTTGTCGAAAAACTTTTGATAGATCGCCACTATGCTATCGCGGCCGTAATAGATTTCTTTACTTTGGCTTTCAGAGAGATAACTGGCATCCTCAGTGTAAATTTCGCCAGTGACTTCTGGGGAGAGTTCGGTAAATGCCTGAGTAAAGAGTGAATAATTGGCATTGATCAGTTGATCCGCCGTTGCAGTCGTTTTGAATTTAGCTGGATTGGCGAAACTTGGGGTCGACAATAGGCATATCAGGGCTAGCAGCAAAAATCTCATTACATTATTCTAATCAAGCAATCATGGCGCCACTATAATGGAGGCGCCCACTGAACTAAAGTGTTGAATGTTTACAAAGTGTGTTTCTGCACTAAAAATGTGCGGTAATACTAAAGTAGTGGAAGGAATGTGCCATGCTGGACGATGGAACCGCACTGTTTTTTGAAGAAATGACGGGTGTTGTGCCACTTAAGGGCGATGTAAAGGCGGTGAATTCACAACCTAAGGCATTAACGGTTGAGCAAATTCAGCGCCGTGATGCGCTGCAACGTGAGGCCTATTTGGCCTGTATGCCCTTGGATTTAAGTTTGATCCCGATAATTGCGCCCGATGATATTGTCAGCTTTAAGCGAGAAGGGGTGCAGGGCGCGGTATTTAAGCGCTTAAGGTTGGGGCAGTACAGCATTAAGATGGAGTTAGATGTACATGCCTACCGTTTGAGTCAGGCCCGTGATGCGTTACTCAATTACCTGTTAGCGGCGCAGGTCCATGGAGAACGCTGCGTCATGCTCATTCATGGCAAAGGCCATAATAGTAGACCCGTCGCTGGACTGCTGAAATCGGCGGTATGTCATTGGTTATCACAACTCGATCTGGTGCTTGCCTACCATTCGGCAAAAATGGAGCAGGGGGGAACTGGGGCCCTGTATGTGATGCTAACGAAATCTGAGCAGCATAAGCTTGAAAATAAAGAAGCTAACCGTAAGGGTATGGGCTGGCGGTAAGGGAGTGCTGTTTAGTGGAAAATAAAAATGCCCAATCGATTTGGGCATTTTGTTTTATATGTCACAAGATGACGACATTACCAACCACATTGACGATTAGCGGTGGTGTTTTGCTCATCAAGCCATATTTTCAGTGGCGCGAAGTAATCGAGGACGGCTTTTGCATCCATAGCGTCTTTGCCAGTGACTTCTTTCAAGGCGACAGGCCAGGGCTGACTCGAGCCTAACTCTAACATTTTATTGAGCTTTTCACCGGCAGCTTGATTGCCATAGATACTGCATCTATGAACTGGCCCTTTATCGCCCGCAGTTTCACATAGTGCTTGATGGAACTGGAATTGCAGAATATGGGCAAGGAAGTAACGCGTGTAAGGCACATTGCCTGGCACATGGTATTTAGCTCCTGGGTCAAAATCTGCTTCACTGCGCTGAGTCGGCGCTTTTACGCCTTGGTATTTCTCCCTTAAATCCCACCAGGCTTGGTTATATTGTGCCGGAGTGATTTCGCCACTAAAGACCTTCCAGCGCCATTGATCGATCATTAAGCCAAAGGGGAGAAAGGCAATTTTATCTAGGGCTTGTTTGAGCAATAAACCTATATCCTTAGAGGCATCGGGTACATCTTCTAGTAAGCCAATTTGCTTCAAATAGCTTGGTGTGATGGAGAGGGCTATGGTATCGCCAATGGCCTCATGGAAACCATCGTTAGCACTGTTTTTAAACAGGAAGGGTTGCATTTTATAGGCGCGCTGGTAGAAATTATGTCCCAGCTCATGGTGAATGACGGTAAAATCTTCGGCGGTTTTCTGGATACACATTTTAATGCGGATATCGTCGAGATTATCCAGATCCCAGGCCGAGGCGTGGCAAACCACATCACGATCCCGTGGCTGAACAAATAAAGAACGGGCCCAGAAGCTTTCGGGGAGGACGGCAAAACCTAAGGAAGTGAAAAAGCTTTCTGCTTGCTTCACCATCCTGTGCTCGTCATAGCCTTTTGCTTCTAAGAGTTCGGTGACATCATAACCCGGATCGGCATCATCGGGTGCCACTAAGTCATATACGTTGCCCCATTGCTGGGCCCACATATTACCGAGTAAATGGGCGGGGATCGGACCCGTCGTTGGGGCGTTGGTATCCCCATATTCTCGGTTGAGTTCTCCCCTCACATAACAATGTAATGACTCATAAAGGGGCTTGACTTGTCCCCATAGACGATCGAGTTCCTGTGAAAAATCATCGGGTTTCATATCATACTGGCTGCGCCAAAGCTCAGACAGATTGGCATAACCAAGATCCTTAGCGCCTTCATTGGCTAATTCGACTTCCCGCTGGAATAACGGGCGCATAGGTTTGGCGATTTCACGCCAACCTTTCCATGCTTCTAACAGTTTGGCGGGATCGCGAGATTCGGCCATCAGAGTCGAAAGCTCCGGTTGAGTCATACACTTACCATCGGCAAAACAGTATTTTCCTTTGCCGTATAAGCCATTCAATTCGGAGCTTATCTGGGCAAGCTCGGCATTTTTCGACGGATCGAGCGGTGCGGGTAACACTAAGGCGCTGCGCAATATGTTGAGCTTACGGGCATTAACGGGATCGAGGTCCACATTGGCGTACTTAGCCGCCTCGGTGGCAAATTTTACCGATGCCGCACTGATTCTCTCACCCACGGCGGCGGATAGCGCTGCAGTATCATCGGTAATAAAATTGCTGTAAATCCACTCGGCTCGGTTGGACTCTATGGATAACTGCGCCATTTGGGCTTCGGCATCATTAATAAAGGCAATGGCCTGCGCCTTATCTGGCACAACATTCATTGTTGCAGTTTGTGAAGGAACCGTGCTTTCGGTTTTGTCTTGTGCATCATTACACGCGGTTAATCCCAGTGCTAACGCGACAGTGAAGGCGATTTTTGTGGGACGATTCAATAGAATAGCCATGTGTTGCAATCCTTTGTTGTTTTTGTGTTACGCATTTTACCTAACAAAGGTGTTTTTTGCACAAGGCTTAATGGCTTTCTTTATTGTTTGTGGTGGTGAGTTAATATTTTGTTGGCCTTGTCGTTACTAAAGCAGCTTATTTGGCCATTTTTAGTTTGACATCCTGAGTGTCAATGTTTAATTTAAACGAGTGTTTTAAATTATTTCAAGGTCACGGAATGGCAAGTCGATCCGATACAAAAACGAGAATTCTTGATGCCGCAGAAAAACTGTTCGCCGAAAGAGGCTTTTCCGAAACCTCCCTGCGACTCATCACCAGCAAAGCTGAGGTGAATCTGGCATCGGTTAATTACCACTTCGGCTCTAAAAAAGAGTTGATCCGTGCTGTATTAGCCCGTTATTTAGATGTGTTTATGCCTGCTGCTGCGGCTGAAATAAAGCGATTAAATGCCGCGTCTTCACAGGCGAGCCTAGAGGAAATATTCTCTTCTTTAGTTAATCCGCTGTTAGATCTTAATAAGTTACGTACTGAAGGCACCACGATTTTCCTGCAGCTTTTAGGCCGCGGTTATATCGAAAGCCAAGGGCACTTGCGTTGGTTTATCACAACACATTATGGGCAACATTTAGATACCTTTGTCAGCGCCGTTTCGGCCAGTGCGCCCCATATTCCACCCGCAGAGATGTTTTGGCGCTTACACTTTACCCTAGGCACTATCGTGTTCACTATGGCCTCAGCCGATGCCTTAAATGATATTGCTGCGGCGGAGTTTGGTGAGCATAACGACATCGAAGCCGTTATCCGTAAAGTGATTCCCTACATGGCGGCTGGTGTTTCAGTCCCCGTTGCATCTTAATAAAAGGTCTTGATCATGTTAACGATTATAATCCTTGCCCTGATAGCCGTTGTCCTGTTGTTTGCGGTCAAAAATATCAGAAAGCAATTTATTACCCAGCCCGTATTTCATTTTTTCAAAAAAGTATTACCGCCATTATCCGATACTGAGCGTGAGGCGATGGAAGCCGGCGATGTGTGGTGGGAAGGGGAGTTATTCCGTGGCAACCCTAACTGGAATACCTTGCACAGCTACGGCAAACCTGTGCTTAGCGCCGAAGAAAAAGACTTTATCGATAATCAAGTGATGACGGCACTGACGATGATCGATGATTTCGACATAGTGCATAACCGTAAAGATTTACCACCTGAACTGTGGGAATACTTCAAGAAAGAAGGCTTCTTCGCGCTGATCATCCCGAAAAAATTCGGTGGTAAAGCGTTTTCGGCCTATGCCAACTCTACTATTGTCAGCAAGTTAGCCAGCCGTAGCGTCAGCGCCGCGGTAACGGTTATGGTGCCAAACTCCTTAGGCCCCGGCGAGCTATTGACCCACTATGGTACCAGCGAGCAGAAAGAACGCTGGTTACCTGCTTTAGCCAAAGGCGATGAAATTCCATGTTTTGCGTTAACTGGTCCCGAAGCGGGCAGTGATGCTGGTGCAATCCCCGATGTGGGTATTGTGTGCCGTGATACCTTTAATGGCGAAGAAATGATCGGCCTTAAACTCACCTGGGATAAGCGTTATATCACGCTGGCTCCTGTGGCGACGGTTCTCGGTTTAGCATTTCAAATGCGCGATCCTGAAGGTCTGCTTGGGGATAAGAAAAACTTAGGCATTACCTGCGCGTTGATCCCCACGGATCATCCTGGTGTGGTCATTGGTCGTCGCCATAATCCACTGGGCATGGCGTTTATGAACGGCACCACCCAAGGTAAAGAAGTGTTTATCCCGCTGGATTGGATTATCGGTGGCCCTGAGTTTGCTGGTAAAGGTTGGCGTATGCTGGTCGAGTGTTTATCCGCCGGCCGCGGCATTTCACTCCCCGCCTTAGCAACGGCCTCTGGCCATATGGCGACTAAGACGACAACGGCCTACAGCTATGTGCGTCACCAGTTTGGTATGGCAATTGGCCAATTTGAAGGGGTGCAAGAAGCACTTGCCCGTATTATTGCCAACACTTACCAGTTAGAAGCTGCGCGTCGTTTAACGACCACTGGTATCGATCTTAAGGTGAAACCCTCAGTCGTGACTGCCATAGCTAAGTTCCACATGACGGAGTTAGGCCGCTCTGTGATGAACGATGCGATGGATATTCAATCGGGTAAGGGCATTCAATTAGGGCCGAAAAACTATTTAGGCCACCCTTATATGTCGAATCCGATTTCAATCACTGTGGAAGGGGCGAATATTTTAACCCGTTCCTTGATGATTTTCGGACAAGGTGCGACTCGCTGCCATCCTTACGTGCTGGCTGAGATGGAAGCGGCCGCGATGGAAAATCAGCATGAAGCGCTGGAGCGATTCGATTCATTGTTGATGGGCCATATGGGCTATGCGACGCGTAATGCTTTCAGTGCTTTGTTTAGTGCGCTAAGCGGTAGCCGCTTTGGCAGCGCGCCAGTGAGTGGTGAAACTAAGCAGTATTATAAAGATATGACGCGTATATCCTCGGCCTTAGCCTTGATGACAGATTTATCAATGCTGATCATGGGCGGCGATTTAAAGCGCAAAGAAATGCTCTCGGCCCGCATGGGGGACGTATTGAGCCAGTTGTATTTAGGTTCTGCCACCCTAAAACTGTTTGAAGACAATGGTCGTCAGCAGGATGATTTACCCGCGGTGCGGTATGTAATGGCCAACCGTTTACACTTAGCTGCGAAAGCATTGGAAGACACTATCCGTAACTTCCCAAATCGTCCTGTGGCATGGTTACTGCGCGGTTTAATCTTCCCGCTCGGCAATCACTTCAATGCGCCAAGTGATAAAATGGTCACCGAACTGGTAGGGGGGATGTTAAAACCAGGGCCAGCCCGTGAGCGTATTACCTTCCTCTGTCCTGAGTTTGAAGGCGATATCGGGGGAATTGCCGAGGTTGAACAAGCCTTTGTGGCACAATATGCCTGTAAAGATATCTATAAAAAACTGAAGAAAGCCCAGCGCGCCGGTGAGTTGCCAGCCAAAGTGCCTAATCTCATCTTGTTCGCAAAAGCACTCGAAACCGGGGCCATCACCGCCGATGAAGAACAAAAGTTACAGCATGCCGATAAACTGCGCTTAGCGGCTATTAATGTGAATGATTTCGAAGCGTTATAGAGATTGTAACTGGCGTCTAGTCCAAGCGGTTTAATAAATTGTACTATTGAGCCGTTTGGATTTTCCTCTGATACCGCTGTAACTGAATTGCAGAGATAAAAAAACCACCTTTATAAGGTGGTTTTTTATTGGCTGGTTTTCTAATCCGCGTTAGTGACAAGAAGAAACTTAAGCAACGATCAGCACTTTACAGGTGTTTGTACCACCGATGGTTTCCATTGCATCACCTTTGGTCATCAGCACCATGTCACCGCTATTCAAGTAACCTGCCGCCGTTAATGCTTCTAACGCTTTTTGCGCTAGCTCATCGGCTGGGTGGATAGTTGAGTCGAAGTAGATTGGCAATACGCCGCGGTACAATGCCATTTTAGCTAAGGTTGTCGCGTGGCGCGATAAACCAAGGATTGGCAATGAAGAGCTGATGCGCGACATCAGTTTCGGTGTTGCACCCGATTCGGTTAAGGCGATAATCGCTTTAACACCTTCTAGGTGGTTAGCGGCATACATAGTAGATAATGCAATCGTCTCTTCAACTGAGGTGAAGCGTGCATCTAATCTATGTTTAGACACTATCACACTTGGGTGAGATTCGGCGCCCAGACACACGTTTGCCATCGCCTTAACGGTTTCTTCAGGAAAATCTCCCGCTGCCGTTTCGGCCGATAACATCACAGCGTCAGTGCCATCGAGCACAGCGTTTGCTACGTCCATCACTTCGGCGCGGGTTGGCATAGGGCTTGAAATCATCGATTCCATCATCTGAGTGGCAGTGATGACGACTTTGTTCAGTTGGCGTGAACGGGCGATGAGTTTCTTCTGCACGGCAACCAGGGCCGCATCACCGATTTCAACCCCTAAGTCACCTCGGGCAACCATCACAACGTCAGAGGCGAGGATCACATCATCCATAGCTGCATCGCTGGCAACCGCTTCGGCACGTTCTACTTTGGCAACAATAAGGGCATTACTGCCGGCTTGTTGTGCTAATGAACGGGCATAGTCAAGATCGGCACCACTACGTGGGAAAGAGACCGCCAAATAATCCACTTGGATCATGGCTGCTGTAAGAATGTCAGCCTTATCTTTTTCCGTCAGTGCGGCCGCAGATAGACCACCACCTTGTTTGTTAATGCCTTTATTGTTAGATAAAGGACCGGCAACTGTCACTGTGGTGTGGACTTTACGGCCTTCAACACGTTCGACACGTAATTGAACACGGCCATCGTCTAGCATCAGGATATCGCCAACATTCACATCGTCAGGTAACTGCTTATAGTCGATACCCACTTGGTTCTCATCACCTTCGCCTTTCGCTAATTCAGCATCTAAGGTATAGGCTTGACCTAATTTCAATTGGACCTTTTTGTTGTCCTTGAAAGTAGAAACACGAATTTTAGGGCCCTGTAAATCGCCAAGAATGGCAACATGAACACCCAACTCTTTAGCGATTTCACGCGCTTGAGTCGCTCGTTTTAGGTGATCTTCAGGGGAGCCGTGGGAAAAGTTTAGACGTACAACATTCGCACCTGCCGCGATGATGCGGCGTAGATTATCATCACGATCGGTAGCGGGACCTAGAGTGGTGACGATTTTGGTTCTGCGGAACATAAGGATACTCCGTTAAAGTTAAAAAAATCTTGGGACTATATTACCATGCTATTCCAGATTATGTAGTAAAGTTACAATCAAATTGATCTAAAGTTATGTTTCAAATTTGTGAGGCATCGCTGAAATTTGCACTAAAAATGGCTAGGAGGTAGATTTGCACTAGCCATTTTTAGGATAGGAAGTGAATTACAGTATCGGATCTTTATTGATACGAGATTCCTTCAGCACTTCTTTAACGCGTTTAAGGTTGTCACGGAAACGAGGGCCGCGGCGTAGGGTAAAACCCGTTGCCAATACATCTATAGTCACCAATTGGGCTAAACGCGAGGCCATTGGCAAATACATATCGGTATCTTCAGGCACCTCCATTGTCACAGGCAGTGTACATTCCATCGACAAAGGTGAATTGCGTGCGGTAATACCTATTACCGCTGCGCCGTTTTCTCTGGCCAAACGTGCTATTTCAATCAATGACTTAGTGCGACCAGTGTGGGAAATGAGCACCACGACATCACCTTCATTGCTGTTGATGCAGCTCATACGCTGCATGAGAACATCGTCAAAACAGATCACAGGCACATTAAAACGGAAAAATTTATTTTGCGCATCATGGGCCACAGAGGCGGAAGCGCCTAAGCCAAAGAAAGAAATGGTCTTAGCTTGAGTCAGAATATCAACCGCTTTGTTAATGGCTGAAACATCTAAACTTTGGCGGGCGGTATCTAACGAAGCCATTGAAGATTCGAAAATTTTTGTCGTGTATGACTCGGGAGAATCATCTTCCTCAACATGGCGGCTCACATAAGGCGTACCGTTAGCAAGACTTTGTGCCAGATGTAACTTAAAATCAGGGAAGCCTTTGGTATCTAAGCGGCGACAGAAACGATTCACAGTAGGTTCACTGACATCCGCCATCTTAGCCAGTGTGGCGATGCTGGAATGAATCGCTGTTTGTGGAGATGCTAAGATCACCTCTGCAACCTTGCGTTCTGACTTACTAAAATGGGTGAGGCTTTTTTGAACCTTTTCTAGGGTATTCATACGCGTACGTCCGCTAAATTGAGAATGTAATTTTATTTATTTTTATTTAGTGGGGCAGAGCAAAATGGTTACACCACTAAATCGCTGCTTTGTAGTAATTTTTTAGTACAATTTTGAAATAAGATTTTACTACCTTCAGTAATTTAAGCACAAAAAGCATATCAGATTTATGCCCTAAGTGCCTAGTTAGCCAAAATGTTAATATTGATAAAAATAGATGCATTTAACAAATTCTGTTGTTATATTACAACAAAAGTGTGGATTTCTTCATCGGTATGAAGGGACACGACATACAAAGGAGAGCGTAACGCAATGGGCAAAACAACATCAGGCGCCAAAGCTTGTGACTTCGTACTCTTTGGTACTAAAGGCGACTTGGCACGACGCAAGTTGTTACCTTCTTTATACCAGTTAGATAAGGCTGAACTTCTCGATAAAGATACGAAAGTGATCGGGGTCGCAAAAGATGAGTTTAGTCAAGATGAATTTAGAGAATTAGTCATTCTTGCGTTAAACACCTTCGTCAAAGAACCCCTTTGCGAAGCAACACTCCAACGCTTCCTGTCCCGCTGCTACTATATAGGCACTAACTTTACCGATTCGGTTGGCTACAGTGCCTTCCATGATTTGCTCAAACCAGAAGAGCGAGTGATGGTCAGCTACTTTGCGACACCCCCCGCTATTTTTGGGGATATCTGCCGCTGTTTACATGAACAAAACCTTATCCACAGCGATTCTCGCGTGGTACTCGAAAAACCCATCGGCTCCGATTTAGCATCCTCCCACGTTATCAATGATCAAGTTTCCGCCTATTTTAAAGAACGTCAGGTTTACCGTATCGACCATTATTTAGGTAAAGAAACCGTCCAAAACTTGATTGCGCTGCGTTTTGCCAACTCTTTGTTCGCTTCTAAGTGGGATAACCGCACGATCGACCATGTCCAGATCACAGTAGCTGAAGAAGTCGGGATCGAGGGACGTTGGGGTTATTTCGATAAAGCGGGTCAAATGCGTGACATGATCCAGAACCATTTGCTGCAAGTGCTGACACTGGTTGCCATGGATCCACCGGTGAACTTAGACGCCGACAGTATCCGTGATGAAAAGGTAAAAGTGCTTAAGTCACTGCGCCCCATCAATGCCGACAATGTGTATGAAAATACCGTACGCGGTCAGTATAGCGCCGGTTTCTTAAAGGGCAGTCCAGTTCCTGGCTATTTAGAGGAAGAGGGCGCAAATCTACAGTCTCACACTGAGACCTTTGTGGCGCTGCGGGTCGATATCGACAATTGGCGCTGGGCTGGAGTGCCTTTCTATTTGCGTAGCGGCAAACGCATGCCGTTTAAGAGTTCTGAAATTGTGGTGTATTTTAAAAATCCACCCCATAACCTGTATCGCTCAAGCTACCGTAATCTGCCACCGAACAAGCTGACTATTCGTCTGCAGCCCCATGAAGGGGTTGAGATCCAGATGATGAACAAGGTGCCAGGGCTAGAGCAGAAGCAGCGTTTACAAACCACTAAACTCGATTTGAGCTTCTCGGATACCTTTAAAAACGAACGTATTGCCGATGCCTATGAGCGTCTATTACTCGAAGCTATGCTCGGTAATCAAGCCCTGTTTGTGCGCCGCGATGAAGTGGAGCAGGCATGGACTTGGGTCGATGGCATTATCCAATCCTGGGAACAAAGTAACGAAAAACCAAAACCTTATCCTGCGGGTACTTGGGGGCCGGTGGCATCGGTTGCCTTGATCACCAAAGATGGTCGTTCGTGGGATGAATAGGGGGCTTCGATGATAAAAGAAACCGTATTTAAATCTTTCGATACCCCAGCGGCGCTTGAGCTACAGCTGGCGAATAAAATTGCCAGTCAGTTACAGGAAGCCGTCGATGTCCGCGGTAAAGCGAGCCTAGTGGTTTCCGGTGGTTCGACACCGCTTAAGTTATTCGAATTACTCAGTATGCAATCGATTGACTGGAGCGATGTTTATATCACACTTGCCGATGAGCGTTGGGTGGATGTGGAAGACAGTGCGTCTAACGAGCGTTTAGTGCGCGAGCATCTGCTGCAACATCGAGCGGCTAATGCCAAGTTTCGCGGACTAAAGAATATGTTTTCTACCGCAGAAGCGGGCGCCGATATGGCAGCCGAGTCTCTGTCTAATTTCCCACGTCCCTTCGATGTGGTGGTGCTAGGCATGGGAAATGATGGCCATACCTGTTCATGGTTTCCCTGCAGTGCGGAGCTAAACGAAGCGTTATCGACGCAGGCGCTGTGTGTGGCAACTCACCCGACAACGGCTCCCCATGGCAGGATCACCTTGTCCAAAAGTGCGATCCTTAATAGCAGGCAAATTTATCTGCATTTGGTCGGGGAACAGAAATTATCCGTATATCGTCAAGCCTTAGAAAATGATGATGTTAATGCTATGCCTATCAGAGCCGTATTAGCGCAGCGTAAAACGCCCGTTGATGTGTTCTGGAGCGCTTAAGGAGTCACAATGCACTCAGTAATCATGCACTCAGTAGTTCAAGCCGTTACCGACAGAATTATTACCCGTAGCAAAGCGTCACGCGCAGCTTATCTTGCCGCATTGAACGATGCCCGTAACCATGGTGTACACCGCAGCTCCTTAAGTTGCGGTAACTTAGCCCATGGTTTTGCCGCCTGTAACCCAGACGATAAAAATGCATTGCGTCAGCTGAATAAGGCGAATATCGGCATAGTCACGGCATTTAACGATATGTTATCTGCACATCAACCCTATGAAAACTATCCTGAACTGCTGAAAAAAGCCTGTCAGGAAGTCGGCAGTGTCGCGCAGGTAGCGGGCGGTGTTCCGGCCATGTGTGACGGTGTGACTCAAGGTCAGCCCGGCATGGAGTTAAGCCTACTGAGCCGCGAAGTCATTGCCATGGCAACGGCGGTGGGGCTATCCCACAATATGTTTGATGGTGCCTTACTGCTCGGCATTTGCGATAAAATCGTACCTGGCTTGCTTATCGGGGCGCTTAGCTTTGGTCACTTACCTATGTTGTTTGTGCCCGCTGGTCCGATGAAATCCGGTATTCCTAATAAGGAAAAAGCCCGCATTCGCCAGCAATTTGCCCAAGGTAAAGTGGACAGAGCCCAATTACTGGAAGCTGAAGCCCAGTCTTACCACAGTGCGGGGACTTGTACCTTCTACGGTACCGCCAACTCGAATCAGCTGATGCTTGAAGTGATGGGCCTGCAGTTACCTGGCTCATCCTTTGTGAATCCAGACGACCCACTGCGTGAAGCCTTAAACAAAATGGCGGCCAAACAGGTTTGTCGTTTAACCGAAATGGGCACTCAATACAGCCCCATTGGTGAAATTGTTAATGAGAAATCCGTCGTCAATGGCATAGTGGCGCTGTTGGCTACGGGTGGTTCGACCAACCTGACTATGCATATTGTCGCTGCGGCCCGGGCTGCTGGCATAATCGTGAACTGGGATGATTTTTCCGAATTATCCGATGCGGTGCCATTGCTGGCCCGCGTGTATCCAAATGGCCATGCGGATATTAACCACTTCCATGCGGCTGGCGGTATGGCTTTCCTTATCAAGGAATTACTCGATGCGGGATTACTGCACCAAGATGTGAATACTGTGGCGGGCTTTGGCCTTCACCGTTACACCCAGGAGCCAAAACTGCTCGATGGGGAACTGCGTTGGGTCGATGGGCCAACCGTGAGTTTAGATGCCGAAGTATTAACCTCGGTCGCATCACCTTTCCAAAATAACGGTGGTTTAAAACTGCTGAAGGGTAACCTTGGCCGCGCCGTAATTAAAGTGTCTGCCGTTCAAGCCCAGCACAGGGTGGTGGAAGCGCCAGCGGTCGTGATTGACGATCAAAACAAACTCGATGCGTTATTTAAAGCCGGCGCTTTAGACAGGGACTGTGTGGTGGTGGTGAAAGGACAAGGCCCAAAAGCCAATGGCATGCCCGAGCTGCATAAGCTCACGCCACTCTTGGGCTCGCTGCAGGACAAGGGCTTTAAAGTGGCACTGATGACCGACGGTCGTATGTCTGGCGCGTCGGGCAAAGTGCCTGCCGCCATTCACTTGACGCCAGAAGCCCTCGATGGCGGCTTAATTGCCAAAGTCCAAGATGGTGACTTGATCCGTGTCGATGCGCTCACCGGTGAACTAAGTCTACTGGTGTCCGAGGCTGAACTGGCTGCAAGAGCCGTTGGCGAAGTCAATTTACATCGTTCACGTTATGGCATGGGGCGTGAGTTATTTAGCGCACTGCGTGCAAACTTGAGCAGTCCTGAAACGGGTGCGCGCTGTACTAACGCCATCGATGAACTTTATTAATACTAAGGAAGAATAACGCAATGCTTGAGAATAACTGGTCATTACAACCGCAAGATATTTTTAAACGCAGCCCTATTGTTCCTGTGATGGTGATTAACAAAATAGAGCATGCGGTGCCCCTCGCTAAAGCACTGGTTGCCGGTGGGATCAGTGTGTTAGAAGTCACTTTACGCACCCCATGCGCCCTTGAAGCCATCACTAAAATTGCGAAGGAAGTGCCAGAAGCCCTAGTCGGCGCGGGAACCATTTTAAACGAGGCCCAACTCGATCAAGCGATTGCCGCTGGTGCACAGTTTATTATCACACCGGGTGCTACGGTTGAACTGTTGAAAGCGGGTATGCAGGGGCCCGTCCCCTTGATCCCTGGCGTTGCCAGTATTTCTGAGGTGATGGCGGGGATGGCGCTCGGTTACACTCACTTTAAATTTTTCCCGGCCGAAGCCTCGGGCGGAGTGGATGCACTGAAAGCCTTCTCGGGCCCGCTAGCAGATATTCGCTTCTGCCCAACGGGTGGCATTACCCCAAGCAGCTATAAAGATTATCTAGCCCTGAAAAATGTCGATTGTATTGGTGGTAGCTGGATTGCGCCAACGGATGCAATGGAGCAGGGTGATTGGGATCGTATCACTCAGCTTTGTAAGGATGCCATCGGCGCTTTATAAACGAGTTTAATGTTGCGATAAAATAAAAAACCACCGCAAGGTGGTTTTTTGCCTTTCATCTTTCCATTTTGGTAAAGAAGCTAATTCTAGAGAAAGTCTAGCTTTGATAAAAAGTAAGGCAGCAATATCCTAGCCTACATTTCCTTACTCAATTCAATATTCGAGCCCGCTTTAGGGCTAAATAGCTGCTGATATAGTCGCCCTGCAAATTCATCCGTCATCCCCGAAATATAGTCGGCCAACACTCTGTGACTATTCAGGCCCTGCTGTTCGCTCTCGCGCCAGCGCTCTTGGGTGTTCAACGGCAATAAACGTTCGGGATCGGAAGCAAAAGCTTCAAATAATCCCATCACAATCTGTTGGCCCTTATATTCGAGCATTTGCATTTCTGGCTTACGAATTACATATTTATACACCAATTGCTTAAGCACATTGAGTGCAATGGCAAATTCGGGTTCAAGGTTGGCATTAAAGCGTAGCAAAGGTTCTTCAAAGTCCAGATCTTCGGTAATGATAATGGCCGTAACAAAACCATTGACCAGTGTGCCTATGGCATCTTTGCGCTGATGATGCTCATGGGAGAACAGTTTATTACCAATATCGGCTAACTCCTGCCTAATCCAAGCATCATTACTGTGGGTGAGTGCGGGGGCGACATCCTGTTGCCATTGGGATGATGTGACTATGCCCATAACGATGGCATCTTCAAGATCATGCACCGCATAGGCGATATCGTCCGCCAATTCCATAATTGAGCAGTCGAAGGATTTAAACTGGGTTCTCAGGTGAGGATAGTGGTGCAGAGCCGGGTGAGAGCTTTGCTGGGCCGAAGTAAAACGCGCTCTATCCGACTCCGATAAGGGTTCAAGCACCCAGGCAAAAATGTCATTATCGTCGTCAAATATGCCCTTAACGGGTGGCCATTGTGAGGGTTTAAGCTGTCTGTGGCTGGTGATCTCCGTATGCTCACATGGGATAAATAGCTGTGAGTGCGGCGCGGGGTACTTCAAAATCCCCAGCATAGTGCGACGGCAAAGATTCATTCCAAAATCTAAGGTGTAGGGCTCAAGCTTAGATAAAATGCGAAAGGTTTGGCCATTGCCCTCGAAGCCGCCATGGTCGCGCATCATGTAATTCAACGCTACTTCACCACCGTGGCCGAAGGGTGGGTGGCCAATATCGTGGGCAAGGCATAAGGATTCCAGCAGGCTCATGGAATCTAATAAGCGCTTATGCTCTGGATATTTACGGATTAACTGGGCGGCGATCCCCGTGCCAATTTGCGAAACTTCGAGTGAATGGGTTAACCGCGTGCGATAGAAGTCATTCATGCCAACGCCGAGCACTTGAGTTTTCGCCTGCAGGCGACGAAAGGCGGCGGAGTGGAGGATACGCGCCCTGTCTCTTTGGTAAGGACTGCGGTGATCGTTGCGTCGTTGTTTATCTTCACCATGGCGACGCTCTTGCCAAACATTTGAAGTCATAGGTATTCCTAACGGCTGTAGAACATCAAAGCATCTTGTTTATTTCGTCCAAATTCAGGGTAAAACTCGGGACAAAACAATCCATAAAGTATTTCACCGCGGGATCGGCATTGGCAGCGAGCATGGCCTCTAGGCGTTTACGGGCGGTATTAAACTCAGTATTACCGGCGCGATTTTCCTCTAGGCATTTAAGGTAAGCACATAAGGTATCGGCGGATTTCACTATGGTCTTGTAAACGGGATCGGCGTAATCACTGATAAACAGGCTACGATAATCCTCTTTAAACTCATCGGGCACCATATCCAGCATGCGCTGCTCGGCAATGGCCTCGATTTTTTTATACTCGGCTTCGATTTCTCTATTGAAGTATTTCACCGGTGTCGGTAAATCCCCCGTGAGTATTTCACTGGCATCATGGAAAATGGCCAGACTCGTGGCCTGATGGGGATCGAGCCTAGTGCCGAACTTTTTATTGCTGATGATGACGAGCGCATGGGCCACCATGGCAACCTGCAATGAATGTTCTTGTACATTCTCAGGACGCACATTGTACATCAAGGGCCAGCGTTGAATGAGTTTCATCCGAGCTAAATGGGCAAATAGGTGGCTCATAGTGATCCTTCTATCGAACTAACTGGGTAACGCAATGATCTGCAACGGAAATAGCTTAAATCTATTAGGGCAGATTTAACGTTAATATTGACTTAGACTATCACAGCCGCGAGTGACAAGTGAGCGAAAATCCTAGGGATTTTATGAAAATGTAAAAATAAAGCGATCTCGAGGATCGCTTTACAGACCAACAGTTAGCTTATCCCTGACTATTGTCGATAGGTTTCAAGGAAAACCCCAAACTCGGTCAGTGCTTTAGTGAGATCTTCCTTATAGGGTAAGAATACGACCCGCAAATGATCGGGCTCAGGCCAGTTAAAGGCGGTACCTTGAACGAGCAAGATTTTCTTTTCCCTCAAGAGATCGAGCACTAAACGCTCATCATCCCGCAAATTAAATTTCTTCATATCCAATTTAGGGAAAGCATAGAGTGCACCCTTAGGTTTTTTCACGCTCACGCCTGGAATTTGGTTGAGCAACTCATAACAGGCATCCCTTTGAACCGTCAGCCGTCCACTTGGCAGGATCAGTTCATTAATGCTCTGATAACCTCCTAGGGCCGTTTGGATCGCATGCTGGTTTGGCACATTGGCACAAAGACGCATAGAGGACAGCATTTCTAAGCCTTCGATGTAACTTTTAGCAGCCTTAAGATTGCCAGATAACATCATCCAACCGACACGAAAGCCTGCCGCGCGGTAGGCTTTCGATAACCCATTAAAGGTCACGGTTAAAATATCGTCGGAAAGGCTGGCCGCCGGAATATGCTTAGCCTCGTCATATAAAATTTTGTCGTAAATTTCATCGGCAAATAGGATTAGGCTGTGCTCGCGGCAAAGTTCGACCACTTGCAGCAGTAATTCTCTGCTGTATACCGCTCCCGTTGGATTGTTCGGGTTGATCAGCACTATGCCGCGAGTACGTGATGAAATTTTGCTTTTAATGTCGTCAAGATCGGGAAACCAATCCGCATCTTCATCACAGCGATAGTGCACGGCTTTGCCGCCCGCAAGGTTGGCCGCCGCCGTCCACAGGGGATAATCGGGTGAGGGGATTAAGATCTCATCATCGGTATTGAGTAAACCTTGCATGGCCATCACGATAAGCTCGGACACACCATTACCAATATAGATATCTTCAATATCCACCCCAAAAATCCCTTGGGCTTGATAATGCTGCACTATGGCCTTACGGGCAGAGAATAATCCTTTCGACTCACAGTACCCTTGAGCACTGGGCAAATTGAGGATCACATCACGGACAATTTCTTCCGGCGCTTCGAAACCGAAGGGCGCCGGATTACCAATATTCAGTTTGAGGATCCGGTGCCCCTCGTCCTCTAAACGTCTGGCTTCCTTATGTACTGGGCCGCGGATGTCATAGCAAACAGTATCCAGCTTATTGGATTTGATGATAGGGCGCATTTACACCTCGAAACATGCAGTTAATTTAGGCTTAAGTTAGCGCACCATAACGAAATTTTATCGGTTAAGGAAGAGGCCTAAAGCACAGATAGTCACTTTTTTTTCATAAAATGGGTTAGTTAAATATGCTTTAACCGTCAATTAATGAAATGCATACAAGTTTTAAATTCTAAATATTATTCGATACTTGGTTTAAATGACTGTTGCAATTGCTGTCACAGGGTGGATTGAAGCACTGAAATAGTGCTTGAGTAAAGTTGTTGAGCAGATGGGTCTTACTTACTGATTTTATTTAACACTTTTTTAATAAATAGGGATAATGCTATGTTTAAGCCAATATTGATAATTAGGCAAATTAACTGAATGCTTATTAAGCATCTCCTCCCAAGTAACTTTTTGGTTTATTCTAATTAAAATTCTTTTATATCATAATGTTATTCTTTAATTTGGATGGAAGGGTAAAATTATTTTTACTTAGAATAAATTTATAGTTGACTCAATATTCGATGCGCTTTATTTTCTGCGCGATGTTTTTGGCAAGGCACCTCAGATAGCAAGCTTTTAGCGGGTTTTATCAGCAGGGTCATCATGAAACAGCTGTGTTGGCGTTCTGTATCGAGGTGATTTCAGACGCTGTTCTAAAAACTTTTGCCTTTTAGGCGACTTATTTAGAGGACCTAAGTGCATGTCTGAACCGACAGCGTTAAGTCTTATTCCACCTTTGGTGGTGTTGGTGCTAGCTATTTGGTTACGCCGTCCCATTCTGTCCCTTATTATCGGTGCGGTAATCGGTTTTCTGTTACTCGATCCTGTTCAAGTGTTAAATAATTTCGCCAGTGTCTCCTTAAAAGTCATGGCCGATGAAACCATTGGTTGGTTGATTTTAGTCTGTGGCTGTTTTGGTGCCTTAATCGCGCTGTTAGTGCGTACTGGTGGCGCGCTGGCGTTTGGCCGTAATGCATTAAAATTTGCTAACGGGCCCAGATCCTCCCTGTTTATGACCTTTATCCTCGGCATTGTGATTTTTATCGATGATTATCTCAATGCGCTGACCGTGGGTGAAACCATGAAGCGTGTCACGGATAAGTTTAAGGTGTCCCGTGAAATGCTCGCCTATGTTGTCGATTCGACGGCGGCCCCTGTGTGTGTGTTAGTGCCTCTATCGACCTGGGCGGTATTCTTTGGTGGCTTGTTGGTCGATAACGGTGTGGCTGCGGAAGGCCAGGGCATTAGCGTCTATATGCAGGCCATCCCTTACATGCTATACGCTTGGCTTGCGGTGATGATGGTGTTACTGGTGGTGTTAGGCATAGTACCTGCCATTGGCCCAATGAAAACGGCGCAGCTGCGTGCCGCTCAAGGCGAACCCGCACAGGCACAGGTGGATTTTGACCAAGTGCAGACCTCCGATGAATATGCGGTGAAAGCGATTGAAGAAGAATTTAAGCATGCCGACAATCAGGGCAAATTGCATAACTTCCTCGTGCCAATCCTGCTGCTTGTTGCCTTTACCGTGTATTTCGATATTGATGTGTGGAAGGGACTATTAGCGACTCTAGTGATCACATTGCCTTACTATGCGGTGCAGCGTTTGATGCCATTATCCGAGATGATGGATCAAATGATCGATGGCTTTAAGAGCATGCTACCCGCCATTGGAACTGTGATTGCGGCGTTCGTCTTTAAAGACGTGTGCGATCAGTTATTGCTGCCGCAGTACGTGATTGAATCCTTAAGCCCCTTTATGACGCCTAAGTTGCTACCTGCAGTCGTGTTTTTATCCATGGCGATCCTCGCATTTGCGACGGGGTCGAGCTGGGGGATTTTTGCGGTGACTATTCCAATCGTGATGCCATTAGCGCAATCGGTTGGGGCGGATATCCCGTTAGTGATAGGGGCATTATTATCGGCATCATCCTTTGGTAGCCAAGCATGCTTCTACTCTGACTCAACCGTATTGGCGGCACAGGGCTCAGGTTGTAATTTAGTGAGCCATGCGGTGACTCAGTTGCCCTATGCGCTGATCGCCGCTGTACTGGCGTTTATCGGCTTTATTGTGATTGCGTAAATACTTTCAGGTTTAGAATCAGAAACCAGCTGCGGCTGGTTTTTTTATGTCTGCCGTAATTTGGTTCAACGCTTAAAATGGGTAAAAGGTGAGTAGCTAGGCTTGAACTAGGATAAAGGCGATTATAGGCATTGCAGACTGGATGCTGTTATTGTCAAATTATATTTTACGATTTTGTCATTTATATTTTACGTTTTTTATCTTCACTATATAGCTTTTTAACTGCAAGCCTGATTATACTTTCGCTCCTTCATGGTGTTATTTTCAACATTAGTGGCTAATGGATCAAATGGACTCAACCCTTCTTACTGCGTTTTTCCAGCACGGTACCATACGTGATGTCGAATGTTTATTCCCTGATATCTCTGGCTATCCGAGGGGGAAACTGATGCCCGCCCGAAGCTTTGCTAAGGGGGCTGAGCTTCGCATTGCCCAAGCGATTTCGATGCAGGCCATTACCGGGGAGTATTCCTACGATCCCATCTTTCCCGATGCCGATCCTGATCTCCTATTAGTCCCCGACTACAGCACCCTAAAAATGGTCCCCTGGAGCACAGTGCCGCGGGCATTTGCTATCCATGACTGCGTGTTGCTCGATGGCACTTTATGTCCATTTGCGCCGCGCTCCATTTTAAAAAATGTGCTGGCCCGTTACCAAACCCTCGGACTCACGCCCGTAGTTGCCCCCGAGATTGAGTTTTATCTGACTGAGGCCAATACCGATCCCAGTGTGCCATATCAGGCGCCAGTTTCAAAAAGTGGCCGAGCTGAAAACGGCCAATCTGCGTTTAGCATGAATATGCTCAATGAACTCGCGCCATTTTGGGATGAGTTTAATGCCGCCATTGATGCGATTGGGATCAAGGGAGATACTTGGATCCATGAGATGGGGCTCTCGCAGTATGAAATTAATTTAGTGCATGGCGATCCGTTGGCTCTTGCAGATCAAGCCTTTATGTTTAAATATGCGGCGAAAGAAATCGCGATTAAGCATGGCTTGAATGCGATTTTTATGGCGAAACCCATAGCGGGTCAACCCGGCAGTTCTATGCATTTACATCAAAGTGTCGTCGATGATAAAGGTAACAATATTTTCAGCCATGCTGATGGTAGTGACAGCGAACGTTTTCAGCACTACATCGGCGGATTACAGAAGTATCTGCCTGATTTAATGTTGTTATTCGCACCGAATATTAATTCCTTTAGGCGTTATATTTCCGGCAGCCAAGCGCCGATTAATTTAAGCTGGGGCGTCGATAATCGCACCACAGGTTTACGAGTGCCCTTAAGTGCGCCGGTGGCGAGACGGATAGAGAATCGCATTGCGGGCGCCGACGCTAATCCATATCTGATGATTGCCGCATCTTTGGCTGCGGGTCTTGCGGGAATGGAAGAAAGACTCGCACCCAGCGCGCCAGAAACCGGTAGCGCCTATGAGAGCAGCCATGACCTAGCGCAGACATTTTTAGCTGCGTTAACGCAAATGCGCCAAAGTGGCTCGGCACGACGCTTACTCGGGGATGATTTTGTCACTGGCTTTGTATCGGTGAAGGAAATTGAGTTTCAAAGTTATTTGAGTGAGATAGGCGCATGGGAGCGACGTTTCTTAGGGCCGCAATGCTAGTGTTTACTTGATTAACGCGATACGTCACAAAATGCTTAGTTAAAAAACAGCAACAAAAAAGCCAGTGCAAGCACTGGCTTTTCTTCGTCTGGAAACAGGAAGGGCGATTATACGCGCTTCTTGAATTCACCAGTACGAGTGTCGATTTCAATCTTGTCGCCAACTTTTACGAAGTCAGCAACGCTGATTGTGCCGCCGCCAGTGATAGTGGCTGGCTTCATCACTTTACCTGAAGTATCACCACGGGCTGAAGGCTCAGTGTAAGTCACTTCACGTACGATAGTGGTTGGCATTTCAACGGAGATAGCTTTGCCATCGTAGAAAGTCACTTGGCAAGTTTCTTCCATACCGTCAACGATATAAGCCGCTGCATCACCTAAGTTTTCAGCTTCTACGTCGTATTGGTTGTACTCTGCATCCATGAATACAAACATAGGATCAGCAAAGTAAGAATAAGTACAGTCAAGACGATCTAGGATGATGTCTTCTAACTTATCTTCACCTTTGAAAGTCGTTTCTGTACCAGAGTTAAGCAGTAAGTTTTTCAACTTTAACTTAACGATAGCAGCGTTACGGCCAGAACGGGTTGTTTCAGTTTTCTGTACAACCCATGGGCTGCCATCTAACATGATCACGTTACCAGGACGGATTTCATGAGCAGTTTTCATTACACTATTTCCTATATTTAGATTTTTCTGTTTTCGCGCAGTATCTTAGCCGTTTTTAACGAACTGGACTAGTCGAGTAGCGAGATCTGCAGCATTTAATGCATTAATTGGCCATTGTTTAGCATGGTGCAACAAGGGCAAATTAACAGGATTAAGGTTTTGCCAGTGAAGGCTCACGGCAGATTGCTGTGCTTGGTTGAACGCAAGATTCAATTCAGACCAATAACACGCAATTTTAGGTGGCAGATTATCGCAGTAAAGTTTGAGAAAAGCTTCTAATTTTACGAGGTGATAATCATCTTCTTGGGGATAAATGTGCCAAATGAAGGGTTTTGCGGCCCATTGGGCGCGTAAAAAAGAGTCTTCACCGCGCACGATATTAAAATCACAGCTCCAGAGTAGGCGATCAAACCCCTGTTGATCTGTCATAGGCAAAATGTGCAGAATCAAATTGCCATGGACTATCTGTTGGCCCGGTACTAGGGCGGCAATATCACAGGGGAGTAGATGCGTCAGGCTATTTAAGCTGCGCCCCTTGGGGATCAACGCATGGATTTTTTCGCTCGATTGCTGCCATAACGCGCATAAGGCGGCTAGCGCCTCGGTCTCATAGCTAAAGATGCTAATGACTTTGTCCTGCGCCTGAATCCCCTTAAGACCTAGCTTAGTAAAAAGCTGCAATTTATGGGTAGGATTGGCTTGCCATGCATCGCGCTCTGCAAACAAATGTTGCTCGCAGATGAGTCCACCCGTTTTGGTGCCAAAGCCTGGAAAGTAGAAATATTTCTTCAAGCCACTGGCCTGTAATGAAGGCAAACCATGGCAGCCTTCTACCCAATCTTCGGCGCTTAAATACTCTAAATTCAGCCAGATAGGTACGGATTTTGGGTCTACTTGATGTAAATGCACTAGCTGGCTTTTTACCTGTTCGGGTAATTCACAGGCAAAGGCCTCGATGAGCACAGAACCAGCGACAAACGCGATGGGAAGAGGCTTAGTCCAATGAATAATATTCACACCATTAAAGGTTTGAGCGGCTTTTAGCGGATCGAGTGCTGGTAATATATGCGAGAAGCTCATCAGATCGTCTACCCACAAATTGACTGGGATCTGATGCTCACTGGCCATTTGTTTGGCTAAACGCCAAGTGACGCCAATATCGCCGTAGTTATCGACGACGGTGCAAAAAATATCCCAATGATTGGAGCGGGGTGTGTTGATCATGAGTATGTCGTTATTCAGTGGTGGAACGAGTCAATTCTCTATGGCTATGCATAAAAAAAGCGGCGTCAAGGCCGCTTTCATCGAATGGCTAGCCGAATTAATCTTCTAGTTCAGCTAAGCACATTTCTTCGTAAATTTGCTTAACCCAAGCATCGACACGTTCTTCGGTTAGCTCTGGTTGACGATCTTCATCGATACCTAAACCGATAAAATGGTCGTCATCGACTTGGCCCTTGGAAGCTTCGAAGTTGTATCCCGCTGTTGGCCAATGGCCGATGATAATGCCGCCGCGAGCCTGAACAATATCGCCTACCATGCCCATGGCATCCAGGAAATACTCGGCGTAGTCTTCTTGGTCACCACAACCAAAAATGGCGACAAGTTTGTCGGTGAAATCAATTTGCTCAAGCTCTGGGAAAAAATCGTCCCAATCGCATTGGGCTTCGCCATAATACCAGGTTGGGATCCCGAACAGCAGCAGGTCATATTCTGCGATCTGTTCTTTGGTACTCTTGGCGATATCTTTCACCTCAACCATTTTTTTACCCAGTTTTTTCTGGATCATCTTGGCGACAGCTTCGGTGTTGCCTGTGTCGCTACCGAAAAAAAGACCTACAGTTGCCATTGTCTATCCTTTAATATCTAGTTCACTTATATGTTAATCTTGCTTTATCGATTGTTCAGCATTCAATTTGTTGCTGAAGAATGAATTCGATTAACTGGCTACGGCTGATGTTACTGGCCAATGCCTGCTCATTCAAGGCGTCGTACAAATCTTGTGACACCTTTAACTCTATTCGCTTTAATCCGTTGGCTTTATCCCGCTGGATCTGGTTGCGCTTATTGACCTTGAGCTGCTGACTACGGGACAAAGGATTGCTACGTGGGCGGCCCCGGCGCTTTTCATTGGCAAAAAGGTCAATGGTGGTTCTGTCTGTTGCTTCTTTTGCCATGTTCTTGTTGTTTAACCGATCCCTGAGCCTTCCCAGGACATCTGGATAATACCTTTTGCAATAAACCCGGCGCAGCCGAGAAATAACACTAACCAAACAATAAATCGACCAAATTTAGGCACATTACCCTGTTTGAGCACATCATGGATGGCCATGCCGATAAAGAAAAATATCGCTGCAAAAAACAGGTTCAGGCCAATGGTTTCAATTTGTTCCATGTACTGAGATAACATACTTTCTTAGTCCTCTAGAGTCTTCTAAGGCTAAAAGAGGCGCGAATATATCACATCAAGATGGCGGCTGCTATATGATTTAGGTCGTGGTTCTGTGTCATTTACATTGCCTGTTTGTCAATAAATTCAGACACAATTCGGTTAAATATGGCGGGTTTTTGTGCATGTAACCAATGGCCGCAACCTTCGAGGGTTTTCGCCTGTGCCGATGGGAATTGCGTCATGATGGCATTTCTATATTCACCAGTGACATAGTTAGAGTCTCCTCCGCGGATAAAGAGACTGGGCCCCTGGTAAACTTGGCGATGTTCTCCCCCCTGATTATGCCAACCAATAATATGGGGGTAACACGCTTTTAACCCGCTTAAGTTCATTTTCCAGCGAAAGCCAGTCTCAGTCCGTTGCAAATTTTTGAGTAGAAATTGGGCTGTCGCTTCATCAATGCCATTATGGGTTAAATGGGCCAAGGCAAAACGGCGATCGGTATGGCCTTCTAATGGCAGACTTTCCAGGGCCGCAAACACTATGTCGTGCCTTGGCTCATAGGCCACAGGCGCAATATCGGCCGCCACCATGCTGATAATGCGTTCGGGATAGGCTAGGGCGGTGGCCATGGCAATTTTGCCCCCCATGGAATGGCCGACAATATGGGCGCGCTCGATTTGGCATTCATCCAACAAATTAATCATGGCCTTAGCTAAGCTTGGGTAATCCATGTGTGCCCAATGTTCACTCAAACCATGATTGGGGACATCAACTCGGATCACCTGATGATTGGTTTCGAGTACTTGGCCTAAGCTCTTAAGGTTATCTAAATTGCCGAATAGCCCATGGATAAGGAGGACCGCTTCTCCTTGACCTGAGGTTACAAAATTCATGGAGTTACCTGTGCTGTGGTGCAAAAAGTTTTGCGAATTGTGCCCCTAATGCGTTTAGTTTGACAAGAGTCCCACGGTTTTTGCCCTAGGATAACCCTGAACTTGGCTGCTTTTTCAGCGATTGCCTGCGTTGTGATAATTTGATGTGCGATTTCACGCATTTTTAGATTAATGATGCTTTATCAGATTGATAGAGATAGATACACTGGAGGGCGATCGCAACGATCTTTTTTGCTAGGATCGCCCGCGGTACATTTTTTTCGGTTATGCCTATCGAATAACAAAGGATAATAAGGTTATGAAATATATCGAAGTGGATGAAGAGCTCTATCGTCATATTGCCAGCAAAACAGAACGCATTGGTGAGAGCGCCTCTGACATTCTTCGTCGATTACTCGGCCTGTCCGTCAATGCGGTTGAGCAAGCCGAGCCAAAGGCTATCAGTCAGCCTAGTTTGGAAGTTGAGCCCCTAGCTCCGCACGTTGAAGTAAAAGAGATAACACCCTCTGTGATGGATTTTACCACCTTAGTGGATGAACACAGATTGTCATTGCAAAAAGGTGCCGTTGGGCGTTTCTTATTTTTACTCGAGAGTTTATATCAGCAAAGCCAAGTGTCATTTTCACAGATCCTGCAGATCCAAGGCCGCGATCGCCTCTATTTTGCCCGTTCACGTGAAGAATTACTGCAGGCGAGCCCTTCGGCGAATCCGAAGGAAATCGGCAGCAGCGGCTTTTGGGTGACCACAAACAATAATACCGCGAAAAAACGCGCTATTTTATCGGAAGTGTTAGTGCAGTTTGGCTGCGATGCACAAGTCGCCAGCACTATCGCCGAACGCGTATAAGATTTATCAACGCCGTAACTATAGGGCGTTTCACACTATTTAACCGATTTTCCAGTAGGAGAGGATCAGGTGGCAATACATCAACGGGCAGGACAAACCGCAAATCAGACGGATCTGGTGAATATTCCAAAACTGATGAGCCATTATTACAGCATCAAACCCAATGTGGATGATGCCAGCCAACGGGTGACCTTTGGCACTTCGGGCCACCGTGGCAGTGCTTTTCTGGGAAGCTTTAACCAAGATCATATCTTGGCCATTACCCAAGCTGTGGTGGACTATCGCCAATCGGTGAATATCGATGGGCCGCTATTCCTTGGTATCGATACCCATGCCTTATCCTATGCCGCCTATGTCTCTGCAATTGAAGTCTTGGCCGCAAATAAAGTGACAGTGCGCATCCAACAAAACGATGGTTTTACGCCGACCCCCGTCGTTTCCCACGCGGTCATTTGCGCTAATCGTGAGGCCAATATCAATGGCACCGCTCAGAGTGATGGCCTGATCATTACTCCGTCCCATAATCCTCCCCAGGACGGTGGGATTAAATATAATCCTCCCCATGGCGGTCCAGCCGAAGGCAATATCACCGCGTGGATTGAGTCGCGGGCAAATGATTATCTACGCGGCCAGCTTAAGGGCGTGAATAAACTCGCCTATGCCGATGCACTGACTTCGGGCTATGTGCATGCTATCGATTTAATCAGCCCCTATGTGGCCGATTTAGAGAATGTGATTGATATGCAAGCCATCGCTAAAGCTAAGCTTAAGTTGGGAGTCGATCCATTAGGCGGCTCGGGCATCCATTATTGGGCGCCGATTGCTAAGCACTATGGTATTGATATCACCTTAGTGAATGATAGAGTCGACCCAAGTTTTAGCTTTATGCCACTGGATAAGGACGGCAAGATCCGTATGGATTGCTCGTCTCCCTATGCGATGGCCGGTTTGCTCGCCCACAAAGATAGCTTCGATTTATGTGTCGGTAATGACCCAGACTACGACAGACACGGCATCGTCTGCCCAGGTACGGGCTTAATGGATCCGAATCATTATCTTGCCGTCGCCATCGATTACCTGCTGACCCATAGGCCCGAGTGGAGCGATAGCTTAGCCATAGGTAAAACCTTAGTATCGAGCGCGCTTATCGATAAAATTTGTGCCTTCCACGGTAAAAAACTGCTCGAAGTGCCTGTGGGCTTTAAGTGGTTTGTCGATGGTTTAGCCGAAGCCACCATCGCCTTTGGCGGTGAAGAGAGTGCGGGAGCGGCATTCCTACGCCGTGATGGCAGTACTTGGTGCACCGATAAGGACGGTTTTATTTTAGTACTCTTGGCCGCAGAAATGCTCGCGGTCACGGGTAAAACCCCAGGGCAACGCCATCAGGAATTAGTTGCCCAATTTGGCCAAAGTTTCTATAAGCGCATCGACAGTCCGATTAGCCTTGAGAACAAAGCCAAATTTGCCAAACTCAATGCCGATACCTTAAATGCAACTGAACTTGCGGGTGAGAAGATTGAAGCGGTATTGACCCATGCGCCGGGCAATAATGCATCGATTGGTGGCATTAAAGTGACCACGGCCAACGGTTGGTTCGCCGCGCGCCCATCGGGCACCGAAGCCTTATTTAAGATCTACGGTGAAAGCTTTATTAGCGAGCAGCATTTAGCTGAGATCATTAAGGATGCGCAGGCATTAATCGATAAGGCACTAAACGCTTAAGTGAGCTTTGAGAGATAAAAAAAAACGCACTCATGTTAACCCGTGAGTGCGTTTTTTATTTGGCCCGATTTAAGGCCAACGCGTATTAATACTCGATATGACAACTTGGTAAGTTGTTCTTATCAATATAATTTTGGTGATATTCCTCCGCCACATGGAATTGCTGTAGTGGCACTATCTCAGTCACTATATGGCGCTGTCCCCAACGGCCAGAGCGGGCAAAGGCGAGTTTCGATGCTTCAGCCGCGGCTTTTTGCTCGCGATCATGGAAGAAAATGGTGCTGCGATATTGAGTGCCAATATCGCCGCCCTGCATGTTCAAGCTCGTGGGGTTGTGGTTTTTCCAAAATACCTCGAGTAAGTCTTCATAACTGACAAGGGCGGGATCAAATTCCACTTGTACCACTTCGGCATGGCCCGTGTTGCCTTTTTTCACTTCTTCATAGGTGATAGCGGCGTTATTGCCGCCCATATAGCCGCAGGTGGCATTCAATACGCCGTTCACTTGCCTAAAAAAATACTCTACGCCCCAGAAACAGCCGGCACCAAAGGTTGCTAACGCCATAATCAAATCCAATAGAAGTCTAGATGGCTAAGAATTGTGATGAATCTCCTGCCTAAAAGCAAGTATCGGAATGAAAATTTATCCCATACTGAACGCTGCCACCGATCCGCCGAGCTTTTTTATCAATCGGGTTAGCTGAGTTTTTTACTTCAAAATTCAGTTGTATGACCAGAATGACCGAGATACGCCCTAAAAACTTGTGTTAGTATTGATGCGCTTTTAAAGGTAAGTACAGCCGATTACCGTCATGCACGGTTTTATTGCACTTGATACTGAGTTTTATTGAACTGAATACTGACCTTTAGCACACCATTATAAGGAGAATTCTGTGTTACAAGCTCTGTTAGATTCAAAGGATTTTTTAGCCTTGACCCTCGCCAATCCCGAACGCCTCGTCGATGAATTCAGCTTTACACTTGGGGAACATACCCGAGTGGAAGTATGGGATACGGGGGTAATTGTTTTTGAGCCTGCCCAAAGCGAAGGTAAAGATATTATCCTCTCCTGCGGTGTCCATGGTAATGAAACCGCCCCGATTGAACTCTGTAATACCTTAATCAAACAGCTTCTCCAGCAAAAAATCATCGCTAAACAACGCACGCTTTTCCTTATCGGTAACCCTTTAGCCATCAACAATGGTACCCGAATTATCGACGAGAATATGAATCGTCTCTTTAGTGGCGAGCATTCCAATCCACCGGGCTTAGCCAATCCTGAGCGAGTGCGGGCAAAAAAGCTTGAAACCTATGTTGACCGCTTTTATACCGCAGCGGCAGAGGGCCGCCATCGCATTCACTACGACTTACACACGGCGATGCGCGCCTCAAAGCATGAAAAGTTTGCCATTTATCCCTATCGCCCAGGGCGCGCCTTTAGCGGCGAGCAAATTATGTTTTTAGCCGCAAGTGGTGTCGATACTGTACTGTTTCACCATGAACCCACCACGACTTTTAGCTATTTCTCCTCGGAGCAGTATGGCGCCGATGCTTTTACCATTGAGCTTGGCAAGGTCTATCCCATGGGACAAAACGATATGACGCGTTTTATTGCCGCCCAAGAGATGTTTATGCGCTTGATCACGGCTAAGCCATTGGAGTTGGATGTATTTGATGCCGATAAGGTTAACTTATATCAAGTTTGTCGGGTGATTAACAAACATGTTGATGATTTTGAATTTACCTTCGCCACCGATGTCGAAAATTTCAGATCATTCCCTCGGGGCTTTGTGCTTGCGCGGGAAGGTGGACAAGAAATCAAAGTCGAACAAGAATTTGAAGCCATAGTATTTCCCAATGCTAAGGTGCCGATTGGCAATAGAACCGTGATTTGCCTGATCCCTGCAGTCAATCCGAATGTTCGCTAAGATTGTAAAGCAATATATACATGCAATCCGGGGATAACTTGCGGTTCGGACTGTGCCAACGGTTGATAGGTAGTTTACGTTAACGTAATGTTCGTCCGGCATATTCGTATAAATTAGGCGCCGCAACTCTTTTGCGGCGTAACGAGATAACAAGAGCACAATATGAGCAAAGCAACACTCAACACTGATACAGTGCACCGTGTCGGCTTCTTGGATAAGGCATCGCTTCACATTCCTATCCTGAGAATTCTACAGGCCGATGGCACTACCTATGAAACCGCGGTTTTGCCTGTAATAGATGAAGCCTTAGCCACCAAAATTTACGATACCTGTGTGTTCACTCGGGTGCTCGATGAACGTATGTTAGGTGCCCAACGTCAAGGGCGGATCAGCTTCTACATGACTTGTACGGGTGAAGAGGCGGCGATTGTTGGTAGTGTTGCAGCACTCGATCAAGAGGATGTTATCCTCGCGCAATATCGCGAACATGCGGCGCTGCGTTACCGCGGCTTTACCACTGAACAGTTTATGAACCAAATGTTCAGCAATGAGAAAGACCTTGGAAAAGGTCGTCAAATGCCTATCCATTACGGCTCTGCTGCATTGCACTATCAAACCATTTCTTCACCCTTAGCCACGCAAATCCCACAGGCGACAGGTGTCGGTTACAGCTTGAAGATGCAGGGCAAGCGTAATGTCGCTGTATGTTATTTTGGCGAAGGCGCTGCATCGGAAGGGGACTTCCATGCGGGTTTAAACATGGCGGCGGTATTAAAATGCCCTGTGATTTTCTTCTGCCGTAACAACGGTTATGCCATTTCAACCCCAACCGAAGAGCAGTTTGCTGGCAATGGTATCGCCAGTCGCGGTGTGGGTTATGGCATGCATACCATTCGTGTCGATGGCAACGATATGCTTGCCGTTTTGGCCGCGACCCAGCAGGCTCGTGCCTATGCGATTGAGCATAATGCGCCAGTACTAATTGAAGCTATGACTTACCGCCTTGGTGCTCATTCATCATCAGACGACCCCTCTGGCTATCGTTCGAAAGATGAAGAAGCGAAGTGGCAACAACACGATCCGGTGAAACGCTTCAAGCTATGGCTTATCAATAAAGGTTGGCTAGCCGAAGCGGATGATGTGAAATTGCATGAGCAATACCGCGAGGAAGTATTAGCTGCGGTAAAAGTGGCAGAAAAAATACCTGTGCCTATGTTGGATGAAATTATTGAAGATGTGTACGACAAACCAACGCCTGCACTGAAAAAACAGCTCAGCGAACTTAAAGAACACATCAAAAAATATCCGCAATCCTATCCCAAAAGCGCAGGGAGGCTATAAGCCGTGGCTGAAATGAATATGTTACAGGCCGTTAACGAGGCCTTATCTATCGCCATGCAAGCCGATGAGCGCATGGTAGTGTTTGGCGAAGACGTGGGCCATTTTGGCGGAGTATTTCGCGCCACTTCAGGGCTTCAAGAAAAATTTGGCCGCTCCCGCTGTTTTAACACCCCGCTGACAGAGCAAGGTATTGCGGGTTTTGCTAACGGTTTAGCCTCCAATGGCATGACCGCCGTTGCTGAAATTCAATTCGCCGATTATATCTTCCCGGCGTTTGATCAAATCGTCAACGAAGCTGCCAAGTTCCGTTACCGCAGTGGTAATGAGTTCAATGTGGGCAGTTTAGTGTTCCGTACGCCCTATGGCGGTGGTATCGCGGGCGGCCATTATCATTCACAATCGCCCGAAGCCTATTTTACCCAGACACCGGGATTAAAAGTGGTGGTGCCACGTAATCCCGAGCAGGCCAAAGGTTTGTTATTAGCCTCGATCCGCGATAAAAACCCTGTGGTATTTTTTGAACCTAAGCGTTTGTACCGTGCATCCGTGGGTGAAGTGCCTGCGGGGGACTATGAAATCGAACTGGGCAAGGCCGAAGTCGTTCGTGAAGGTAAAGACATTACCCTAGTGGCGTGGGGCGCGCAGATGGAAATCCTTGAAAAAGCGGCGGATATGGCGGCTAAAGAGGGGATTTCCTGTGAGGTTATCGATCTTCGCACCTTAGCGCCTTGGGATGTAGACACTATCGCCGATTCCGTTAAAAAGACCGGGCGATTGCTTATCAACCACGAAGCGCCGCTAACGGGTGGCTTTGCGGGGGAAATTGCGGCAACGATTCAACAGGAGTGTTTCTTATATCTTGAATCGCCCATTAGCCGAGTGTGTGGTTTAGATACACCGTATCCACTCGTCCATGAAAAAGAATATATGCCCGATGCGCTTAAGACCTTTGAAGCCATCAAAGCATCAGTGACCTTCTAGGAGTCCGGTATGATTAAAGATTTTATTTTGCCGGACATTGGTGAAGGCGTTATTGAATGTGAACTCGTGGAGTGGTTGGTTAAAGAAGGCGACACAGTCGTTGAAGACCAACCCATAGCCGACGTGATGACGGACAAAGCACTAGTGCAAATTCCAGCGCCCTTCGCCGGCGTGGTGACTAAGTTGTATTATGCAAAGGGTGAAATTGCTAAGGTGCATGCGCCGCTCTATGCCGTGAAAATCGAAGGCGCTGAAGCCACTCCAGCACCACTTGAGGCGGCACCAACGCCTGCTGCGACGGTTCAGACCCCGGCGAGTTCATCTAGTATCGAAGAATTCCTACTGCCCGATATTGGTGAAGGCATTGTGGAATGTGAGCTGGTTGAATGGTTAGTGCAGGAAGGCGATACCGTGGTTGAGGATCAACCCATTGCCGATGTGATGACAGATAAAGCCCTAGTGCAAATTCCAGCCATTAAAGCGGGGAAAATTGCCAAGCTGCATTATCGTAAGGGGCAGCTCGCCAAAGTGCATGCGCCTTTATATGCCATTGAAGTTGAGCAGGCGGCATCTGTTGGCACAACTGCAAATACTGTGGCTGGGGCGCATGCGGCACCAGCCCCGCAGGTTGTGAGTGCCGAACCCGCCCGTCAAGGTAAAGCCTTAGCGAGCCCTGCGGTTCGCCGTATGGCGCGGGCATTAGATATCGATTTAAGCCAAGTACCTGGCAGTGGCAAGCATGGCCGAGTCTATAAAGAAGATATCACTCGTTACCAAACACGGGGCGCCGATAACCCAATTTCTGCCACGGTTCAATGCCAAGCAACTTCCCATACCCAAGTGGAATCGCGTTTAGCGGCACCTCAGAAGGCGGATATTGTAGAGCCTATTCGCGGCGTAAAAGCCGTGATGGCACGCATGATGATGGAATCGGTATCGAGCATTCCACACTTTACCTATTGCGAAGAGTTTGATTTAACAGACTTAGTGGCTCTGCGTGAAAGCATGAAGGTTAAGCATTCGTCCGATGAAGTGAAGCTGACCATGATGCCTTTCTTTATGAAGGCCATGTCGCTGGCATTAACTCAATTCCCGGTGATGAATAGCCAAGTGAATGCCGATTGCACTGAGCTGACCTATAAGGCGCGTCACAATATCGGCATGGCGGTGGATTCTAAAGTGGGTTTATTAGTGCCCAACATCAAAGATGTGCAGGATAAAAGCATCTTAGAAGTGGCGGCAGAAATCACCCGTCTGACCCAAGCTGCCCGCAGTGGCCGCGTGGCGCCAGCGGATCTGAAAGACGGCACGATATCCATCTCTAACATTGGCGCCTTAGGTGGCACAGTGGCGACGCCTATTATCAACAAACCTGAAGTGGCGATTGTGGCCTTAGGTAAGTTGCAAACCCTGCCGCGCTTTAATGCGAAAGGGGAAGTCGAAGCCCGCCAAATTATGCAAGTGAGCTGGTCTGGCGACCACAGAGTGATCGATGGCGGTACCATTGCTCGCTTCTGTAATCTGTGGAAACAGTATCTTGAGCAGCCACAAGAGATGCTATTAGCGATGCGCTAAGCCTTTAGCACGTGGATTTGACAGTAAAAGGACGCTTTAGGGCGTCCTTTTACTTTGCTTTGCACAAATATGGGTTAATCTTTTGATCCCGATTACGTATAATTCCCGAACGTTGTTATCCTGATGGATGTGTTATGAGTCAGTTAGCCCAAAGCCCATTTGCTCCAACCATAGAAACCATTGATTACCCGTTTCCGCCTAAGCCTGTGCCTCTGTCCGATGCGCAAAAGGCCGAGTATAAGGCCCGTATTAAACAGCTGCTCATTGAAAAAGATGCCGTGCTGGTTGCCCACTATTATACCGATCCTGAAATTCAAGCCCTTGCCGAAGAAACCGGCGGCTGCGTTTCAGATTCCTTAGAAATGGCACGCTTTGGCCGCGATCATCCCGCAAAAACCTTAATCGTTGCTGGGGTCAAGTTTATGGGCGAAACTGCGAAGATTTTAAGCCCAGAAAAAACCATTTTAATGCCGACCTTAGAAGCCACTTGCTCATTAGACTTAGGCTGTCCAATCGATAAGTTCAGTGCTTTTTGCGATGCACATCCCGATCATACTGTGGTGGTTTACGCTAACACTTCGGCTGCGGTTAAAGCCCGCGCCGATTGGGTGGTAACCTCAAGCATTGCCCTTGAAATCGTTGAGCATTTAGACAGCGAAGGGAAAAAGATCATTTGGGGGCCAGACCGTCACCTAGGCAGTTATATTGCCAAACAGACGGGCGCCGACATGTTGATGTGGCAGGGCGATTGTATCGTTCACGACGAGTTTAAGGCTAATGCATTACGAGACTTAAAGAGCGTTTACCCAGACGCCGCTATTTTAGTGCACCCTGAATCACCCGCCAGTGTAGTGGCGATGGCCGATGCTGTGGGGTCTACCAGTCAGCTGATCAAAGCCGCGCAGACTATGCCGAATGAGCGTTTTATCGTGGCAACCGATCGCGGTATTTTCTATAAAATGCAGCAGGCGGCGCCGGGTAAAACCTTAATCGAAGCGCCAACGGGCGGTAACGGTGCAACCTGTAAGAGCTGCGCCCACTGTCCTTGGATGGCGATGAACGGTTTGCAGGCAATTGAAGCATCACTTAGCGATAATGATAAAACTATCCATGAGATCTTTGTGGATGAGGACTTAAGAGTAAAAGCGCTTATTCCGCTGACGCGTATGCTGGATTTCGCAAAAACACTGAATATGAAAGTGAAGGGGAATGCCTAAGTATCGCTAAGTCCGTTCCTTAGCTGTTTAAAAATCCCCGCTCTAGAGTGGGGATTTTTTATAACTGCCGTTTTACCGAATGCAATAAAAAGCCCCGCAAATGCGAGGCTTAATTGAGTAACGCGGTATCTAGAGACTAGATTGCTTTACGCTGACTTATTTGGCGTTCATCAGGGCAACCGCGTTATCTAACATACGGTTACTGAATCCCCACTCGTTATCATACCAAGACATCACTTTCACTAAACGGCCGTTCACACGGGTTTGAGTAGCATCAAAGTTTGAAGAGAACGCATTGTGGTTAAAGTCGATAGACACCAATGGCTCTTTATTTACCGCTAATACTTCGCTGAGTGGCGCAACGCTGGCAGCACGTTCGATAATGGCATTCACTTCTTCAACCGTAGTATCACGGGCAGCGATGAATGATAAATCCACTAAAGACACGTTAACCGTTGGTACACGTACCGCTAAACCGTCGAATTTACCTTGTAATTCAGGTACAACCAAACCTACGGCCGCTGCTGCGCCCGTTTTAGTTGGGATCATCGATAGCGCCGCAGCACGGGCACGGCGTAAATCTGTGTGGTACACGTCTGATAAACGTTGATCGTTGGTATAAGCGTGAATGGTGGTCATCAGGCCTGATTCAATACCAATCTCGTCATTTAACGGCTTAGCAAAAGGCGCTAAACAGTTAGTGGTACATGACGCATTTGAAATCACAGTCATATCTGACGTCAGCACGTTGTTGTTCACGCCGTAAACTACGGTTGCATCAACATTTTTACCTGGAGCAGAGATAATCACTTTCTTCGCGCCCGCGGTTAAATGCGGTTGCACTGTTTCTTTAGAGGTGAAGATACCTGTACATTCGAACACCACATCAACTTGCAGCTCGCCCCATGGCAATTTTGCAGGATCACGTTCTTGGAAGGTCAGGATCTTATCACCATTGACATAAATGGCTTCGGCATCATGGTCCACTTTCGCATTGAAACGACCGTGAACAGAATCGTATTTTGTCAGGTGGGCGTTGATGGAAGCGTCACCTAAATCATTAATAGCGACAATCTTAATTGGATACGCTTTTTCGCTTTCATATAAGGCGCGTAATACGTTTCTACCGATACGGCCATAGCCATTTATTGCTACACGGATAGTCATCTCATATCCCTCTGGTGATTATAAAATTCAACTGGTAGTAAAATTACCAAACTGACAGCTATCGTCAAGTTAAATCGGCATTTTACCGCGGTTCTGATTAACAAATTAGGTATTTTTTTTACATTGGTCGCGAAACCATCATTTTTCACGCGTAAATTGAGTAAAAAATTACAAGATGGCAAACATTTTGCCATAGGTTGTTTAGTCTGTTTTCTCGTCAGGCGCAGTAGGTAATGCCTCGCTCGTTGTCGGCGCTTGGGCAACTGCGTGGGGATCAAGCCATTGTCTTACTGGGTTCTTTGAAAAAGTGCCATCTTTAAGCGCATCGATAAGGGCTTGAGCCTTTAAATCAAGTTCAGTCGCCAGCGTTTTATTGCCATTGATCAAGGCTAGCATCTTATCCTCAGAATACTTCTGCTGCGTAAGTAGTAAATTTGCCTTGGTCAGCATATAGGTTTTTTCGAGTTCCTGGGTTTGACGATAGGTTGAAGCGAGCCCAAGCAACCAGTTGACGTCGAAATTATCGTATTGGATCTCTGCAAACACCTTAAGGTAGAGTTGTTGCGCTTTAGTGGCATGCCGATTGCTGTAGTAAGTTGCGACTTGGGCGAGTAGGAAAGGGTCAGTCACTTCGCCCGCGTCTTCATGTGCTAACAGTCGATTTAACGCTGCGGTATCGCCAAAGCGCGTCCATTGATAATAGGACATAAAGGGGTCTTGTCGCTCACGGGTTTGCTCTTGTAGCAAGCTTAAATTCTGGGTACTGAGCCTAAATGCCCTTGCTCTGTCGGCGGTGCGATTGGTGTGGATGATATGTTGTACCCCTGAGGCCAATTCGATACAGCGACTATAGTCCTCAAGATAGGTGAGTTGCAGATAAAGCTGCTTTCCCGTGGGATTGAGATTGTCTTTTAAATCGAAGCGGTTTTGAATGAGCCTCGTTTTCTCTGTCATACACCAGCCATCTTTATGCAGATCGGCACAAATTTCAGGATTATTTTTACAAATCGTTGTGATATTTCGACCATTATCACAACCTAAAAGACTGAAAAAGCTTATCCCGAGCATAAATGATGTAATTATTACTAGATTTTGTCTCAAAATACTCTCCAAACGATATTTTTTATAATAAAATTACAGATTTACGGAAAATATCTTACTGGCAAGAAAGCACGCTTTTCATTACAATGGCGCCGACCAAAACAAGGGTTTCCCTGAAACCTGTATAAGATTATTGGTCTTTTCGTCATGTTACTCAAACCTTTCAGTACATTTTATTGAAAAGTGAGATAAAGGATCTGTAAATGAGCGCTGATAAACACCTACAAAGTTGGCAAGAACGTTTTGAAATGGCAGAGGCTATGCAGCCTTTGCTTGGCAAGTTATACCGTAACCAGGGCGTTGAAGTCGTGGTTTATGGTAAGCCGTTACTCAATGCTTCTACTATTGAAATCATTAAAGCGCATCGTTTAGTTCGTCGCCATGTGGGCGAAAAATTACGTTTACGCGAGAGTTTCCCCTTCGTTCAAGCATTAAGCAAACTCGCCGTTAAACAATGCAAAGTGGATATAGGTAAGCTTGCCGTCAATTATTGGCGCGACCATGCCGATGCCAGCGAAATCGAAAGTTATATGGCAAAGGCCTTAGTTGATGCCATAGATCATGCCGATGATATTGCACCGCGCGATGTGGTTCTTTATGGTTTTGGCCGTATCGGTCGTTTGTTAGCGCGTTTACTGATTGAGCGCACGGGCCGCAGCAATAAGTTAAGATTACGCGCTATCGTCTTACGTGGTGGTAAGAAAGGCGATTTAGAAAAACGCGCCAGTTTATTACGCCGTGACTCAGTCCATGGTCCATTCAATGGCTCGGTAGAAGTTGACGAAGAAAACAACGCCATCATAGCCAACGGTACTTATATCCAAGTGATTTATGCTAATTCACCCGATGAAGTGGATTACACTAAATATGGTATTAACGATGCTTTAGTGGTTGATAATACAGGTATTTGGAAGGATGAAGCGGGTCTTGGTTTGCACCTTAAGAGCCCTGGTGCTAGCAAAGTATTGCTGACAGCTCCAGCCAAAGGCGCAATCAAGAACATCGTTTACGGTGTGAACGAAGGTGATATCACGCCTGAAGACATTATCGTTTCTGCGGCAAGTTGCACCACCAACGCTATTACGCCAGTACTGAAAGCCGTGAATGATAAGTATGGTATCGAGAATGGTCATGTTGAAACCATTCACTCTTACACCAACGATCAAAACTTGATTGATAACTACCACAGTGCCGATCGTCGTGGCCGCAGTGCACCATTGAACATGGTGATCACTGAAACGGGTGCAGCGAAAGCCGTTGCTAAAGCGTTACCTGTGTTAGCAGGCAAGTTAACTGGTAATGCGATTCGTGTACCAACACCCAACGTCTCTATGGCCATTATCAGCATGAATCTGAATGCTGAAACCAATAAAGATGAACTGAACGAGTACCTTAAAGATATCGCACTACAATCACCGCTACAAAATCAAATCGATTACACCGATTCAACTGAAATTGTATCGAGCGATTTAGTGGGTTCTCGCTACGCGGGCGTAGTTGACTCGCAAGCGACAATTGCTGAAGGTAAACGTGCAATTCTGTACGTATGGTATGACAACGAGTTTGGCTACAGTTGCCAAGTGGTTGGCGTGATGCAAACCATGTTAGGCTTAACGACGCTATCGCTGCCTGCGTAAGTTGTTTGCGTAAGTCACCTGCATAAGTTTTGTTCGAGTCATTAAGAACTCCGCAAAATTTTTACATAAAGCGCCCAATAGGGCGCTTTTGTTTTTCACTATTTCCTCGTTTTGGCTAATGTCGGCTAAATCATCCATAGGGTTCTACCGTTTATCTGCTTAGCCTAATCATCGACAAAAAACTAAATTGATGAATGAAACAGCAATGTTGTAGCGTGATGGTGGTTTATTGGGCAAACGATGCGGCTGAGATCATTTTTTAAAAATTGTTGATTGACTCTGGGATCTAAATCGGTAGAATGCCAATCCGCAGTCAGGGAAAGCGGCTAAATTATTTCTTTGAAGCTAAACAGTCAGTTTAAGCTGGCATAAAACGCGACATTAGCTCAGTTGGTAGAGCGATACCTTGCCAAGGTATAGGTCATCGGTTCGAACCCGATATGTCGCTCCAAGTTTTATACTTGGCAGATTGGCGCGATGGCAGAATGGCTATGCTGCGGATTGCAAATCCGTCGATCTCGGTTCGACTCCGGGTCGCGCCTCCATAAAATAAAGTGTTAATGACACGATTCCCGTCGTTAATACACAGAGTTTGCCCGAGTGGTGGAATCGGTAGACACAAGGGATTTAAAATCCCTCGCTGGTAACAGCGTGCCAGTTCAAGTCTGGCCTCGGGTACCATAATTGAAAAGGCCTAACTTAATCGTTAGGCCTTTTTACTTTGATCAACACTATTCCCATCTCTCCTACGATCATTGCTGCCATCCTATTGTGATCTAGGCAGTAAAAATTACATTTATAAAACGATTAACCCTACACGCCGAAGATATCTCATCTATTTGTCAATAATTTTGATAAATCCATAATAGTGAAACAATTTCATTTAGATCGGGGATAAGGAGCTATTACCCCTCCTAAGAGAGTGGTATAAATAAGCCGAAATTTCCCTACACGCGAATATTTAGGATAAGTAGTCATGATTTTCTCTCAGGTAGTACTTGCACCCGCCGATCCCATCCTTGGCTTAACTGATACTTTTAAGGCAGATCCTCGCCAAGATAAAGTCAACCTCGGAGTGGGGATTTATAAGGACGAAGCAGGACAGACCCCCGTATTACAGTCAGTTAAAAAGGCTGAGGCACTGTTGCTCGAGCAAGAGAAGACCAAAAACTACTTAGGTATTGAGGGCGTACAAGCCTACAACCGCGTAGTACAAGAACTGCTGTTTGGTGCGGGCAGTCCACTGTTCACCTCGGGTCGCGCGGCCACAGCGCAAGCGCCTGGTGGTACGGGAGCATTACGTATCGCAGCCGAGTTTTTACTGCGTAACACCCCATCCCGTACCGTGTGGGTGAGTAATCCCACTTGGGCAAACCATCAAAATATCTTTGAAACAGCAGGATTAACGGTCAAAGAATACGGTTATTACAATGCTAGCGCCCATGATATTGATTTTGAAGCCATGATGATGGACCTTGCCGGTGCCGAAGTGGGCGATATCATTTTGCTGCATGGTTGCTGTCACAATCCGACGGGTATCGATTTAACGCTGGCTCAGTGGGAGAGTGTTGCAAAGCTTTGTGCCGATAAAAAACTGGTCCCATTATTCGATTTTGCCTATCAAGGTTTTGGCAGTGGAATTGAAGAAGATGCGGCAGGTTTACGCTTAGTCGCATCTAAAGTGCCTGAGCTATTAGTGGCGAACTCATTTTCTAAAAACTTTGGTTTGTATAATGAACGTATCGGCGCAGTGACTGTGGTTGCCGGGGATGCGGATGCTGCCGTACGCGCCTTTAGCCAAGTGAAGCGCACTATTCGTGCAAACTATTCAAACCCGCCAGCCCACGGCGCCTTGATCGTCAGCACCATTCTGGATGATGCGACACTAAAAGCCATGTGGGTACAAGAAGTGACAGAGATGCGTGAGCGTATTGCCGAAATGCGTACTCTGTTTGTTGACAGCTTAAAGGCTGAGGGCGTGACTCAGGACTTCAGTTTTATTTCCCGTCAAAATGGCATGTTCAGTTTCTCAGGCTTAAATAAAGCCCAAGTTGCACGCCTAAAGGATGAATTTGGTGTCTATATTGTGGGATCTGGCCGCATTAGTGTTGCGGGTATGACTAAAACCAATATGCCAGTGATCTGCAAGGCAATTGCACAAGTGCTTTAAGTTATCGCGTGGTGATATTCGGCATAACCATCATGAAAAGGACAGCCTAGGCTGTCCTTTTTGTTGTTGAAGATAAATTAACAGGCGAGGGATTGTAGGCCTAAATCCGATTTTATTCGCAGCACAGCACTGAGTGCATCCCTCAGTCCCGCTTGATCATGCAGATTAGGATTATGCCTGTTTTTGAGTGGGAAATAGTTAACTAGCGTGTCTAAACGAACCTGTTCACCGTGGCGTAGCACCTTAGTGATCACTGGCTTTCCAATCACTTGATGGCACCAAGCAATGCGTTGCTCAAGGCTAAATTGAGCCGCAGGGGATGACTCCTCGTCGAGGTTATCAATAAAGATCACCGGCGCTTGAGATGCCGACACACTTTTGGCAAAACGGGGCAATAGAAGAGGAGGCATAATACTGGTCAAGAAGCTACCTGGGCCTAAGATAATCAGATCGGCTCGACGAATGGCTTCGCAGGCTTCAAAAGTGGCATCCACCATAGGTTCAAGGCAAAGTGCAATCGGTGCTTCAGCCATTTTATCGACATTCACTTCACCAAAGACCTTGCTACCGCATGCTTGAAGGGCGACTAAGTGCGTAGGTTGTTCCGACATCGGAATGAGTCGAGTCTCTATTTTCAAAAGATTTCGAATAATATCTACCGCCTCGAGTGGCCTAACGCAGAGTTGATCCAGCGCCAGCAGCATGAGATTACCTAGATTATGGCCACTCAACTCAGTGTCACCTTGGAAGCGATATTCAAACAGTTGAGAGCCGACAGAAGGACGATAGGCGAGGTGTGATAGACAATTGCGAAGATCACCCCAGGCAATACAATCCTGCTGCGCCCTTAATCTACCCGTTGAGCCACCATTATCCGTTGTGGCGACAATGCCAGTGAGGCGCTTACCTAAAAAATCGAGTGAGGAGAGGACTCGGCCTAAACCATGGCCTCCACCTATGGCGACGACATTATGGTACTGATTTAAGAGTTGATGTTGCATATGGGTTGTTCCTTCCTGAATACCCGGTAAAATCTTGGTCTGTGCATTCGCTAAACCTAAATGGCACTATTTAAGTTGAATATTTAGGTGGGTGCGGTTCCAATCTATGGCCATCTCTAAGTGCCTTCAATTCAGTGCATTCAATGGTGCTGTCGGCGATAGGAACCTTAGTATAAAAGCTCAGTCAAAAGCATGCACTAAAAATTCGACTTAAATATTGGGCCTATGGGCGTTTTAACTTGTTTAACGGCTAACGACAGGCTTGCCATGCATTCTTTTAATGTCGCTTATGAATATTGGTTCAACTCAAGATCAGTTGATTTCGTAAAATCCAATATATGACATATAATCTGGCGTTTATTTTGCCAATACAAACTGACAGATCAAAGGTGACTTATTGAAAACGGGTAGAATTGGTTCATTTACATTGGCGTTAGCCATGGTGATATTAGCAATATTTTCGCTGAGAATTTGGCTCATCCCTACTGCAGATGAGCCCGTTTCCATTGTAACCCAATTGGAAAACTCCGTCGATCCTGTGACTCAAGTACCTGACTTTTCTGCTATAAACGATATTATTCAAAAGAAGAAAGCTTTTTTCGATTTCCTAAGGCCCATCATTCAACAACAAAATGCCATTATTGCTACTGAGCGTGATTTTGTGAGAGACATGGGCGAGCTGATTGAGAGTGGTGAAAGTTTATCGGAAACACAGTTAACGCAGCTCCATCAGCTTTTTGATAAGTATCAGTATGCCGCGCGAAATATTGATACTAAGTCACTGGGCAGCTTACTCAAACGTGTTGATATAGTGCCAGAATCTATGGTGTTAATTCAGGCTGCAAATGAGTCTGGTTGGGGGAGTTCACGTTTCGCTCGGGAAGGTTTTAATTTCTTTGGCGAATGGTGCTTTAGTGCCGGTTGTGGCATAGTGCCATCGTCCCGAGGTTCAGGAAAAGTCCACGAAGTCAAAGTTTTCCCTTCGGTAGATGCTTCAGTGGCGTCTTATTTGCGCAATTTAAATGCGAATACGGCCTATGCCTTATTTCGCTCTATTCGCGCCGACTTACGGTCGCAGGAATTAGAGCCCACCGCTGATCAATTAATTTATGGCTTAGTGAATTATTCTGAAAGGCAAGAAGCTTATATCGATGAATTACTCGATATGTTACGTCACAATGAAAAATATTTGGTGAAGCTTGATGTATAAAAAATGCTTATTAGCAGGGTTATGTTTATGGACATCTGTGGCTCATTCAACAACCATATCCCTTGAATATAAAGGGTTTTATGACAGATTAAAGCAAGTTAATAAGGGCGGTTATCAACTCGTCGAAGTGGCATTCAGCGTGCCTATGCAGCCAAATTGCATTATACAAAGCGGTACTATTTCAAGTGAAAAAACTTCAACACCATTAACCTATACCTCGGCACAGCGGTTATTTATTCCCTTCGATGATGCTTTAAAGGACCAGCGGGCCTTAGTTAATCTGAATTTTGCAGGCAGTGCCGAGGGCTGCGCCATTGCGATGCAGGTCCGTGCTAAGCGAGCCCAAACAGAGTACGATAAAGCGCAGTTGCAGCAACTTGTCGATGAAATGGATAATTTGCTTGGGACCATGCAAGGATTCCCCATGCGCTATTTTAGGGAGCCAATAGCAGGGCTGAATTTTGAGTTTAGCCCCGAGCAAGACATCAGCGTCAGTGTTGATGGGCGTGAGCAACAAATCAAAGGCAGTTTTAAATTAACCGCCGCAGAGCTTGATTCGATGAATTCATTAGGTTTCAGCCAACCACCCGCAATATTAAGCCCCTGGGTGAAATAACTCGTTAAGAAATAAAAAGTTTGGAACAATAAAAATGCCCACAAATGTGGGCATTTTTATTGTTAGCCTAGGGCATTAAACCTCATAGACATTGACAATATCGATACGCTTAACCGCATCTAAATCAATATGACCACTGTTGGCAATATCGAGAAAATCGAAGGCAGGTAACTCGGCCTCGGCTACATCCCCTTTCATCGGGGCATTGGGGTCGCGTTTGAGCGAGATAAAATCAAATTGCTCACGGTCAACACCTTGGGAAGGTGCCGTATTCTGCATGGCGGTAAAAATGGTTTCGATACGGCCTGGATATTGTTTATCCCATTGGTTAAGCATGTCTTTAACGGCTTGGCGTTTTAAGTTTTCCTGTGAGCCACATAGGTTACAGGGAATAATGGGGAACTGCTTTAGCTCGGCATATTCCTCTAAATCTTTTTCGCGGCAGTAGGCCAAAGGACGAATAACCACATTGGCCCCATCATCCGACAGCAGTTTAGGTGGCATAGCTTTCATCTTGCCACCGAAGAACATGTTTAAGAACAAGGTCTCAATAATATCGTCCCTGTGGTGGCCTAGGGCGATTTTAGTGGCGCCGATACGTTGGGCAAAACCATAAAGCGTACCGCGGCGCAGGCGAGAGCATAGGGAGCAGGTGGTTTTACCCTCAGGGATCTTGTCCTTCACTATCGAGTAAGTGTCTTTCTCGAGGATGTGATAGGGGATGTTTAACTTATCCAGATAAGCGGGCAGCACATCTTCGGGAAAACCGGGCTGCTTCTGATCTAAATTCACCGCAATAATTTCAAACTGAACGGGCGCGCGTTGCTGCAGATTCATTAGAATATCAAGCATGGCATAGCTGTCTTTACCGCCACTAAGGCAGCACATGACACGGTCACCTTCTTCGATCATATTGTAATCGGCGATGGCGCTACCCACTTCACGACGCAGACGCTTTTGCAATTTATTCAGACGGGTAGTGTGTTTTTTTGATAATTCTTCAGACATTTGACTCGCCATAACTTCAGACATAGCTTCCAACATAAAAAAAGCGCCCAGTAACACAGTTTCAGGGCGCGTATTATTCCAGCTATCTTAGGCGGGGTAAAGAGCGGAGTGCTTTAAGCCTCTTCTAAGGGGGATTTATAGCCATCAGGTTTAATGGCTAATAAATCGCAGTTAATGCTATCAATCACATGCTCGGCAGTATTGCCAATTAATGCGGCGGAGAACCCAGTGCGGCCAACGGTCCCTAGGATCACAAGCTCTGCATCTAATTGCTCGGCAAGTTCAGGGATAACATCCTCTGGTAAACCCTCTTTGACATGGCAACGATTTACATCGATACCATAGGCATTCGCAAGATAATTGACACGTTGTTCATGTTGCATGCGAATAGTGTCATTATAGGTTTGCGCATCAAAATCGGGCAACTCAATCGCTAAGTTAATCGGCGTTCCCGGATAACCATTGACTAAATGGACTTCGGCTGCAAATTTAAGCGCCAAATCCTTAGCATGCTCGATAATTTTACCGTTAAGCATTTGATGATCGGTGTCTTCCGTTGCCACATTGACGGCACAGAGTATTTTGCCTGCATCTGGCCAATCATGGTCCTTGACCATTAATACCGGCACTGGGGCTTTACGCATCAAATGCCAATCGGTTGGAGTGAAGATCACCGCCTTAAGTTTGTCATGGGCGTGGGTACCCTTAACAATCAAATCGTATTGACCTGCAATCGCATGGTTAATAATGCTTTCGAAGGGGCGATTATGCCAAATGACTTGGGTGTCGATACTGAGTTGTAAATGACTATAAGCTGCGAGCAAGTCTTGGATCCATGCCAATCGTTGATCGATAACCCCTTGACGCATGGCTTCACGTTCCTGATTAGACAGAATCGAGGTCATTTCATAGGAGAAATCAAAAATAGAAAGAAACACAGTCACATGGGCATTAGATTTACTCGCTAAAGTCACGGCGCGAGCGAGGGCAACCTGATTTTCAGTCGTGGGGTCTACTACAACCAGTATTTTTTGATAATCCTTCATAACATGTTCCTTTAGTCATAGGCTCACCTTTATCATGGGCCTTTGGCAGTTAGCTGTATTGTTCTAGATCAAAAATCATTTAAAAAACAGTCTCTAATGTTAGAGCAGTATAGATATCAACCAATCAGTATTTTGCCGCAACGTTAACGCCATTAAGGGGGTGATTATCTGCAGTTAGCTATCTAGCAATTCTGGCGTTTCCGGCTAATAAGTTTAGCTCTTGGTGATCGACTATGGTGATGTATTTGCCTTTCACTTCAATTAGGCCTGACTTTTGGAAACGGCCGAGTAGGCGACTGATGGTTTCAACGGTAAGCCCAAGATAGTTACCTATATCACCGCGAGTCATAGTTAAACGGAATTCTTTGGGTGAAAAACCACGGTTGCCAAAACGATTCGCAAGATTGCTAATAAATGCGGCGAGGCGCTCCTCGGCATTTTTTTTGCTGAGCAAGAGGATCATTTCTTGATCGCTCATAATTTCATTGCTCATTAGGCGCATAATTTGTTGGCGTAACTTAGGCATAGTGCCCGACAGTTCATCGAGGATATTAAAGGGGATTTCACATACCATGGAGGTCTCGAGGGCTTGGGCAAAACTTTGATGCAACTGCGCGTGGATACCGTCGAAACCAATGACATCACCCGCCAAATGAAAACCAGTGATCTGCTCATCGCCTTGTTCGGTAATGGTATAACTCTTGATGGTGCCAGAGCGGATCGCAAACAGGGATTTTAAGGGATCGCCAGATTTAAAAATCTGCTCACCTTTCTGGATGGGTTTTTTGCGCTCAATAATATCATCGAGTTGATCGAGTTCATTGGCATTAAGGGTAAAAGGAATACAAAGGGTACCCATACTGCAGTCGTGACAATGGATTGTGCATCCGCTCGCAGCGGGGCGACGATTTTTATTCTGTTCGATTGTCATGTCGGTTCTCAAGTTAAGCCACTATTGCCATGTTAAACCAATTCATTCACTTGGGCTAGTTTAGCTGCGCCAGTGCGATATATAAAGTTTGTCCACCGAAGGCCATTAAAAGTAAGCCACTCAATACTCTAACGGTTTTCTGTTGCACCCAAGCAGCAAGCCGTTTAGCCGCCACGCCAGCACTCAATAGGGCGGGTAAGGTGCCAAGTCCAAAGGCCAACATAATCAAGGCGCCTTGGCTGGCTGAACCAGATGCTACCGACCAAGTTAAGGTGCTATAGACGAGACCGCAGGGGAGCCAGCCCCAAATAAAACCGGCCATCACCGCTTGATTCGGACTTTTGATAGGCACAAGACGTTGCGCTATGGGCTTTAAATATTGCCATAACCATTGTCCGACACGTTCAATCTGCACGATTCCAACCCAAATTTTGGCAATATACAGCCCAGTTGCGATCATCATCAGTCCGGCAATGATACGCAGCACAATCAGATAAGTATCCAGTTCAAATAAGTGACCTAAACCTGCCGACGATGCGCCCACTAAGCCGCCCGCTAAGGTGTAACTCGAAATACGCCCAAGATTGTAACTCAGTAGATACTTGAGCTGGTGTGCCAGCAGATTACCTGTTTTAGAATGAGGGATTTGGGCGGAGAAAGCACCTACTAAGCCGCCACACATGCCAAAGCAATGGGCGGCGCCCATAAGACCAACAAGAAAAGCACCAGTGACATTGTACTCAATCACAGCGGCATGCCTTTGTCTTGCGCAGCATCTGCTTTCTCTTTTTCAGGCAAGGGATGGCTGTTTGGCTTAACGGTGTCTTCGTCGAATAATATCGACACACTTTGACGGTCTAAATCGTCAAATTGCTCGGATTTCACCGCCCAAAAAAATACCATTACAGCGATGGCGACAAAGATCATGGCAATGGGGATAAGCACATAAATAATTTCCATAATGACCTCTTACTCGTTTGGTTTCACATTCATTGTGATCACACTTTAGCCCGCAATAATCTCAGGCTATTGCCGACCACAATCAAAGAACTCGCCGACATGCCAATGGCGGCGATATAAGGTGCCACATGGCCCGTGACGGCTAACGGCAAGATCAGGGCGTTGTAACCCAGCGCCCAGACCAAATTTTGTCTGATAATCCGTGTTGTCAGTTTAGCGACCGCGACCGCTTGGGTGAAGCGAGACAGATGATCCCCAAGCAAAATCAAATCGGCACTGTTTTTCGCGATAGCGCTGCCGCTGCCCATGGCCACCGACAAATCGGCGCCCGCAAGCACAGGCGCGTCATTGATCCCATCGCCAAACATGGCAACCCGAGTATGCTGTTGTAATTGTTTCACTAGGGCAAGTTTATCCGCGGGGGTTAAGCCGCTGTGCACATCGTCAATCCCCAGCTCTTTGGCCAGTTGATGCACATGCCCTGAGCTATCGCCGCTGGCGATACTGACGAGACAACCCTGTTGTTTTAGGGCCTCCACTGTCACTTTACTGTCTACACGAATATTGTCTTGAATAATGAAGCTGGCTATCACATCGAGTATTTCACCGTTTAAACGGGCTAGCCAAATTTGCTGTTGAGTCAGGCTGTTATCTACCTTTGCCCCTGTAAAATGGGCGTTGCCAATTCGATACTCAATACCCTCTATTATGCCTTTGATCCCAAAGCCCACTTCGTGGTGAACTTGCTCGGCAACAAGACGGCTATCCGCATGAAGAGCGAACGCATTGGCAATGGGATGACGAGAGCCACTTTCAAGTGCCGCGGCGATGGCGAGTGCTTTATCCTTTGGCATATCACCATAGCACTCTATTCGACCTATGGAGAGGGTACCACAGGTCAGTGTGCCCGTTTTATCAAAGACAACATGCTTGATCAGCGGCAGTTTTTCAAACACCCCAGCTTTGCGGGTAATGATCCCAAGGCGGGTAAAAATGGCGGTGGCGCAGGTGACTGCCGTTGGGGTTGCTAGCGCTAGGGCGCAGGGGCAGGTTGCGACTAATACCGACAAGGTGACCCAAAAGGCATCCTCAGGGGAGATCTGCTGCCAAACCAAATACGTAATTGTCGCTATGGTCAGGATGGAGCCCGAGAAATAACGCGATAATTTATCGGCTAATAGTGCAATCGCAGGTTTTGTATTGGATGCAAGCTCCTGCAGGCGAATAATTTCGGCCACCAGTTGATCTTGCCCCAGCGCAGTGACTTTAACTTTAATGGGTTGGTCGACGTTGATGGTGCCAGCGTAAACTTGGCTAGCAACTGGTTTTTCAATCGGCATTTGCTCGCCGGTGAGCATGGCTTCATTGATGCTAGTGTGGCCTTCAATTACCGCACCATCGGCGGCCACAATTTCCCCGGGTTTGACAAGAATAATGTCATCGAGGCGTAACTTTTTGGCAGGGATTTCCTCTTGACCATTTTCGGTCACTAGGTGCGCCGTGAGCGGCACTAACTTATGTAAATTACTCGAGCTAACAGAGGCCTTTTGTCTAGCCTTTTGCTCGAAGTAGCGCCCGAGTAACAGGAAGAAGGTAAACATGGACACAGATTCAAAATACACTTCGCCAGTGCCGTTCACTGTAGCAAAACAGCTGGCAACGTAGGCACCGCCAATCGCAATGGAGACGGACACATCCATATTGAGTCTGCCGCTGAGCAGGGTGCGAATAGCGCTAAAATAGAAGGGCTGCGCCGAATAGAGCACCACAGGTGTGGCAAAAATCATGCTCACCCAGCGGAAATAGTCCCGATATTGCACATCTAAATCGGTAAAGTAGCCCGTATAGAGGGCGAGGGCGAACATCATCACCTGCATGGTCGCAAAGCCCGCTAAGCCTAAGCGCAGCAAAAATTTGCGACTATTTTGTTTACTGCTCCGTTCCTGCTCATCCACTTGATAGGGCGCGGCTTGATAGCCAATGCGACCAATTTGCCCGAGAATATCGCTGAGTTTTACCGCGCGTTTATCCCAACTGATCATCGCCCTTTGGGTGGTCGAGTTGACGAGCACTTGGCTCACTCCCACAAGCTGTTTCACTTTGTGCTCAATCAACCAAGCACAGGCCGCGCAGGTGATGCCATCGATAGAGAGTGACACTGACTCGATATTGTTCTCTGAATGGACAAAGTCTTGCTGCACTTCGGGTAAGTCATAGGCACTAAACTGCGTTAAGGCTTCGGGGACGAGGGCGTTCTGTTTACTGCCTGGTTCGGTACGGAATTTGTAGTAGCTGAGTAATCCCGCATCCACAATTGCCTGAGAAACCGCCTGACAACCAGGGCAACACATCAATTCATCACGATCATTAATGCGAGTTACAAACTGCGCCCCCGTTAGCACAGGCTCATTACAGTGGAAACAACTTGGATGTGTCATAGCCATTCTTATTCAACTACAATCAATTCAACCACAATTGGGCATTATCTTTTAATTCAACACGTTGATGAATGCGCCATTTACCATCAAAACCTTCGAGGCGCACTTCCCATGGACCAGTGAGTACATCGGGCAGGGTAATTCGGTAGACATGATTGGCATCGGCAGTCACGGTCAGCTTAAGATCTTTCTCTGCCAGCGTTGGGTGGTAAAATTCAACTTTCAATGCGGCTTGGTAGGCTGGGCCACCGTGTTGAGTCAGCAGTACTTCATGGTGATTCTGCTCGAGTGAAAATTGCATGCCTAATTGCTTAGCGTATTGCACTTTACTCAAATCCATATTGATGGCTTTACCTTCTTTATAGTAATCCTCGGCGACTAGGGAGTCTGAGTTTGAGAGGGCAATTTTTAGTGTGGTAAAACTTGCGACGACGGCACATAAAGGAAGAATAATTAAAAACCAAGGCCAGAACTGCTTATACCAAGCTTGTTGTTCGTTCATATCGGATATCCATTAAAAAATTTCGCGCCATTTTACCGTTAAAAGGCGGTTTTAGCACTTTAAAAAAAAGGCCTCGAAGTCTTCGAGGCCTTAGGGTTACTCATATCTAATTACTTGTTTGACAAGCTATAAACATAAGCTGCGATCACGTGAACTTTCTCTTCACCGAGAACGTCTTTCCATGCTGGCATGACGCCTGCACGGCCGTGTTTGATCGTTTCTTCGATCACGCCGCGGCTACCGCCATATAACCAAACATCGTCAGTTAAATTAGGTGCACCCATGAATTTATTGCCTTTTGCGTCCATACCGTGACACGCGAAACAACCTTTCATAAATGAGCCTTGACCAAGCGCAGCGAGTTTCTCGTCATGCTCACGACCAGACAATTTAACAACGTATTCGGCTAAACCCGCAATTTCGCTATCATCAATTGGCAAACCACCTTTTGGCGGCATCATGCCATGACGACCACCCATGATAGTGGTTTTAATCGTGGCTAACTCGCCACCATATAACCAGTCACCATCGGTCAAGTTAGGGAAGCCTTTGCTACCACGTGCGTCAGAGCCATGGCACTGCGCGCAGTTTTGTAGGAACAAACGGCCACCCACTTTCAATGCTTCTTGATTTTTCACTAACTCTTCTAGTGGTGTCGCCAAGTAAGCTGCGAAGATAGGGCCATATTTTTCGTTAGCGTGTTTTACTTCTTGATCATACTGAACATAACGGCCTTCTTCCGCTGCGAGTGCAATGGCTGCTGCAGAGTCGGCTTTGATACCTTGTTCAGTACCAATGCTTTGGTTGGCACTGCTCCAGCCTAATAGGCCTTTGTAGTTACCTAAACCAGGAAATAAGGCTAGATAGATCAAGCCAAACACGATAGTGATATAGAACATATAACTCCACCATTTTGGCAGTGGGTTATTGAGTTCTTCAATACCATCGAAACTGTGTCCCATGGATTCGCCTTCTTTCACATCCGTGGTGTTTTTGGAACACACACGTAGTAATAGAAAACAACCCGCGATCACAATTAACGAGAGTACGCTAATCCAAATACTCCAGAAGCTACTCATCACTTATTCTCTCCTGAGTCCTTCGATTTCTTGCCGATTTCCTCATCGGAAAACACAAGATTAGCTGCTTCATCAAAGGATTTTTGACGACGCGAGCTATATGCCCAAGCAAATATACCGACGAAGGTCAGCATCACAATGATGGTCAAAATGCCTTGTAATGTGCCGTAATCCATATATTGCCTCCTTATTTGAGTGCGTGACCCAAAGACTGAAGATATGCGATCAAGGCTTCCAGCTCTGTTTTGCCTTCAACAGCTTTCTGAGCACCTGCGATTTCTTCATCGGTATAAAGATCATTACCTTTGTAACCGCCTTTATGCAGGTTACGCAGAATAGTCATCTTATCGCCAGTCAGTTTGCCGTCTAACGTATTTTCGGCAAGCCATGGGAAGGCGGGCATATTCGATTGAGGTACAACCGCACGGGGATCGATTAAGTGAACTTCATGCCACTTATCGCTGTAGCGACCGCCAACACGGGCAAGATCTGGACCAGTACGCTTAGAACCCCATTGGAATGGGTGATCCCAAACGGATTCACCGGCAACAGAATAGTGACCATAACGCTCAGTTTCAGCACGCAGAGGACGGATCATCTGGCTGTGACAGTTGTAACAACCTTCACGCACATAGATATCACGGCCTTCAATCTGTAGGGCTGAGTAGGGCTTTAAACCTTCTACAGGTTCAGTCGTATCCTTTTGGAAAATCAATGGAGTGATTTCTACAAGGCTACCGAAACTGATAGCGATAACGGTGAAGATCGCTAACAAACCGATGTTTTTTTCAACTATCTCATGATTAAATTTCATCGAGTTTGCTCCTTAAGCCGCTGTTGGTTCAGCCAATGCTGGCAATGAATCTTTAGAGGCTTTCACAGTACGAACAACGTTGTATGCCATTAACAACATACCGGTTAAGAAGAAACAACCGCCGAGGAAACGTACGAAGTAGAAAGGATAAGAAGCTTCCAGACTTTCAACAAAGCTATAAGTCAAAGTACCGTCAGCATTCACTGCGCGCCACATTAGACCTTGCATAACACCCGAAATCCACATAGATACGATGTAAAGCACAGTACCAATAGTCGCTAACCAGAAATGGACGTTGACTAACTTGATGCTGTACATACGGCCGTGGCCGAAGAGTACTGGGATCAAGTGATACAGAGAACCGATAGACACCATTGCAACCCAGCCTAGCGCGCCGGAGTGAACGTGACCTACAGTCCAATCTGTATAATGAGATAAAGCGTTAACGGTCTTGATTGCCATCATAGGCCCTTCGAAGGTAGACATACCGTAGAAAGACAGAGAAACAACCAAGAAACGCAGTACGGGGTCAGTACGCAGCTTATGCCAAGCACCGGACAAGGTCATGATACCGTTGATCATACCGCCCCAAGATGGTGCGAATAGGATCAGTGACATTACCATGCCTAAAGACTGAGTCCAGTCAGGTAAAGCTGTGTAATGTAAGTGGTGTGGACCTGCCCAAATGTACAGTGCAATCAATGCCCAGAAGTGCACGATTGACAGACGGTATGAGTAAACAGGACGACCCGCTTGCTTTGGTACGAAGTAGTACATCATCCCCAAGAAGCCAGCGGTTAACAAGAAGCCTACCGCGTTATGGCCATACCACCACTGCACCATGGCATCGACGGCACCACTATACAGAGAATATGACTTGAACAGGCTAACGGGTACTGCCATAGAGTTAACTATGTGAAGTACGGCAACTGTGATAATAAATGCACCAAAGAACCAGTTCGCTACGTAAATATGCGAGGTAGTTCGTTTGATAATAGTGCCGAAGAATACTATTGCATAGGATACCCACACGATAGTGATGGCAATATCGATAGGCCATTCTAACTCAGCATACTCTTTACCTTGGGTGAAACCCATTGGCAGAGAGATGGCTGCTGACAGAATGATGGCTTGCCATCCCCAGAACGTAAATGCGGCTAACTTAGGTGCAAATAGTCGGGTTTGACAGGTGCGTTGTACGACATAATAGGATGTTGCAAAGAGGGCTGATGTTCCGAACGCGAAGATCACCGCATTGGTGTGTAATGGTCGCAAGCGACTATACGTTAACCAAGGTGTTTCAAAGTTCAGTTGAGGCCAGATTAACTGAGCCGCAATTAATACACCGACTGACATACCAACAATACCCCATAAAACTGTAGTTAAGGCAAATTGGCGGACAATGGTGTAATTGTAATCAGCGCCTGTTGGCTGGGAATGGTTCATCATAATGCTTCCACTGCTTATTACTTTTACTTTTAGTAAAGACAAGCTTTACCTGTTATAAATGACACAAAACTCGCTTTCCTATTAGGGTTGTCGAGTCATGTCAATGCGTTACCCTGCACATTTGTGCTCAAATATGAGGTTTCGCAATGATACTTGAGCTATATCAAAAAAGATACCAAAGAAGGGGGGTGGAAAGTTGATCTAGATCAACCTACACAATAGAATGTTAACACATTGCATCACAAGGTTAATTTTTGTGCTTATCCGTCAATCCCTCCCTTTGCTCATAGCCGCATTAGTGCTTAATCTCAGTGCTTGCAATGAAAAGGTTGAGCAAGTCGCAGAAAAAAAAATGCTAGATGCCTCCCTTTGCGATTTTTCACGGGGTGAATGCATAAAAAAAGTGGCTGGCGTCGAGCTTAAATTCACGCTTTCACCGAGTCATGCACCAAGCGAAAAACCATTAACATTGAAGCTATTATCCTCATCTGCAATCAGTGATGTGCAGATCCGTCTCGAGGGAAGAGATATGTTTATGGGGGTTATTCCCGTCAATATTCGTGAACTGAATGAAAATGCTTATGAAGGGCAAATGATTTATGGCTCTTGCAGCAGTGGATATATGGTCTGGCGAGGATTTGTCAGCTTTACCCTTAATGGTGAGTCTAAGGCGGTCACGTTCGATTTCCTTGCCGACAATAACGCCTAACTCATGACCAACATCCCCTCATTTATTGACTGCATTGATGTATGCCACTGTGATTTAGCCATCATTTTAAAGCACATATTGAAGGTAGTGGATCACTCATCATGATCCTTCCAATTGTTTTTGACGTGAACAAAGATATCAATATTTTGAATAAAGAGTTCCAATAGTTCGGGATCAAAGTGGTTGCCTGCGCCTTTACGCATTTCAGATAGCACTTCTTCTAGTGGCCATGCCGATTTGTAACACCTGGCATGGGAGAGGGCATCAAACACGTCGGCTATTGCCACGATACGAGCAAAGATATGAATTTCATCTTGCTTAAGGTTAGATGGATAACCTGAACCGTCATACTTTTCATGGTGTTGCAGTGCAATGGTTGAAGCGGCTTTTAAAATAGGGCGCTCGGAGTTCGCCAAGATTTGATGCCCTATGATTGGATGTTGACGCATGACTTTCCACTCATTCTCATCGAGTTTTCCAGGTTTCAGTAATACCGCATCCGGAATAGCAATTTTACCTATGTCATGCATAGGTGATGCGCGGCGTAATAGATCGGCTTCGTTTTCACTTAAACCTGCAAGTAACGCTAGTTGGGAGCAATATTCAGCCATTCGCTTAACATGATTGGCGGCTTCTTTAGAACGGCTTTCGACAACATCGCCTAGACGCAGGATAAGCTCAGACTGAGTATCTTCAACTTCTTGGTTTAGCAGTAAGTTTTCAAAGGCAATGCCGACATTAATCGCGAAGATATCGACAAGTTTTTTATCTAAATCATCGATTTTATCAATGCCATCCATATAGAGCAGGTTAATCAGACCACTCTTAGTCGGAAAATAACCAATAAAACAATTATCCTCATAGAGGCAGCGTTTTTGAGTTAATGCGCTACGCAAGAGTTTATCAATATGTTCTGGGAGCACTCTGTGTGAAGGACTGTTTGCAAATTGCCCCGTGCCCGCAAGGATCTCAATTTCTGCCGAGTCGATATGGCCACTGATCGCATCCATCGCATTGCAGGTTAAGAGCAAGGTTTCTGAATCTAAATTGAGCAGTGTTGCAACTCGAGTGAGGAGCCCGTCGGCAAATTTATGCAAGGTTCTTAACTCAAATAACCCTGATGTCGCTTCAAGAACGCGTTCGAGCCCCATTCTATGATTAAATTGGGCACGTCTGGCTTGCTCGATTTCCATAATATCGCGATAGGACCGCAGGGAAGAGTAAACACTGGTCATCAATTTGCGGGAATCAAGTTCAGATTTTGCTTTATAATCATTGATATCATAATTAACGATGACATCTTCTTCCGGCGCTTGGCCGGGTTGACCAGTACGTAAGATTAGGCGAATAGTCTTGTTACGAAGTTCTTCACGGATCCATTTAACTAACTCTAATCCCGCATGATCACTTTCCATCACGACATCGATAAATGCAATTGCCACATCTTGCTCTTGACTTAAGAGGGTCTTGGCTTGCTCGGCACTGTAGGCATTGATAAAGGTGAGGGCTCGTCCATCTAATCTGAAACGGGATAGGGCAAGTTTAGTAACAGTGTGAACATCGGGCTCATCATCAACAACCAGTATCTTCCAAGGGATCCCAACCTCGGTTGTTTCATGGTTTTTTTGACCGGAAAAAAGAGGTTTTTTCTTTGTAAGATCAATCGACATCCGATACCTCAGTAAAGTAGAAATCCAGCGCACTTTATGAGTGTAGCTCAAGCCTTTTAAAGCAGTAGAAAAAATTAATCAATAAAATGGGAGAGAGGACCAAAGTGGTCTAGTTGATAACTATTATCATTTGTGTATGCTGTTATTTCATCATAAAGAGGAGAGGGCCATGGCCGAACGTATTAATTTATCCATCCCGGAGCAAAAACTCGCACAATTGATCCGCGATGGTCATTTGTGCGCCGCGGACTTTAGTTGCCTTGACAGTGTTTCGAAGCAAAAAGTCTGGCAACTCTGTTTGATCTGCTGTAAAAAGCGCATGTGTTGTCACCAATGTTCCTATACCGATTGCACACAAATTCACCTCCACCTTGGTGCCGATAAATAACGTTATCGGCATTTGCGTTTAAGTATTATCATATAAAAAATCTTTATAATTCAAATTGTCTATGCAGTATCCCGTCGTTATTCCTTTTTTTGATTCAGTTGAATTCATACAAGAGGGAAATTGTATTGTTAACCAGTACATCACTCAAATTAGCCTGTCGAGAGTTGTCGATGCGGGGCTAGTGATGGAACATGCAACTGATTGGTTGTTCGAACAAAAACACAGTGAAAACAACTATAAAGCCTACCGTAGTGAACTCACCACATTCCTGCATTGGTGCTTTGATGTGGTCTCTATGTCACCAACAGAAGTGATGCGAAAAGACATGAGCCGTTACGTCGATTATTGCCTTAATCCGCCAGTGGAATTTATAGGGTACTTCAATGTCCCACAGTTCAAATTCGACCAACAGCATGGAGAACGGATACCAAATCCGCTATGGAAACCCTTTGTAGGAAAGAAATCTTTAGGGAAAATTCAACCGTATCGACTGAGTGAGAATGCATTAAAAGCCAAAATTGCGATTCTATCTTCCTTTTATTCCTACCTAATGGGTGAAGAATATTGCGAACGAAATCCCGCACAAATTTGGCTTAATCACAGCCGTTTTGCGTCGACTCAGCGGTATCAAAGCCGAATCGATGAAGAGGAAAACAGCCTTGCATTCACTGAGTTGCAGTGGTCATACATTATGACGACCACAGCAACATTAGCAGACGAATCGCCTGAATTGCATCAGCGAAGTTTGTTTCTGATATCGTTAATTTATTCATGCTATCTGCGTATTTCGGACGTCTCTGCACGTGCAGGATATTCACCCGTCATGGGGCAATTTAGGCAGAATCATCAAACTGGCATATGGAGTTTTCATATTCCTTTGAGTAAAGGTGGCAAAAAGCGAAGTGTAGCCATTTCTAAAACCTTGCTTGACGCATTAGTGACGTATCGCCAGTATTTAGGCTTAACGGATTACCCGAGTCAAAATGAACGCCATCCGCTATTTGTCAGGCACAGAGCCGCGGGCCGTGGTCGTGATGTTGGCTTATTGAACGCTAACTTAGGAATACGGCAAGTTCGTGATGAAATTCAAAACATTATCAATCTTGCCGCCGATAATGCGCAAACAGATGGATTCATCCATGATGCTCAGCAAATGCGTAAGCTAACGGCGCATAATATTCGTCACACCGGCATTACGCACGATATCAATATCAACCGCAGACCTTTGTCACACGTACAAGCCGATGCAGGCCATGAAAGCATTGACACAACATCACAGTATTTACACACCACTCAAACGGAAAGACACGAAAGCGCACTCAATAAGCCATTAGATCATTTACATGGCATCAATGAATAAGCCCCCAAGTGGAACATCAAGCCCTCCCATATAAAGCTGCGCACAATGTATATTATGTTAAATTAAATATGGATAGAGCTACCTAGTCACTAGTGGCGTCCCTTTTTTGCAGATTCCAGGAAGATAGACATTTCGGAATGGCGGTTTCATTCAGTAATGCGGACCCGGCGTAAGTCGATCACACCAGTGCTTGTCAGTCAACACCGCTTCAATCATTAGTGTATTGACGTAAACCATGCAGCTCTGCAATAGGTGCAGTGCCAAGTATGGCCACTATCGCTGGCTAGTGTGTACTGGGCCAGTATGAGAATTCATGACTCATGGCTGATTAAGATTTGCTTTTTTCCGTCGAATTTTTTCTGGGCCATCTTACCTGCTCCGATTTGGTTATTGGTACGATTAACTGAGTTTTGTGCTTGGGGGCTTGATGGTTTGTGGCGGTTTGCTGATAAATGCCCTGTTTGTGCTGCGTCCCTACGTGATTACTTTGAAGTGTTGGCTGGCACAGCCCGCTTTAGGAGTTTCAAACGATTTTCTGATGTTGACCTAAGCGATTGCGACTAGATGAGTATTGATAGCTGTTTCGCTTGATTTTTTCTCTAATTCAAAGCTCCCTTAGGGCTGTGCTAAGTTGCAGCTTATGAGCTTTAAAGCCTCATGCGATTTTGCTACTGTTAACACTCTCACACTTTTCCAATACGACCTATGCCCTCTTCTTGGTTTTTATTTGATGCTATCCCTGCTGATATCTTTGCCCTACTAACCCTTAGCGCCGCATTTACCTCTTTTTTTACGGCCTGTTTCGGCATTGGTGGTGGCGTTATGTTGTTAGGAGTGATGGCGCAGGTGCTGCCACCACAACTGATTATTCCGCTGCATGGCGTGGTGCAATTGGGCTCGAATGGCGGCCGGGCCGTTCTGGGCTGGCGTTATATTGACTGGCGACTGATAGCAGCATTTTTCCCTGGAGCCATTTTAGGTGCTCTATTGGGGAGTTTTGTATTGGTGGCACTGCCACCATCGGTTATGTATCTCACCATCGCTGCTTTTATTCTGTATTCCTGTTGGGGCCCTAAACTACCTAAAATGGTACTTAGCACCTTAGGAACCGTTGCTGCTGGTACTATTACGACTTTTATTTCGTTATTTGCGGGGGCGACAGGCCCCCTAGTCGCTGCATTTATTAAGCAATTGGAAGTCGATCGTTTTCGTACTGTGGCAACCTTTGCCATGACCATGTCGCTGCAGCACAGCGCTAAAATAGTCGTATTTGAAGGTATGGGGGTGTCGTTAGATGATTGGTGGCCGCTGCTAATATGCATGATCTTAAGTGGTGCTATAGGCACTTGGATTGGATTTAAAATGCTAAAACGCGTCGCCGATAAACATTTTCAAACCGCTTTTAGCATTGTACTGACGCTGTTGGCCATTCGATTAATTTGGCAGGCGATTAGCCAGTGGTAGATGCATAAAAAAAGCAATAACTGTTAAATAGTTACTGCTTAGCGCCGAGCAACGCTGGCTCAACCAAGATGTCGTTAAGCGACCTCAACTCAGAAGACATTTCAAGCACCGATTACAAACTGTTTGTTGCTATTTCACCTCTCTGAAATAGAACTGCTGCGAAATAGTATTTTCCAGACACCCTCAACTATATGATCGCCATTGGGATAGGACTCTCCTGCCACTTTCATCAATGAACCTCACTTACGCGATACCACTCGCAGTGAACCGTTTGGCATAAACTCAGTTCGCCATTCACTGTCCGCCTGCTCGCAACCACCCAGATGCAAGTCGCCATCAACACTCACTAAGCATTGGGATTGTTTGTTTACCGTTAGCGACTTTGATTTCAGGCGGTAATAACCATCACTGGTTGATGTTGCTTGCCATTGCTGGCAGGCATTGGCGGTATATTCATGTTGCATCACATTGGCATTGGCTCACCAAAGTTAGGCAGGCCTTTTTCATCCCAATGATTTTGGGGTGGCGTGGTTAATCTGGTGATTGACATCAAGCGGATGAGTGAGAATAATACGCGGCAGGTTGCAGAGAAGCCTGTCCGCAAAAGATGATATCACTCTGATAAATTAACAGCGTTGCGAATCGATTTCATATCGAACCCACAGCAATCACATAAGTTTGGCTTAGCGGAATGCCAATAAACTTAGGAGAATTGTTTGTGAAACATGCAACCGCTAACACTTTCAAACCCGCCGGTATCAATGCTGAACCTTCTGACATTGTACCCTTGGCGGCCACCGAAACGTCTTCCCACAGGAAATCTCAGTCAACTGAGTCCTTAGGTACGTTAGCTATCCCTACTTTGTATTTGCGCTTTGCGTTACCCATGGCATTGGCCATGATGCTCAGCGGCAGCTACAACTTAGTCGACTCTTATTTTATTTTGAAATACATCGGCGCCGATGCATTGGCTGGGGTAACGATTGCCTTCCCATTACAAATGATGATTTTCGCTTTAGCCTGCATGATAGGAAATGGGACGGCGACCTTAGTGAGCCGATTTTTAGGGGCAAACGAGTTTAATAAGGCGAGTCAAATCGCGAATGCCGGTTTCTCGTTAACCCTATGTTGCGGAGTGATCGTCACTGTCGTGTCACTCGCCCAGCTCGATAATCTATTAGCGTTTATTGGGGTAAGCTCAACACTTGCCTTAGCTGCTACAGAGTATCTACAACCCATTCTCTGTTTTAGCCTGTTCACCTTTTTGTTATCCCTTAGCGGCGATTTACTCAGAGCACAAGGCAAAGTCGTGGTGATGCTGCTGGTTATCTTGTTGTCGGCGGTCATGAACATTCTGTTCGATACACTCTTTATTGCCGTTTTGGAGATGGGCGTAAGTGGTGCGGCGTGGGCAACGGTAGCGGGCCAATGTGTGAGTCTATTTATCGCCGTCGTTTATTTTGTCCCCAATAACCGCTTTGCCAATAAGCAGGCGCTTCATAGGCAAGCTGCCCAGCCCATTTATTTTAGAATGGAGCAGATAAAGCTCAACTTCACTGAGATAAAAGCGATTCTTGGCTTAGGTAGCCCGATATTATTGTCATATCTTGGGATTGCCTGCGTGATCTCATTGGTAAATCATATTTTAGTCAGTCATTTAGCCAATGTAGTGCCCAATACGCTAGCGGCGAATGAGGTCGCGTACATGATCAGCGCTTATGGTTTGATCGGACGCTTTAATATCTTTATCGCCCTGCCGCTCATGGCTCTCACCAGTGCAGCACAGACGATCAGTGCCTATAACTATGGGGCGATGGCATCTTCTCGGGTGTTAGCGTGTGCTAAATGGGGCATCGTCTTAACCTGCTGTTATCTGAGTGTTGTGACAATCATATTTATGGGGTTTCCTACTTCAGTATTTGGTATTTTCACCGATGACCTCGCACTCATTACCGCCTGTATTAAGATTTCGAGTGTGACGTTTATCGCCTTACCTTTGGCGGGGATCACAGGTATTGCGATTGCTATGTATCAAGGCACAAACCGCCCTAAGCTTGCATTGCTATTATCTGGGATAAAAATCTATGGTTTATTACTGCCACTGCTGGTCCTGTTACCTCAACTATCCTTTACAGATATTTCATTTATCACAGGTGCATTAAACATTAATATCATGCCAAACGCTTTGATTGAGTTATGGATGGCCTTTCCAATTGCGGACATCTTAGCTTGTCTATTGAGTTTATTGATCATCAGTATTTGGCCTTTCATTCACGTGCCGCGAGCAAATCGAGTCAGTCATGGAGGTAATGCAAAATGAAGTTCGCCAATATGAAAGACTCAAGCGCCATCGCATTAAATGAAACTAAAATTCGCGCTAAAAAGCTGTTCAAAGCTTGTCAGCAGGATGAGCCGTCTGCCAAGCAAAGAGTCGCGACCTTAATGGCGAAGTTGGGCATCTTACACTCAGATCTCCAGCTTAAGCATTGCCAACAAGTGATTGCACGTGAGCTAGGGTTTATCGATTTTCATCATTGCCAGCGAGTCCTGTCGGGTCAAGCCATACTCGGGGATGATTGGGGAAACTTATTCCACACTAAGCAATGCGATACGCTACTCAATCATTGGTTTACAGGTTATTTAGCCGCGCGTGATTTTAATGCGCAAGCTGAAGGCACATTACTACTCCCCTACAAGCAGCAGTTTTTTGTGGTGGAGTGGCAGGATTACTGTAATGCGCTGAATTTGCCAATAATTTCGCAACAGGTGGATAACGCCGGCGAACCAACAATCCTGCGGGATCTGGTGAGTAGCTATGCTAATGCAGACTGGAACTCCTTTGCGCTGGCCATGATCCAACACAAATTACCCAAAGTGTAATGATGACTGAGATTGTCAGTGCATCATCTTGAATGAGCAAATCTAGAGTTAAATGGTAAAGACTAGCAAGGTCATCAGTGCTGGCGGCCTTGTTGGTGAAATATGGTGGAGGCGCTGCGTTTCGAATCAGAAACTCAAGGCTAGAAGAGGGTCCGCCGGGATTCTGGAAATTCTCGCCAAATTCATGGTAACCCATTGTATTTATATGACATATGTCAATCATGGTGTCATATTATTTCTCACCCCCCACACACACCAGCCCTTCCTTTCTGTCTACTTATTTTGGCTTTTTCTGCTGTAAATAGGCTTTCTGGAGGAAGTGACCACCTTAAAATCCGCTTCATGAAGAGAATTAGCTACTAATGCCAGTTCTGCTGCCATAGCTTTGTTGTCAGGCACCATCACTAAATAACATTCGAGCCCTTTTAAGAGCGGACTCGTTAGCATTTGATTATCGCTTTGGCGCGTGAAACTCTTCCATCACCACTAAATAGACTGCTCAATTAGAGACCACTTTTGTGTGCATCGATGATTTTGTACTTACTCAAATTCGTTGAAATCTCTTTTGCTAGTGAAATAAGATCTTCACTGGTGCTTTGAGTTTGTTCGGCACTGGATTGAACCGTTTGCCCTAAGGTCTGAAATCCATGGACAAAGTCCTTTGCTTTCGATGTGTGATGCTGTGATAAAGACACCTGTTGAGAGGCTTCTTTACTGGTATCAGCTAAAGATAAAATGACTTGTCGTCCATTACCCAAACTTGTCACTAAGGTGTTTGTTAAGACAACAGATTGCTGAGCCTTCTCTCTATTATTATTCATATTATCAACGGCATCTTTGATTGAACTGACAATCCCTTCAAGCAAAGCGTTAATTTCATTCGTTGATTGCGCTGTTCTTATCGCAAGGGTACGCACTTCATCTGCAACCACAGCAAACCCTCGTCCTGACTCTCCAGCTCTTGCGGCTTCAATTGCAGCATTTAGTGCTAATAGATTTGTTTGGGATGCAATATTAGCAATGGTTTCCACCACATTTGATACTTGGCTTCCCGATGACTGCAGTGAGACGAGAATGGAGGACGTGGTTTCAATATCATTCGAAAGTGCATTAATACTTTCAGAGGCGAGTCGCACTTGAATTTGACCCTCGGCCATATTTGCGGCACCTTGCTCTGCAAAATGTGCAGCGGATTCTGAATGATTTAGACTCTGTTGCATGTAAGTTTCTAAGTCATCCATGATATGAATCAAACTCTCAATTCCGTCACTCAGATTAATCACCGCTTGATTGGATGATGAGGTGCTTTTGCTTAGCTGTATCACTGCGGCACCAATGTGTTGGACCACATTGCGCATATCCAACATTCCACCATTAAACATGCTAACCAAGCCATTAACACTGGTTGCTACTGTGTTTATCTCTGTCACATTCTCATCAGGGAGTATTTGAGTCAGATCCCGCATTCTCGAAATATCGATTAGCTTAGTGGCCAAGAGTTGGATAGGTTTTGCTATCTGCTTCTGGGCAACCATATAGGCAGCAATAGCAACAAAAACCATCACAAACACTAATAAAAAAATGAGCAGCGTATTGTTTTCCAAGCTCGCTTCTATATTTCTTGAGCGAGATTTAGCATTTTCAGATACCTCAATGGCGAGCAAATCTAATGCATCATTCAATTGCTTAGCAGCTATGCTCAAAGAATTCAGATTTTCCCGTGCTAAATCCCAATCGACTGATTGGTCACCCATCACACCCGCGAGAGAAATTAATGCTTGATGCAGGCCTGCAAATTCTTCAATGAGCTGTTTATTCTGAATTTCAGCTAACTTTGTTTGCTCTATCTGAAGTTGTTGTTCGAGTTTTTGTTTTAAAAGGTTAAAGTCATTTATACCAAGTGTAGTGCCGTACAACGAGTATCCAGCTAGCACCTGTTCTTTAGCGACATGCTGAAGCTTGGAGATCGCGTCTAAGGTAGGAAGTGTATTTTCAATAAATTCGCTGACATCATTTTTAATATTCTTGTTACTACTCGCCAGTAAGCCAGATGTTATTAACGTCACACAGAGTATTGCAGCATAACCGAGAAATATTTTTGATTTTATCGATTTGAAAAATAATGGCATATGCAATATCTCTTCTAATTAACTATCAAGCCTAAACACTATTCACTGAGCATAATTTTAGCGTGTAAAGAAATACTTAAGCGCATGCTCGCTCATTAACTGCATTGTTTCCTGTGACTGGCCCGTTTGAGCATATGTTTTTAATCCAATCACTAAAGCCTGAAACTCTTTTGCCATTAGCCGTGGCTCTTGGTCTAACAATTTGCCTTGCTGCTGTTGTAGATGTAAAAAAAGTTCAAAAAAAGCATTTTCCATTCGTGCTAATTGCTGCTTTGCAAGAATGGCGAGGGAATGCTCTTCATCTCCAAGCTCGGCAATAGTTTTCACTAACATGCAAACATGGCTAGGTTCATCCACACCTCTATTCACGGCAAGATGTAAAAATTGTGCTAACGATTTTTCGGCATCGCCTGTTTCTTCAAAACACTGCTGTAATGCTTGATATCCCTCATCGGCATATCGCATTAGTGCCGCACTGTAGAGCTGTGACTTATCCCCAAAACTAGCGTAGATACTACCAGGGCGTAAATCTACTGCTTGTTGTAGATCACGCATTGAAGTGCCATGGAACCCTTTTTGCCAAAATAATAATTTTGCAGCGTCAATAACCTTATCACGCTCAAACTTAAATGGTTTCACCTTTTAAGGCCTCAACTTGAACATTTGCTCAATAATAGCTTGAACGATCGTTCAATTGCAATTATATTCGACTGTATATGCAGTTAAATTTCGGAGATAAATAATGTCATCTTACATGCTACATTCCCTTGAAACAGCACCCGCGGCAAGCCTACCTTTCTTAGAAAAATCCTTGAAAGGCTTTGGAAGCATTCCAAACTTACATGCGGTGATGGCTGAATCACCCAAAGTACTGGAAGCCTATCAAACTCTACATGAGTTATTTAGCCAGAGTTCACTCAATGCAATCGAAAAAACCATTGTGTGGCAAACCATTAACATTGAACACCAATGCCATTACTGCGTCCCTGCACATACCGCCATTGCTCATATGATGAAAATTGATAGCACTATCATTGATGCTCTGATTCATAAGCGCCCATTACCCACCAACGAACAGCAAGTTCTGCGGGAAACAACGCTTGCCCTAGTGAGAAACAGAGGTCAATTAAGCCATGAGCAGAAACAAGCTTTTTTTGATGCGGGTTATACGAAGCAACAGCTACTAGAGATCGTACTTGGGATTAGCCAAAAAGTGATGAGTAACTATATAAATCATATTGTAGATACCCCATTGGATGACGCTTTTAAGGCATTTCGCTAAGCAATAAACATTTTTGCAAGTAATCACCTTGAATTAAGGTCTATTTTGCTAGATTTAGGTAATAAGATTAGGTACTGGATGTTAACCCATTATATTTCCACAATAGACCAAGGTGTTGCATTTCTTGCGCGGCTCAAGGAACATGAATACTGTCAACTTGCAGACGGGATACCCAGCTCCATCGGTAGTCATACCCGCCATATTTTGGATCATTTTATATCCTTACAATCGAGTCTTGATACTGGGGTTGTTGATTATGAAATGAGGCAACGAGGATCGTTACTTGAGACGTCATTAACTGAGGCATTAAACCAATTTGCTGAGGTAAGATGTTGGATTTTAGGCCTTAATGCGATGACGATGACAAAAGTTGTGCGTGTTAATGCCGATATTGGGATCCATAAGTCGCATATTATCCAAGTTGATAGCACCCTGTCTCGAGAATTGATGTTCGCCTGTAGTCATGCCATTCATCACTATTCGACATTAAAAACGATATATCAGTTAATGGGCGGGGTGACTTCCACTGAATTTGGCTTAGCCCCCTCAACTGCAAGTTTCAATAGAAATCAATGTGCACATTAACCTGGTTAGTCACCCCTGAGGGGCATGAAGTTTTTTTTAATAGGGATGAACAAAAAGTACGTCCTCAAGCGATACCTCCAACATGGGATCCTGCTCTCAAGGCTATTTATCCAATTGATACCCAAGGAGGTGGCACATGGATAACCTTAACTCAACGGGGAGAGGTTTTTTGTCTCCTCAACAATTACCAAGCAGCGAAGCATTTTTCTGCTGCTAGCCCAGTCTTGAGCCGAGGTTCGATCATTCCCACCATACTCAAGCTTGATGGCCCTATTGATGCGAGAGCCCAAGCTCTGCCATTAACCCGTTTAGCTCCTTTTTTACTGTGTTATTTCCCTGCCCATGTGCAAGATGATAGGGATATACAAGTCGTCAGTTGGGATGGCCTAAATTTAACAACACAAACAGCAGTCTCACCCATCACCTCATCCGGCGTGATGCTAAAAGAAGTTCGTCGGTGCCGACAAGAAAGCTATCAAAGGATCGATGGACATCGCCAAGGGCACTTAACTTATCATCAGTCTCACTATGGTCATCCGTCTGTACACAGCGTATGTATGCATAGGGAAGACGCCAATACCGTTAGCCTGAGTCATATTGTGGTCAACGCCGCTACAATGCAATTTGATTACTATGCCGGATCACCTTGTCAAAATATGACCCCAGTGACATCAATACTGTCAATTAAATAAATACGTTGTTGACAAACCCCCATTTTAAATTTGCACTTATGACAAGCTACGCCCATGAAAACCTGTGACGTGGACAAATAAAATATATTGCTATTATGAGGATAGATAACATAGCTGCGTGCTTGGGCCGTAACAATTAGACTACATATCAGGGCATTAAGAATACCTGAACCAGCAGGATATCACGGGCTAATTTTAGATTTTGCTAGTAAAGCATATGCGCAACAAAGATTGAATGTTTTGCTGCTCGACGGTTTTAGGGCGTAACAAACTGACTTGTGGCCGACAAGCTGTTTCGCCAATCGCGATAGCATCCTTGGCATCATCTTATTGCCGACCAACATGGCTTGCACCATTCTTGCAGGAATAAGTTTGACCTGATGCCCCAGTTTTTCAATGGTGCGCCCCGAGTAATTGAGTTCGTTTCACTTCCCTTGCAAGCAAAGGTTTGAGCCACTACTCTTAACTCAACTTGCAATCTAGACCTTGGTGGCATCGCTGACAATAATCAACCGATAGGCTCGGTGGCCTCAATTTTTTTTCGTTTCCAGCGAACCGTTTTGCTTACCTAGCTCCTCTTTATAAATAAGAGAGTAATCCAATACTCTTGCCATCGAAGGAGACTGACATGTTCTATGTAAAGAATGTTCCAAATTGGGAACGCGCATTGCGCATCATCTTGGGCACTATGGCACTCGTGTTTGCCGTGATGTACTGGGGTAAATCTGACTTAGCGGCTGCGGCTGGCGTGGTGAGTGCCATCCTTTCCATGACGGGTTTAATGGGCTTTTGTCCCATGTGTGCAATGGTTGGCCGTAAACTCGACAAAAGGAATTGAGCCATGACGAATGGCATAATGGAAAAAGAACATCTCATTCTGTCCGCCCAGACGGGAGACCATGCTGCTATCTCCCGTCTGCTGGCGGTGTGCCATGCGGATGTACGCCGTTATGCACGCAGACATTGTCACGCCAGTGATGTCGATGATGCCGTTCAAGAGTCTCTGATGGTGATCTCCCGCAAGGTTAGCGGACTCAAAGCTGTGGCAGCGTTTTCCTCTTGGTTATTCACCGTCATTAAACGGGAATGTCATCGCCTTCAGCGTATGATGTTCAAGCAAGATCCGTTGGAAGACGAAATGATTGAACGCCAGCTAGCTAGTTGTAATGATGAGTCTCTGAGGATTGATTTGGCTAAGGCGCTTGAATCCTTGCCCGCGCACTACCTTGAGGTGGTGTTGCTACGAGATTTTGAAGAGCTGACGATTGCTGAAATTGCTGAGCGGTTAAGTGAACAACCTGGCGCCATCAAAAGTAGACTGCACCGAGCTCGTGAGCTAGTCAGAGAATATCTGCTTAGTTAACAGCTCTAGATTAAACATTATTTTGGTTTTTTAGCCATTCAGGACAGCTGGGCTTGAAAGAATAATCTGACAGGTCGTCTACTGGCTGGTTTATCAACCCACGAAAAGGAAGCTTTTATGAAAAAGACAATGACTTCAGCCTCTCTTGCCATCGCATTTGGCACAGCCTTAGTGATGGCAACAGCTCCTGTCGCTGCAGCCGAAGACAGCAAGATGGCCAGCATGGAAAAATGCTACGGTGTTGCTCTCAAAGGCAAAAACGACTGCAAGGCAGGTGCGGGAACTTCCTGCGCGGGCACCTCTGTGCGTGACCATCAAGGTAATGCCTGGTCAATGGTTCCCAAAGGAACCTGTGAACAGACTGAGTCCAGTACCTCATCCACTGGGTTTGGTCAGTTGGATACCTTCCAGGAAAAGAGTGCCTGATAGGATGCAAACCATGACACTGTCTGCCCTACCGAGGGCGGGCGGTGTCGGGTTGAAGCCGGAACATTTTCGGACGATCCTCGACACTCGCCCAGCCATAGGTTTTTTTGAGATCCATGCCGAAAACTACATGGTGGCGGGGGGGCCATTCCATCATTACCTCGAACGCATTCGAGCCGATTATCCGCTGTCTATCCACGGTGTTGGGCTATCGATAGGTGGTGAGGGACCATTGGATGAAACCCATTTGGATAGGCTCGCGACACTCCTTACACGATATCAACCAGAGTCCTTCTCTGAACATCTGGCTTGGTCAAGTCACCAAAGTACGTTTCTAAATGACCTGTTGCCAGCGCCCTATAACCCACAAACCCTTGAGCACGTTTGCGAACACGTCAATCGAGTCCAGGAACGGCTCGGTCGGCGGATGTTACTTGAGAATCCGGCTACTTATGTCGAATTTGTCGCCTCAAGCATGCCGGAGGCTGACTTTATAAGTGAGGTGATTACCCGAACTGGTTGCGGGCTACTCCTCGATATCAACAACGCCTATGTCTCTTGCATCAATCACAGACGTGATGTGATGGCCTACGTTCGTGACCTCCCACTCTCGGCAGTCGGCGAAATCCATTTGGCGGGCCACGCCGAAGAAGTCGATGCAGCTGGAGCTCCCCTGTTGATTGATAGTCATGGTGCTCCTGTCGCCAATGCAGTCTGGGATCTCTACAGCACAGTCATCGCTCTTTTAGGACCTCAACCTACCCTGATTGAGCGTGACAACGACATTCCAGCATTTGCCGTTCTTGCTGCCGAGGCTCGCCAAGCTGAGTTGTTGATGGCGAGAAGTAAGGAGGCAAGTATATGAGTAACCAAGCCGAATGGATGGACGCGCTGTTGACGCCAACATCTGCTTCCCCATCTGGGCTGACCACCTGGAATGGTTCAGATCCAACCAAGCGGTTTGATGTGTATCGCAACAACGTGACTGTTTCACTGATCGATGCCTTAGCTGACAGTTATCCCGTGGTGCAAGCACTTGTGGGTGAAGCGTTTTTCAGAGCAATGGCTGCCGAATTTATTCGTCATTATCCTCCTAAGTCTCCGGTACTTGCTTGGTATGGTGCACAATATTCTGATTTTATTGCCAGCTTTCCACCTGTCGCAGGTTTGCCATATCTTGCGGATGTAGCACGTCTTGAGTGGCTCAGGGTCGAGTCGTGGCATGCTGCGGATGCAGAACCTCTATCCCAAGAGGCATTAAGATCACTATTGTCGGATGAAGCTATGCTTGCTCGCATTTGCTTCACCCTGCATCCGGCTCTGCGTGTCCTGAACTCGACTCATCCTGTGGTGTCTATCTGGTCAGTTCACCAGAGCCAAGATCCCGTTGAAGGAATGAGACGGGTTGATCTTACCTGTAGCCAAACTGCATTGCTGGTTCGCCCTGAACTGGGGGTAGAGATCATCCATATAGAACCTAATGCGGTGAGGTTCATAGACAGTTTAGGTAGCGGGGCTTCTTTTGTGGCGGCGGTTGCTGACTCCGGCCCATTTGATTTTCCCGAGACCCTCAGTCTGCTAATACGCAGCCATGCGTTGGTGGCAGCATCACCGATGGAGAATACCCTATGATCCTCAGACTCACGACCTTGATCCGCTCGGTTGTTCAGTTGCTGTCACGTATTCCCGATGCGTGGATTGCGCTGCTGGCCCGCTTTGCTATTGCCGCCATTTTTTGGAAATCAGGACAGACCAAAATACAAGGTTTTTCTCTAGATATTATCTCTGGGGAATTCCACTTTGGCTGGCCTCAACTCTCTGCATCAGTGGTCGAGCTGTTCCGTTATGAATATCAACTACCACTTATTCCCCCAGAATTAGGCGCCATTATGGCCGCCACTGCGGAGCATCTGTTTCCTGCCCTAATATTGATTGGGTTTGCGACAAGGTTTTCTGCGTTGGCATTACTCGGGATGACCATAGTTATCCAGTTCCTTGTCTATCCAGATGCCTATCCTACTCATAGTATATGGGCTGCGGCTCTGCTGTTTCTTGTTGCGCGTGGGTCAGGGCCACTGGCACTCGATCACTTGATTGCCAAACGCTTTGTCGCGAGCTGATGCCTACACATCAGGTTTGCCGAGGCACAACCCGAGCGCTGATCAAAGAGGATTCGTGTCGCACAGCGTTAGCAAACCCCATACTTGAGCGATCATCACGGCTACGTGCAAACGCGAGGGATTGTAGATCGAGGTCAATCCCAATGACTTGCAGATTCGGCAGTACCGCAAGTCGGCGGGTGAACCAGCCCGTTCCGCAGCCGGCATCTAGCACTCGGCCTTCCGAAGGAAGTGCCAATTCGTCCGACATTACGCGATACTCGGTATTGCCAATCCGGTTCCCTCTATGGCTGTCATACCAAGCGTCGTAGTCGGCGGGGGTCAAAGCGAAGCAGAGGCTTTGGTACGTTTCAGAATGAGATTACCTTATCGCTATCAATGACCCATTCAGCCAGTACTGGCATGGTGGATTTTTCGGCGCCTTCGAAATACGGCTGGTTCTTGTAAATACCGCAACGTGCCATGCAGGTACCGCATACCTTGACGGTGACGCCACGGGCGATCAGGGCTTTGAGCATCTGAGACAGGTCTTGATCGTACCCTTCGGGTGGGCAGCAGGCATCGCGTGCGAGGTCGACCGCATCGTTCATCAAGAACAGGCGGACTTCACTACCGGCATCGACCAGTTTGTCGGCCAGACGCAGCCCATTCCAGGTCACGTCAGTGGTGTCGTAGGGTTCGTGATTGAAAATGATCAGGATTTTCATGAAACAGTCCTCCAGAAAAAAGGGAGTCAACGCCTGGCCAGCAGGCCGAAGTGAAACGGGCAGCAATTTTGCAAATCAACCAATTCAATGGCACGAAATCCGGCCTCGCCCATCCATCCCTGACACTGATCGGGCGTCGGGCGAATCGCTAAAGAGGGACCGCGAGGGGTTGCGATGTCGCTACGCCAATGAATCACCGAAAGCACACCACCGGCCTGCAAGATTCGGTAGGCTTCGCGCAGTAAATCCACGGGGTGCTCCAGATGCAGCAGGTTGAAAATCATTGCGTGCGCCTGCGACTCGGAATCCATGCCCGTTCCGTGTGCGACGAAATCTCGAACGTTGGCTTGAATGTTGGAGAGACCGAAAGTGAAGGCCTTCTGACGCACACAATCGACCATGTTCGGTTCGATATCCAAGGCGGTAACACGCCCTGTCGTGCGTCGGGCGGTTGGCACCGTAAAGGAGCCATATCCACAGCCGAATTCGATGACATTTCCCTGTACTGCCGAACCCAGCAGCCTGTCGATTGCGTCTTCTGTCTTGAAGAAGCTCATCCAGTAGGCTTCGTCGGGCATACCGCTTTCACGTCCCTTCATGTTCATGATTCGGAACGCTCCACCGGGAAGCCCGCCGCCTGCCATTCACTGACGCCATCGAGAATCTTGCGCACCCGATAGCCTTTCGCGGCAAGAAGTGCCACGGCCTCGTCGGACAGCAGGCAAAACGGCCCACGGCAGTAAGCGACGATTTCTGTGCCTGACGGCAGTTCAGCAAGTCGCTGTTCGATTTCGACCACCGGCATCGAGCGGGCGAAAGGCAGGTGGGCCGTGGCATATTCAGTCTGCGGACGTACATCGATGACGAACACTTCGCCTCGCCGCGCTTGTTCCAGCAGTACCTCACGACTGACTGCGGAAAGTTTTTCCGGATCGGCCACCATTTGGGCGAGCGCCATCTTGAGTTCGAGCAGGTGCTCTTCAGCGACTTGGCGCAGGTTCACCCACAGACCTGCGATATCGCTGCCTGCCAGTTGATAGATGATGTATTTGCCGTCTCGCCGGAAAGTCACCAAGCGTGCTTCCTTCAGCACTCTCAGGTGGGCGCTGGTGAGTTTGATGTCTGCCGACAATTCGCTCGCCAAGGTATCGACGGTTTTCTCGCCTTGCGCCAACAGCTCCAGGATTTCCAGCCGCTTCGGACTGGAGGCGGCCTTGCCGATGCGGGCGACCTGTTCGTACAGGAGATCTTTTAGTAATCGCTTATTCATATCGATATTCTAACGAATAAGCGAATGACGAGCAAGGCAATTACACTTCACAACCAAATCTACAAAATACCGGCTACAATGGCTCTTCGAGAACTTTCGCACGCCATTTAACACGCTGTGTTTTCCGCTTTCAGTGTCTCACCTATCCGAGAAGTCTTGGTGTACTCAATGCCCCTCGATCAGTTCGCCAAACAGCTCCTTGACCTTCGCCCGGGCCTCCGCGAGCGCAACCCGACCTTGCCCGGTGATCTCGTAGACGCGCCGTTCCCGCCGCCCGGTGCGCTCGTGATGTGAACTAAGATAGCCCTTTTTTTCCAGTCCATGCAGCATGGGATACAGCGTTCCGGCGCTCATCTCATATCCGTGATGCCGTAGCTCTTCGATGATGCCGAGTCCGAAGATCGGTTCCTCGGCTGCATGGTGCAGGATGTGCAGGCGGATCAGCTCGCCGTAGAGGTCTTTGTCGGTCATTGCCACAGTCTCACTGGTCTCACTGGTCTCACTGAACGGCACTCAGCAAGCAGCCCGCCGCGCCGCTGCCGACAACGACCAGCCAGGGCGGCAGCTTCCAGAACATCAGCGCGACGAAGGCCGCCAGTGCCAGCCCGAAGTCCTGCGGCTGATTAATGGCGCAGGTCCATACCGGCTGATAGAGCGCAGCCAGCAGAAGACCGACCACAGCCGCATTGACCCCGGTGAGCGCCGCTTGAGTGCGCAGGCTTTGCCGCAGCCGCTCTCAAAATGGCAAAGCACCTACGACCAACAGAAACGATGGGGCAAAGATAGCCAGCAGGCAAATCAGTCCACTAATCCATCCGGAAGGCGTTGTGCTCATGGACGCCCCGAGGAACGAGGCGAATGTGAACAAGGGGCCGGGCACCGACTGTGCAGCACCGTACCCTGCAAGGAATGCTTCATTGCTGACCCAACCGGAGGGCACTACCTCAGCTTGCAGCAGCGGCAGCACGACGTCGCCACCGCCGAAAACCAATGACCCGGCTCGGAAGAAGGCATCCACCATGGTCATGGTTTGACTCGACATCAGTTGAGCCAGAACCGGCAGGCCGACCAGCAAAGCAAAAAACAGTGTCAACCAGATCACGCCGGCGCGGTGGCTAACTGTGATCGGCAGCGGATCGTGTGCGCCGTCCTGACTAGGCTTGAACAGCAGCCCAGCGACGCCAGCAGCAACAATCATGCCGACCTGCACCCATGCGGAGGGCATAAGTCGCAATCGCCATGATGGTGACACGCGGCACGTCAGTACAGAGGTTGCGTGCCATGCCCCATACCGCTTGGGCGACGACCGCGACTGCCACCACTTTCAGACCGTGCAGCGCGCCTAGCGATAGGGCATCGCCGTAGTTGGAAATGCCCAGCGCGAACAGGATTAAGGCAAGGGCAGAAGGCAATGTGAAGCCGGCTCAGGCGGCCAGCGCTCCAGCGTAGCCCGACTGGGATAGGCCTAATGCGATGTCGACCTGACTGCTTGCAGGCCCCGGCAGGAATTGGCACAGCGCCACCAAATCCGCATAGCTGCGCTCGGACAACCAGCGCCGCCGAAAGAGGTCAACCCAAGGCGCAGAAAGATGAGAAAAACAGACCACGGGTTGCGGTCGCCAGTGTGCGTGTTGGTCATAGTTTCTTTTGTTTTCAATGGAGATTGGTTCATAATAATCGAATGCCGATACTGAAACTCGATTATTTGATGGAGGCACACAAATGGAACTTGCCTTGATTGGCATCGTGGCGCTATTGGTCTCTGGCCTGACACTTTTTTCAGGCTTCGGCCTTGGGACAGTTCTGATGCCGGTTTTCGCGTTGTTCTTCCCCTTGCCGCTGGCTATCGCAGCCACTGCTGTCGTGCATTTCGCCAACAATATTTTCAAGTTCGGCTTGATGGCCAAGCAGGCTGACTGGCGGGTCGTTGCACGCTTCAGCGTGCCTGCCGCCATCGCCGCCTTGGCGGGGGCAAGCCTCATAAACCTGTTCGAAAAAATGCCGGTCATGGCGAGTTACACCGTTGACGGAACGACGTTCGAGATCACCATGATCAAGGCCGTCATAGGCTCCCTGATCGTGGTATTCGCCCTCTTGGAGTTGTCACCCCGCTTTCAAGCGCTGGCGTTCCCGCCGAGGTGGTTACCGCTCGGAGGTGCGCTGTCCGGTTTCTTCGGTGGCCTGTCAGGGAACCAAGGCGCACTGCGCTCGGCCTTCCTGTTGAAAAGTGGCCTATCGAAAGAGGCATTCGTCGCTACAGGTGTCGTTTCAGCAGTCATCGTCGATGCTGCGCGATTGGCGGTTTATGGCGCGAGTTTCATGGCGAGCAACTTTGCTCAGTCGCAGGAACTACTCGCGCCTGTTGCGGTGGGCACGATCTGCGCTTTCATCGGTTCATTTATGGGCAAGCGCATGCTTCAAAAAGTGACACGACGCACTGTGCAGATCGTGGTGGCTGCGGCAATGCTGCTGATCGGCACTGGACTAGCGGCCGGTCTGGTCTAACTCTGTTCAAGAGCGCGAGTGTTTGGGCTGAGCGTGCTTTATTTTCCGTTTTCTGAGACGGCCCCTAGGGTACCCATAGGTAAAAGCTAGCTGAAAACTCACCGTTAGCCATTGTGCCTTTGTCGATATGCCTCCGCCCCATGTCCCAAATACAATTTCAACAATCGCTCCGGAGCCTTAGGTAAATCCACGCTTAATAATAATCCCGGCGTATCGGCAAAATTAGGGTCAATACCGACACAATAGAACCGAGCTCCAAGTTGGTGGTATTGCTTTACCAGTACAGGCAAACCTTTACCATCAGGTTCAATTTGCTTAACTAATAATTCCAACACTTCAATATCATTAGGATGATTCGCCAAGTAATGCTGAATATCAGCAGGAACCTTTAGATCGAATGGTTTTTTGGCCTTAACCTGTGGTGATGCTATCACCAGAAATTGTTCAATTAATATTACGCTCAAAGGGGTATATTGCTTACTCAATGACACAGTGCCGTACAAGGTTCGGTAGCGAGGGAATTTACACACAAAAGCACCAATCCCTTTGAATAGTAACAGTAATCCATGAAAGCTCCGCTGATGGCTAGCGATCACAAATGAGCGACCCATTTCAAGGCATGGTTGAACTTGATTGATAAATTCGGCACTGAAGTCGAACATACGGCTTAAATACAAGGGGGCAATATCACCCCGTGCCAATAAGTTATCAGTTTGGCCCATACGATAAGCCCCGATGATCGCCTTGGTTTGACTGTCATACACAAATAGATGTGTGTAAGTATCATCGAAAGCATCACCATCTTGAGGTAGGCCACTACCTTCATCAAACAATCTAAAATTCTCTTCACGCAGGCGACTAATCTCTTCGATGACGAACGGGCATTGTGCTCTTGATGCATAGTAGACCTCAAAATGCTTATACCGGAGCAGGCATTGCTCATCTGGTAATTGGATTATCTCAGCCTGCAAATTTTCGGCTAATTGAGGGGATGCTAACGGTAATTGCACTGGCGTTTGATACGTTGACCATTGGTATTGATACTCTGGGGCCTGCAAATATGTCAGTAAACGGGCAATGTCAGTTGTCATTTGGGTTTTCTCTAAAAAAGGGGGAAATAAGACCGGCTGACCTAAGGTGATCTCAACGGTTCGACCTTTGCTTTTAAGCATTTCTTTGATTAGCAGTAGCATTCTAAAACGAAAGTAAATTTCCCCCATTAAATAGAACATGTTGCTATTTTTTCCCGAGATAAAGCATGGGATTATCGGGGCTCTCGTACTAGCGGCAAGCGACCCCGCTATACGATTCCATTGATGATCAGTCACCTGACCATCGCTATTGGGATAGCTAACTCGGCCAGCAGGAAAGAGTACTAAGAGTCCCCCTTTGCCCAAATGTGCCTTGCAAGCCCTTAATGATTGAGCATTGCCCTTTGCTCCTGGAGCGAGGGGATTGGTAAATATAAAAAAATCAGCTAATTCAGGAATAATTTTCAACGCTTGATTAGCAAGTATTTTGACATCACTCCTACTTGAAGATAGTAAGGACGCGAGAATAACACCTTCAATGCCGCCATAAGGATGATTAGCAACAACAATCGCAGCACCATGCTGTGGAATACGCATCGATAAATCTAACGGTGACTTAATCTTCAATTCAAAAATTTCTACGAAACGCGCAGCGAAGACTTCCTTTGTTAATCCCTTTATTGCGGAACGTTCATACAGGCGATTGAGTTGGCTAATGCCTAAAAGATGATCGAGCCCAGTCATACATAACTTAGTCAAAAAAGTGCTTTGGGGTAATAGATTGTTAAGACTCAGCTGCGGCATACATCATATATCCTGTTGTAAAATTTACACATCATTCAGGTAAAGCTTCATATTTTAGTGGCGGACAGAGCATTCACTCTTTTGGTGTAGAAATGCTAAAAAATCAGCGGATTGAAGTGGCTTACTGTAGTGGTAGCCTTGAATCACATCACACTGATACTGAGTTAATATCTCGAGCTGCTCACTATATTCGACCCCCTCGGCAATAATTTCTAATGATAAATTCTTCGCAAGCTGACAGATGCTCAATACTATCGATTGGGCGGAGGTATCTAGATGAAGATGTTTAATAAAGGATTGATCTATCTTTAATTTATCGACAGGGAATTGACGTAAATAAGCCAATGACGAGTAACCCGTGCCAAAATCATCAATGGCAAGTGATACGCCAATCTTCTTCAATTCATTTAGCACATGGAGGCTAGTAAGATGATTTTCCATCATCATACCCTCGGTAATTTCGAGCTCTAATGTATGAGGCGGGATATGATAATGCGCCAATAGAGCAGCAACCTGTGTGACAAAGTCTGGTTGGATAAATTGCCTTGGGGAAATATTGACGGCCAAACAAAATGAACGGTGTCCCATTGCTTGCCATGCCGCCAAATTTTTGCAGGCTTGCTCTAAGATCCACTTGCCTAACGGCAAGATAAAACCACCCTGCTCAGCTAAGGGAATGAACTCGGCGGGTGATATGACGCCCATATCCGAGTGCCAACGGATTAACGTTTCTGCACCTATTAAACAGCCACTCTTAAGATGTAACTGAGGTTGAAAAACTAACATACATTCATCGCGCTCAATCGCCTTACCTAACCGTAAGTTCAGATCCTGTTGGCGCTTATGTTGGGAGCCTAGTTGATGGTCGAAGTAGCTAACGGCTGATAATTGCTTATTATCTACAGCAATTTGAGCGTGTAATAGCAACTCATTCGCGTTTTTACTGCAACGAGGATATTCGGTAACCCCCAACTGCAACTGTATATGGATCTCTCCAAGGTGAGTATCTATGGGTTTTTCAAAGCGTTTTTGAACTTGAGACAGAAATGCTTGTAAACTTTCGGATGCATTAACATCCTCAATCAGTAGGCTGAAACTCGCATCTGCAATATGGAACAAGTTTACCTGACAGGTTAGTGTTTTTTTTGTGTGATTAAATACCCGTTCAAGTTCATGTGCGACACAGATAATGGCTTCTGCAGCGCCAGAAAGCCCAAAGTCTCCGACTAACTTAGCATAATGAGTCACTTTCACAAGCACCAGGCTAAATGGTATTTCAGCGTCAATGGCCGCCTCGACATGCTGCAAGAAACTGACACGATTATTTAAACCAGATAAATCATGGTGATATGCTTTATAGTGTAGATTATTTTCAGCTATTTTTTGCTCAGTGATGTCCTGCATATGAATATTAAAAGCTCGTTGGTCTTTCAACCAATGTATTTCATAAGTGAGAAATGCACTATTCACATAATGTTGAAAAATTTGTACTGGTGGGACACTGCTCTTTGTCGCCTCAAGCTGTAATTTAATGTCACTCGCAAGCAGGGACAATGGCGTTTCGGGTAACTTGAGCGCTCTAAGCAGGGTTATCGTGGCCGGATTATGGTACAGCACTTCTAACCCACTGTTTAATGCCAGTACAGGATTGGGATTTCGCTGTGGAAACATGGCTAAACGCTCATTAGCTATGCTTAATTCGATATAATTTTTAATGTAACGGCCCAATACAATCGACATCCCAAATAACCCCAGGCTGAAAATAATCACACTCCATGCCGTTGTGGATAGCTGTTGCTTTGTCGCGCTGTAGCCTTCTGAAACATGATTATTCACATTAGACATCAAAGCATTAAGTTGGGGTTCCATCAAACGCCTTTGCTCACTAATCTTTTCTAACTGCTCGCGAGCCTGATCCCAGTCGATATTGCCACTGGACATGTTTAGATGAAATGCTTGACTTAGCTGTTGAATCACTTGTAGTTCACGCATCAAATCCAACTGAAGAGTCAGGTCAGTATTAATATCTTTAAGTAACTCAATTTTTTGATATAAAACCTGACTGCGAGAGAGATAATTATTTTGATAAAGCTCGGGTTTAATTGTGGCGTAGTACTCGTAAAGTACACGCTCTTGTTCACTCAAATTTAAAGCGATATCTCGAGCGATACCCAAGCTAGGCAGTTGTTTCTCTACTAACGTTGTCGTGGTTTGTTCTACGTCCTCCATACCAATATACACCGACCAAGCCAAACCAAGACCAACCATTGCCACCAGTCCATACAGAAAAAATGACAACAATTGCAGCCGTTTTATTCGATTTGCCATATACAGATCTCTATGAAATTAGTAACAATATGTACCATAGAAATTGAAACTAATGATCATAACGATCTTGCCCATGGTTACATTTCAAAACTAACATAAGACTAGCTCTAAATAACAATCCGTAAATCAAAAGCATATAAAATTCACTTAACACAATTCAGTAAAATGGAAATCAATTATGCCAAGGATAGGAAAAACGCTTTTACAACAACTTCAAACGAATCTACTGGCAATGATTAGTCTCGTCGTCGCTTTGAGTAGTCTCAGCTATAACACTTGGCGTAATGAACAAACCGAAGCGAATCGAAATCAACGCACAGCTGCATTTGAGATGATCCACAAACTCAACGAGTTACAAGAAATCGTATTTTATTTGCATTATGACAAAGACATCGACAATAAAGGAAATCCTCGCAGAGGTTGGGTTACCCTTCTAACAATCAAAGATTTAGCTCAAATCATGCAAGAACCCATTCCGAAGCAAGCTGAAAATCTAGCTTTAGTCTGGCAACAAAATTGGGAATCCCTCGAACAGGATAAATTAAGCCTAGAGCGGGTGACCAACGAAATTGATCGACTCCGCCATACCTCGCTAAACATCTTAGCTAGACTAAAGTAGCATCATCCCTTCGGATCTTAAGCTACAAAATAGCGGTTTAAGAAGCGAGTCAGCATCTTCCATAATGAAATATCTTTTTTGATATTGTTTTTAACAGCGCGTTTAAGACCAAGACGTTGCTCACGAATGCTTCGTCGCTCATCGGCGCGATTCGCCACCTCGGCAAATGTATGTCGTTGTTCAAGCGTCATACTCGCCATAAAACTGCGAAAAGGGATCTTGGGTGGCATAGCCGCCGAATTAGTCTTTGGTGTACTACACATAATTTGCACTCCCAATGGTTAATCATTCATCTAATGAACAAGACCCGTCACATGAGAGAATCCTTTCACACTGATGATACTTTTATTAGCAGTTGAGGTTAGAGATTAGTGCTTCTTTAACAAATTGAAATAAATGGTAATGCCTTTTACTGATTCCTGCGTAACGACATGCCCACCATGTCACTCGCGCTATACTCATTATGCTTATTTCAAACAAATATCGATATTGAACAACTGTTCAATTACATATAGGATTATAGAACAAAGTTTATAAAACGCCATAAACTCAATAAGTAAGTGTGCTAGCAGAACTCGTGTCACAACGTGCACACCATTCAATCGGATTTGATATGTACAATGACCACCTTAAACTGCGCACTATCCGTTACCAAAAACTCGTTGCTTTGTATCATGCTGATTTATTTCGTTTTGCTTATTGGTTGAGCAAAGACAAAAATGCAACAGAAGAGATTATCCAAGAATCCTATTTGAGGGCTTGGAAATATCTCGATAAGCAACTTGACGAAAATGCTGAAAAATCATGGTTGCTTACTATCGTTCGAAGAGAAAATGCACGTTACTTCAGTAGGAAAACATTAGATATTGACGATATAGAACAGAATGACTTAGTTGATACGAGTTCTCACTCGGTAGAACAAAATATCGAATACGAAAATATCAGGAACCAAATAGCTCTTTTGGCGCCTGAGTACAGAGAGCCCTTAATCATGCAAGTATTATTGGGGTTGAGTAGTCACGAAATTGCAGAGCAGCTGATGCTAACAACCAATACGGTAAACACACGATTATTTCGAGCGCGTGAGCAACTCAAACATAGCTTGACTTGCATAACGATTGATAAACAGTGACTTAGGGGTTGGCGATGCATGATGGAAACCAATCGTTGTTTCCTATTATTAGCTCATCCATAGCGTTAGCTATTCCTCTATCTGTTGAGTCGTAGTAGATAGGCATGTGTTTGGGATGTGATTTTTATCATTTTGTCTAACGCCTTCAGTAGTAGTTTAGTGTGGGCGCAAATACGCGCTTGGCCTACTGCAAATACGCGCTTGGCCTACTGTTAGGACTATTTATCTGACCAATTATCTGAAGAGCCATTCTTCTAGTCTATCATATTCAGCCTTCACTTCTGGATCTTCAAATGCCTTTAGTTTTAATACATCAAGCTGGCTTAACTTGCTTAATGTCCAACTACCATCCCCATTATCTCCCCAACTGATAGTGTCTCCTTCATTCCAAGAAAGTTCTTTTTGTAACTGTTCAGGAATCAAGAAGTAATACTCTCCATTTTCATGTTGTTCAATTTTTATTTGCATCTAAACACTCCAACTAAATCGCTATCATATTTAAGGTTTATCGTATAGCAAACTTTTAGGCAATGATGATTGATTAATCGTCACTAAGTACGCAGAAGTAAATTTAATGGGGGTAAATGTATCATCGTCTCACATTTACTTGTGCGTCAATTTTCATGGCAAAGTTTAATGGGCTGTAACTTCGGTCCATGTCTAATAAATAGTCACCAAAGCGGTTTATATGAGCCGTTCTGTAGGGAGATAAACCTGCAAGTCGATCTGGCGTGAGATCGATTCCTTGGTCGGCTAACTCTCGTAAAATACAGGTCATCTTGTCAGCGTTGTACAAAATTACCATATTGGCAACCAATTGATTATATTTGACAACTTTGCTCTGTTCATGGCGAATATTTTCGGCGATGATGCCATCACCACCAAAGAAAAACCATTTTACGAAGTTATTGAACTCTTCAGATTTATTGGTTTCAGCTTGGATAACTTGCCGCAATTCGTAATTGTCGATGTAGTTGAGCAGAAACAGTGTCCGAATGACTTTACCCAATTCCCGAAAGGCAAAATAAAGCTTGTTCTTGCGACTATAAGTATTGAGTCGACGTAGTAACGAGGATGCCGGCATCTTGCCCAATTTAATCGATAGAATGAGCTTCAGCATGTCTGGTAACAGATTTTCAATCAGCGTGAAGTCGATACTGCCGTTGAATAGCCGATCGATGTTTTGATATTTACATTCATTGTCTGCCCGGAACAGGTTCAGATCTTGAATGTTGCGGATCCTTGGCATCAGGCCAATACCGAGTAGGTAGGACAAACCAAAAACGGGATAGCTTTGTGATTGCGTATCACCGTGCAGAAATTCAGGGGTGATATCAGATGTGTTTTTCATCAAACCATCAAGTAAATAATGACCTTCATAAGAGCCGCAAGAGATAAAACGACAGTAAAGCGCGATGTAAGTATCAGACACATGGTAATAACCAATACCGCCATAGCCACCATAGCGTATGTGGTACTCCGACATCAAATTTTGCTCATTTAAATCCCACTTAGAACCATCAACAGAAGCGTGTTTACCACTGCCCCAAAATGTTGGCAGTTCAAACTTATTGTAAGCGTTAATAACCTTGGTTAACGCTTTATCCAAACGGTCTTCGGTGACTTGTTTAAGGTTCAACCAAGCAACTTGTTTAGGGCTGATCCCTTTAATCGAACGGGCGGTTTGCATTGGTCCTAAGTTGCAGCCATAACAAAAGAGCGTAGTCACAAACCGCTGAGCGTGATCTTCTAATCGACTCTGATTGCCCGATAGCGGGTAAAATAAATCACTTAGACCAAGCCAATGCTCTGCATCCACCAAAATATCAACAATGCTGGTCGTTTCTAATTGTTCTGTAATGGCATCATCAATACGCTGGATAGCGGCACTAGGTCGCACAGTAGAGGCTCGCTTCAGACTGAGTTTACCTTCGTGAATGGCCGCGTGGGGATTTTCAGGAAATCGTCCATCTACCTGCTGTGCAAGTGTCTTCAGCTTTTGCTTTAATTCCGCAATAAAAAGTGTTGGATCCGTAAGTGGTAACCCTACTTGTTGGGCATAGACAGGCAGTTCGCGGGCATAGGTATCTGCATCCACCATCCCTTCGCGATAATCTTTATATTGTTCACTTTGTGCAACGAATAGGTCAATCGACATCAGTTCCTGTTTTATATGTACCATAATGCACAACTCCAGAAACTTACGATGTAACACCACCACTTCGTCTTCAGTTTCGGCATGGATCAATACTAATTTTTTCCACACAGAAGAAATCCATCGTGTCGCTTTGGTGCCATTAAACTGATCAAGTAAATACTGCTTGCTAATATGCTCTTGGCGATTATTCCTGAGGGATAACAGACAGTTGATTAATCGTTCTGTAGTTTTGTCACTTGAGGTGCTTTTTAAGGTGAGGATGGACAAGCAGTTAAATAATAACGACCGTTTATTTCCATAGGGACGTATCATAAAAGGTAGGTAGTTATTATCCGCATACGCGAGGTGTTCATCACATTTTGCAATGACGGTCTCTTTGTCTGGGAGTAATAACTGCTCAATATGTGCGATACGGCTACTCGCATTACCAGGCTCTTCTAAGGCAAGCACCACATCTCGAAAATTACTGATCAATTCGTCCGCTTGTTTTTGTTTCTGCAGAATGTACTGTTGTAGACTTTGTTGAGCGCTATTTTCGAGATCTCTAACCTGCTTGATGAACAGTTCGGCGACATCATCAAGTGCTTTTCCATGTTGACTGCGAATAAGGATCACCGCTAAGGCATAACGTTTATTAGACGTTAAGTCCCGCATTTCTTGAGCATCCAGTGCTCGAGCTTCCAACATAAACTGCTGAAACTTGGCAACGGGAATCGCCAGGGTTGGCATTTGACTTTCTAAATCACGTAACCACTCCACATGTTGCAAATAACTGCGCACTTCTTTGTTGGTCGGTTTTCTCGGTTCTCGTTTTAGTTGCTGCCAGTGAGAGTACACACCAGCACTGTTTGATTGCCAAAGTTGATCTAGCCTAGATTTTGTCGATTGGCTTAAGGATTGGCAGATCTGTCGATAGTACGCATCATTGACTTGTCGACGTACTGTTCTTGCTAGCTTTTCTAATACGGTAAGACCTGGAAATTCAAAACAGTGATGGGCCAGTTCTTCTAGCATCACATTGATGATGTCTGTGACGGTTTCTTTAGTTTGTGCTGCACCATGTGCCACATTTTTTAACCAAGAACGTTCAGCCGAAGATAAGGGTTTTACGCCAATGTGTGCGCGGATCATCGCGAGGTGCCGTTGTCGTGTTCCTGACTTATCATATCGTTTCCAATCAGAGGGCTTTGGTACCCAAATAATACCTGCCACTTTTCTGATGTGTTCAATGATCTGATCGGGACAATCGATAGGAGAGAGAAAATAGCCAAGACGTTGAAAGAGCTTTAACTGCACCAAGAAGCCTAGGCGGTGTAAGGGATTATGCAGAATTTGACTTAACACAAGCTCATTTTCACTGGGATGATATCGTTGCGATAACACGTTGTATGAGAAGTAGGTTTCTAATCGTGGGTAAGCAGTATTTTCAGCAGTCTTCATAGAAACTCCCTTTCGTTAGTCAATCTGGCTAATCCCAGCGCCGACCGCTTTCATGGTGGACGATTACCGCTTCCAACATACATTGATGATCAGTCGCGATACTGTGCATCCGATCCAATAGTTCATCCGCTACTTCATCGAGATCTGCATCCACACATTCAGAGAATAATTGGAGCTGGTAATGGTGTTCATCAATGGTCGTCAGTGCGCCAAAGGCCTTCAACGCAAAGCGTTCTAATTTAAGTCGCACCGTTCTTTCGTTTGGCGCTTTATCATGAAAACGTGATAAGCATAGCTGGACATCCACAATGGTCATTGGTGGGAGGATAGTAGCTGCATGCGGTGTAGATGGTTGCAGTTGTTCTGGCGTAAATGGTGCACTCACTTCGATGTAACGCAGTGCTGATTGCGCATCTCTCCAGCCGACATGCTCCATTAATTGCTTTAGTGACCATTGATGCTGCGTTGCCCATGACGCAAATCCCCGCCGTAATGAATGACTGCTATAGAGGTGAGAGTGACAGATCCCCGCTTGCGCCATTAGCTTTCGCATAAGCGGTAAGATACTGGATGGCCGCAAACTTTCAGAACTCATTTGCCCCCAACGATTAATACCGCGAAAGACCGGACCAACGGTTAACCCTGAGAGGGCTAACCATTCTTGGTAAGCTTGCACGGGGCATAAGTGTTGTAAGGCGGGGGTACGATATTCCCGACCTTGATTGGTGCGATCTGATTTAGAACGGGGTAAGTAAATGTTCATCCCTTGAGTAGGCGCAAGCTCGATATGTTCAATGACCATACGACAGAGTTCATCACTGCGAAATCCTCGCCAAAAACCCATGAGTAACAGCGCCTTATCGCGAGTGGCTTTTAAGGCTAGCAGTTGATCATTACTGTGCTGCGCTTGCTCCAAATAGCCACAGATCTGCGTAAGTTCATCAATGGCCAGCGGCTTGGCCTGCCTAGTTCTTGCAGGGTGGATCTCACGTATGCCTTTAAAGACTTTTCTCACAAGGGGAGATTTCGTTGGATCCACAAAACCTTGCGACACATGCCACTGTCCGAGCGCAGCCAACCGCAGCCGTAGCGTGCTATGTGAAAGCATATTGGCATAGTGAGCAAGATAACGGGCCACTTGCTCTGATGTGGTGGGCAGCATCCCCCCCCAATCAACTTCGAAGTGTTCAATGGCCGCTTGGTAACTGCGGCGGGTATTGTCCCGTGTTGCTGCTTCAATATAGCGTTCTACATCATTCATGTTAGATTTTTCAGTACACCACTTAGTACACATAAGAAAAGCAGCCTAGCACATTTTTCAACGGCTGTTTTTTGAACAACCTCTATTACGTACCAACTGACCCCATCAAATCAAGCTTTTTTGTTATGAGAGTAGATAACTCAGAATTATCTACTCTTATACATTGAATAATATTTGTATTTTTAAAATTACATATTAGTATGTAATTACATAGTACGTAATACATTATGAAAGGTAATGACATGGCACGTGGTGGCATAAGTAAAGAAGCAGTTGAGCAGGCAAGAAATGCACTATTGGCGCGAAGAGAGTCAGTATCCATCGACGCGATACGTATTGAATTGGGGAATACCGGTTCTAAAACCACAATCCATCGCTACCTCAAGGAATTGGAGGAGGCTGAAGGCAACACGCAGCTCACTACGTCATTAAGCGAAGAACTCACCTTTATCGTTGAAAAGATGTCGGGCCGTTTGTTACAAGAAGCGAATGAAATAATCGAGAACGAACGCGTGCAGCATCGAGAAGCAATAACGGTAAGAGACGAACGCTATCAACAACTACGCCAAGAACTACTAGAAACTCAATCTCATCGAGATGAATTAATGGGGAAGCTTCAGCAGCAAGAGCATGAAAGCAAAGCGCTCAAAACGAATATCGACACGCAGAAGCTGACACTCGAAAGACTGAAGACCAATGAAGAAGCCATGTTATTACGACTTGCCGATAAAGATCAGCAGATAGTCTCCTTAGAAGAAAAACATGCACAGTCACGCTCAGCGCTTGAACACTACCGTAATTCCGTTAAAGAACAACGAGAGCGAGAGCAACATCGCCATGAATCGCAAGTACAACAACTGCAGCTTGAGATTAGAGCGCTAAACCAACAGTTAACTGCTAAACAGCTGGAGAATGCGACGGTACAAAAGCAATGTGCCAGGTTAGAAACTTTGCTAGAGGGGACATCAGAACAGCTGCAAAAAGCAGAAGTATCATTGTCCACAATGACCAACGTGAAGCTAGCTTTGGAGGCGGAAAACCATTCATTCAAGCAGCAGATAACCTCTGTGGAAGATAGGTATCAACAGGCAACGTCTCGAATTAATTTGTTAAACACGCAACTCGCGGAGCAGACTGACAAGAACGCCTTACTTATCATTGAAGTACAATCGTTGAAATCTACTGCCAATGCACAAAAAGACATTATGGACAGATGGTTCATTGAATTGAAGGGGGCCGATAGTCAGAATCGTTCAATATCTAAAGATAACAACTAATTAGGTCTGATTTGGCGAAAAATTCCAGAATCCCGGTGGACCCTCTAGAATAGCTAAAATGCAAAAAGCCGCTAATTATTAGCGGCTTTCTGACTTCATATGGCACAGGAGCTGCGCTTAGAATGAGGAACCCAGGGTTCAAACTGTATAAACAAAAAAGCCATCATTGCTGATGGCTTTTCCGTAGAATATGGCGGAGGAGCAGGGATTTGAACCCTGGGTGGGCTATAAACCCACGCCGGTTTTCAAGACCGG
>NZ_PFGL01000066.1:0-15273 GCF_002783505.1 Shewanella sp. CG12_big_fil_rev_8_21_14_0_65_47_15
TCCATTTTGAGGGACGCTTAGAAAACCATATCGATCTGTGAAATTAACCTGACACAGAATTATGAACAGCCTCGTAAACAAGCATCCTGCACATCCTTGCTCAATCCTTGATATTTCCCTGTACCTAAGTACTTCCCTATCTCTTGGCATTCCTTTTACCAAGCTTGCTCCTTCCTGAGCGGTTCCACCATCATCCTTGAAATAGGTATATAAGCATCCCTTCTAGTGCACTCCATGTGCCATTGCAATCCTATGCAATTAGGCTATCTATCCTTGATAGTCTTCCCTTCCGTGGAGTCTACGCGCTCTCATCCTGAAAGCTTATCTCCCTATCACTCCTTCAGTGCTCATCCTTTAAACACTGTCCAGTCATCCTGACCGCTAACATCCTGTTAGGTATAATTCCTTCTACAAAACCAATTCTACGCCAGCGTGCTTACCTCTTCTCTGTAAGTAGAAAAAAAAGTTAACCGTAATATTAAATAAATAATCTACAATCAAGACTAACCTATTAATTAATAATAACTAACTTAAGCTCGCACGTTATTTCCGGCTTAAAAACTTACAAATCACTTACATTCCTGTGAGACATATCTCACACACAGCTAAGCAATTCAGCATTTATCGCTTAGTAGGCACAACCTTGCTAAAGCGAACAAAATTCAATCTCTAAACGTCAATGCGCCCTAAAAAAATACAAAAGAAAAGGGCGCACTCTGTGCGCCCCATTTATCCTTTGTAAGCCTTCCTGCTCGATTCGTGCTCCCTGCACCATCCATGCGTATGCTTACTTCCTGTCATCCCTGAGCTAATCAGTGTTTTAACACTCAGTCCCTTAATCCGAATCGTCCTATTCAGAGCCTGTCATATCCTATGACTTAATCCTATTGCACCTGCATCCTGCTGATGTATCGTCCATGAATTGAGTACAAGCTGTTCACCCTTATACTATATTCCTTAACCCGATACTTCCTATACCGGGAGGATGCTTAATCCTTAAGCCTGTCCTGTATTCATCCTGAAACCTATCATCCTGACAAGTGCGCTGTCCTGCTATCATCCATGAACAAGCAACCCTGCTTTTCCTTAGCCTATCTTAGGCAAATGACAGTTTTCCTACTGCCACTGGTTCAAATCCAAGAACCTAAATTTGTAGCCTCCTGCGTCCCTCTCACCTGTCTTGCTATCCATGCTATCCATTTGTTTTGGCGATGAATGAATTCTACGCCAATCCCGCTATTTTTGTTTTGTGAGAAGAATACTTGTCGGCTCAAAATTTATATGGTGGAGGGCAAAAACAATGCAATCAATTGATTATAAAGTAATTTTAAAATCACCGATGGCAAAACAATCCAAAAGAAAACATTTTATCCTACAGTCTTTGTAAGCGATCTCTCACAAGGGCATGAGCATCTCACTTGTATTGATTATTTAACGCTTCAATAAGTTGCGCAGCATCTGTGCAAACATCACCCAATCTCCCATCAAACTATACAAAGGATATTGAAATGTAGCGGGTCGATTTTTTTCAAAGATGAAGTGCCCAACCCATGCAAATCCATAACCCACCACAGGAATAAACCACAATAGCCAGCCGTTATTGGTGACTATGGCGCCCACCAGTAACAGCAACACTAAACTGCTGCCGATAAAATGCAGTCGCCGACACGTTTTGTCTTGGTGCTGTGAGAGATAAAAGGGATAAAAATCGGCAAAGCATTTGTATCGCTCATTCATCTCGTTGACCCGCATAAAATAATAATTGCCCAGGCACACTGCCAATAACCAATTCGCCCAGAGAGACAAAATCATGCTGAGTCAACAAATGCGTATGGCTTTCTTGGGTAGTAAAAACACCGATACCATCGAGCGCGGGCTGTTCATCACACCAACTCACAACGGCCTTTACGAGTTGATGACCTAGACCTTTGCCCTGTTCATTCGGTGCTAAGGCAATAAACTGCAAGATCCCACAGTGATCGCTCGGTAACAACTCCAAAATTGACGATTCCTTTTTCATCATAGCTTGGGTCGATTGCCACCCCGTACCGAGCAACATTTTTAAACGCCAATGCCAATAGCGCCCTTCCCCAAGTGGCACTTCTTGAGTCACAACACAGGCCACACCCACTAAACGTTCTTGGTCAAATAACCCAATTAACGCTTGTTTTTGTTGCCATAGCGTATTGAGTTCTTCACGAATGGCGGCGCGCAGTTTTTGTTCGTAGGCAAACTTGTCGGAAGTAGATAGTGCTTCGACAAAGAAGGGATCGTCATGGTAAGCATTGTAGAGAATGGAAGCGGCAACACGTAAATCTTCGGCGGTCAAATAAACAGCACGACACTCGTCCAAGGTTTTATTGTCCATTATTAGTATTCCTTGATTTAGATCACACTCTTATGAGTACTAATCAATGTAACAAGGAAACCAGAAAGTGCAAATTTTAATCATAGATTGCATTTTTCAATCAGGCGCTTACTCTAAACAAAGGCACGATACTGATAAGGAAATAATGATGGATACAACTCCAGTAGACTTAAGCCACTTATTTGAACAACTCGGTTTAGACAATAGCGATGAAGCCATGGTGCAATTTATCACAGCGCATAAATTAGCGTCTCACATACACCTAAGCCAAGCGTCCTTTTGGACATCGGCCCAGAAGAGCTTTATTATCGAAGCTCTAGAAGCCGATGCCCAATGGACTGAGCTGATTGAGCAATTAGATACTCAGCTCAGAAAGCCCTAATCTCGTAGGGCTTCGGTCAGATTTTGCTATAGGCCGTATCACCCCAACCCACTAGCGCATTATTGCTAAGGACGATTGGCGTACATTCGTCCTTAGTGGTTTTACCGTCACTATGGGTATGCTGGGTTCGATAAAAAAGCACTAACACTTCTTTATTGGCTTCGCCTTGCTGAGCACTTTGCTGAATATAAGCTTCGCTCAAATCGGCGGTTCCCATTAGGGTCATAACTTGGTCTTTGCTCATGCCAAGGCTGAGTTTAATTAGATTATTGCGGTTCTTTTCCTGCACTTTTTCCCATGATTCGCTGCTGTCCCAACCCGATTCTCCATCGCCAACATTGACCACGCAGCCGCTAAGACCTAAGCTTGCAAGCCCTAAAAACGTCACTGCGATAAGTTTGCGATTAAATCTAGTGTTCATAATATGACTTCCTGTGTAATTGTTATTGAGATGCTGCAAAGGCAAAATACACGCCAAAAATATAATGCATTGTTATTTAACAAAAAATAAATATCGCATGCCGAAGGTTAGTGTAAATGACAACTCGAATTAAGGAATTTCACTCATTATGAGTCCCATTGACCAAGTATTGGCTGCGGCACGTGCGCTCGAGGCCAGCGGAAAAGTCCCAAGTTTAGCCTTAATTAAAACTCGCTTAGGGAACAGTCTGCCTTTACCTATATTGATCCAAGGTTTACAGCAATTTAAATCTATGCCAAAAGCAGATCGCGATCGCTTAGCCGAGTTGCAAACCATCAGCCCTACTACAGAAGCAGCGACAACGAGCGATACCTTAACCCTTGCGATGCTCGCCGAGTGCCTGCAGAGGCAACAGACCCATTTTGAGCATCATACTGAGCAGCAAAAAGCAGAAATAATGCAATTAAAAAACGAACTCCTTGAGCTAAAGCAACGCCTCAGCTTATTAGAATCAAAAGGAAAAACAGCTTAATGTTTGTCACTGAACTGCGCTTCGAATGCTTCGCCGATACCACGATTTCTGCTGCCGAGAAAGCCATTAATCAGCTACTTGAGGCCTATAGAGCCAATGGCCAAGTATTAGGGCGAGAATTTGCGGTCGCCTTTAATGACGGTGAGTTTAGGGTGCGACTATTAACGCCTGAAAATAACAGCCTAGCGCACAAATACCACAGTCCATGGGTCAAAAAAGCCTTAGCCGAATTAACCGAAGCCAAACTACTCGCGCCACGGGAAAAGTTTATCGGCCAGGATATCAATTCTGAGGTCAGCAATACCGAAACGCCGAGCTGGCAACTGCTGTACACTAGCTTTGTACACATGTGCTCCCCCCTGCGTAGTGGTGACAATTTATTGCCTATTCCCCTGTACCGTATACCCGCCACTTTTAATGGCGACCATAAGCGAATTATTCGTTGGCAGAGTGAATGGCAGGCCTGTGACGAGCTGCAAATGGCGGCGGCCACTAAGGCTGAATTTGCCGCGCTTGAGGAATTATCGAGTCCAGACAGTGATTTATTTCGCAGAGGTTGGGATTTACGCGGCCGTATCGAATACCTCACTCAGATCCCAACTTACTATTATTTGTATCGGGTAGGCGGCCAAGATCTGGCATCTGAACTGGCGCGACCCTGCCCACGTTGTGGCAGTCATGCGTGGAAACTCGACGAGCCTTTATTGGATATGTTTCACTTTCGCTGCGAACCTTGCCGCATAGTGTCTAACTTGTCTTGGGATCACCAATAGTCATCTTTTTGCAATGCAAACTCGCTCATAACCCTCATATCGAGTTTGCAGTGCAATCATCAACTGTCTTAGCGCTTACCCGTCAGGTTGTGCCACATACGTTTAAAGCTGGCAAAAATCCCCGGATGTTCTAATGCGGGCATAGGGAGTTCTTCGTGTTTTACCGGCGGTGCTATCCGTGGCGATAACACCCCAATAAACTCCGCTAAACTTGGCGACAATTGCTGGGTGGGGATCTCACCTGGGATCTCAATCCACACGCTACCATCGGCATTATTGACCGTCAGCATATTATCGCCATCGTCTAAAAGGCCGATAAACCAAGTTGGTGGCTGTTTGAGTTGTTTCTTCATCATCAAGTGGCCAATGATATTCTGTTGCAAACAGTTAAAATCATCCTCATTCCATGCCTGTAACAATTCGCCGGTGCCCCACTTGGAGTCAAATAGCAAAGGCGCGGCAAAATACTGTCCATAAAAACTATGGATATCAGGCCATAACTTAAGATCGAGCGCATGCTCAAGGTTTACAAAACTGCCCTCCTCATCACGCTTAATAGGCTTCCAAGCGACAGTTTCACCCATATCAGGCAACTCCCCTTGAATACATAAAGATGGCTCACCCTGCGGGTAATATCGCGGTAATTCACCTAAAGTAGTTAGGTAAGCTTGATGATAATTTTGCAAAAATTTATCGAGAGCCGACAGACAAGACACTTAAGCACAATCCAATTTCGGGTATAATGTGCGCCTATTTTGACATGGAAACAGTATTGATGACACAGAATCACGATCCCTATAGTGATGCAAAAGAGCTTGCAGGGCTGACTTTAGGTAAAGCCACAGACTATCAAGCCGAGTATGATGCATCGCTGCTGCAAGGGGTTCCTCGCTCACTCAACCGTAACGCTATCGATCTAGGTGAAAGCTTGCCTTTCCACGGTGTGGATATCTGGACGGGTTATGAGTTGTCTTGGCTGAATGCGAAAGGGAAACCTATGGTCGCCATAGCCGACATTCATTTAAGCTATGAAAGCCTGAATCTGATTGAGTCAAAATCCTTCAAACTGTATTTAAACAGCTTTAATCAGACCCAATTCGACAGTATCGATGCCGTTCAAAAAACCTTAGTACAAGATCTAACTCAGTGCGCTCAAGGCGAGGTCACTGTCAAGATTATCGAACCTAAAAACTTTGGTATTCAGCGCATTATAGAATTACCAGGTACCTGTATTGACGATCTCGATATTGAAGTCAGCGATTATAGTTTTAATCCTGATTACTTAAAAAACAGCACGGACGATAAGCAAACGGTCGCGGAAACGCTCAATTCAAACCTGCTAAAATCCAACTGTTTGATCACCTCGCAACCCGATTGGGGCAGTGTGATGATCCGCTATCAAGGGCCTAAAATCGATCGCGAGAAACTACTGCGCTATTTGATTTCTTTCCGCCAACATAACGAGTTCCACGAGCAATGTGTCGAGCGAATTTTTGTCGATTTAAAACGCTATTGCCATTGCACTAAGTTGACCGTTTACGCCCGCTATACTCGCCGTGGCGGCTTAGACATTAACCCATATCGCAGTGATTTTGAGCACCCAGGCGAAAGCCATCGTTTAGCCAGACAGTAATCTAGATAACCGACCTAGATTATCCATTAAGACAAACACTTAAACTCTGGAGCAGTTGTAGTCGTTGCTAAACTGATCCAGAGCTTTTTCGTTGACACTGGCCGAACTCGCATCGAGCAATAGGCGACGCAACCATTGATGACTCGGGTTTTGAGTGTACTTACTGCTCCACACCATATATAAATCAATCGGCTTTGTTTTCAGTGGCATAGGTAAAATCTGTAAGCCGAACATCTCAGCGTACTGACTGGCGTACCGCAAAGGTGCTATGCCTATCGCCTCACTTTTACCAACGGTCGCAAACATACTCAATAGGGAAGACTGCTCACTGTACATTTTGCGCCTTGGCAACACGCCCTCGGTAAACAGATCCCCCGCCGTCAAATTAAAACGCCGCAAATTCAAAAAGACGTGTTTCTCCGCAAAATACTGTTCATGGCTGATGGCACCTTGAATACGGGGATGTTGCCGACTGACGATACACACTAAGGTTTCGGTGAAGAGCAATTTGCTCGAGAGCAAACTTTGCTGCGCGGGTTTAATATCGACCGCCACGGCGACCCGCTCAAGCAAGATATCTTTATATAACTCAGCCTCCTGCGGCGGCGACTCACGGAAAATCACTTCGATATCCGCCCCCTGTAACAGAGTCTGCACACTGGCCTGCAGCGCTTCGATAACCGACTCATTGGCATACACATAAAAGCGCCGCTGGCTCGAGTTGGGATCAAAATTCTCAAACCCTAATAAGACGGTTTCGATATCTGCCATGGGTTGTTCGAATTTTCGGTACATTTCCCGCGCCACCGCCGTCGGTTCAATTCCTCGTCCAACCCGATTGAACAGAGACTCCCCGACCCAGGTCCTGAATCGACTTATCGCATTACTCACCGAAGACTGAGTTAAGTTCAACTCTTCAGCCGCTTGGGTGAATGACCGAGTACGGTAAACCACCATAAACACCCGTAATAAGTTTAAATCTAACGGTTTTTGTGTCGGCATAGGGAAAGCACTCATTCACAATATGAATATTACAACCCAAGCTAACTCGAGTTATCTCAATACGCAAGCTGGCTATACTCAAACCATCAACGGCACACTCCCTCTTATCGGTAGGTAAAATGATGCAAAAATCTTTGATGACATTGAGTATTATCGCCAGCTTCTCTTTAAGCGCGGTGGCGGCAGAACATGAGCATGAACATATCAACCTGCACTATCAGGGAAAGCCTGCCACTGAACAAACCATTTCAGTAAACAAAACCACAGCAGCCACTCTAAATTACACAGATAAAAAAGCCTTTGAAGAGTTCTCTAAGAATCTCATCGCCGAACTCGATGAACCAACTGCCGCCATTTTACGCGCCGATTTCAGCTTTATCGGCGACAAAACCCCAGACACAGTCAACCCCTCGCTCTATCGCCAAGCCCAGTTGAATATGGTGTCTAACGGCTTATACAAGGTCACAGACGGCATCTATCAAGTTCGCGGCACCGACTTATCGAACTTAACGCTTATCCGCGGTAAAACGGGGTGGATCCTTTATGACGTGCTGCTCACCAAGGAAGCGGCAAAACTCTCCCTCGAGTTTGCGCTAAAACACTTGCCAGAGGGCAATGACTTACCCGTAGTCGCTATGATTTATTCCCACAGCCATGCGGACCATTTTGGCGGTTCGCGCGCCATCAAAGACCTGTACCCTAAGGTCAAAGTCTATGGTTCAAATAACATCACCAAAGAAATTGTCGACGAAAACGTTCTCGCCGGGAATGCCATGAGCCGCCGCGCCGCCTATCAATACGGCGCAACATTAGAGCGAAACGATCAAGGCATTGTCGATGCCGCACTCGCCAAGGGGCTATCCAAAGGCGAAGTGACCTACGTGAAACCCGATATCACCTTAAACAGCAAAGATAAGTGGGAAACACGCACCATTGATGGCATAGAAATGGTGTTTATGGATGCCTCAGGCACAGAAGCCGCCTCGGAAATGGCCACCTATATTCCCTCAATGGAAGCCCTGTGGACGGGTGAACTCACCTACCATGGCATGCACAACATCTACACCCTACGCGGTGCAAAAGTCCGTGACGCCATCAAATGGTCTAAGGACATCAATGCATTGCTGACACGCTTTGGCGATGATGCGCAGGTTCTTTTTGAGGCCCACTCGGCGCCCGTCTTTGGCAATGCAGATGTCAATGCTTACCTCAGAATGCAAAGGGATAACTATGGTCTAGTGCATAATCAAACCCTGCGTTTAGCCAATAATGGCGTAGGTATTCAAGATATTGGCGATGCGATTCAAACCACTATCCCCAAGGCGGTGCGCGACACTTGGTATACCAATGGCTACCATGGCACCTACAGCCATAATGCCAAAGCCGTGTACAACATGTATTTAGGCTATTTCGATATGGATCCCGCCAACTTAAACCCGCTACCGACTGAGGATGAAGCGAAGAAATTTGTCGAATATATGGGCGGCGCTAAAGCCGTAGTTAAACACGCCAAAGCTGACTATGCCCAAGGTGAATACCGTTTCGTGGCCACCGCGCTAAATAAAGTGGTGATGGCAGATCCCAACAATACAGAGGCAAGACAATTACTGGCCGATACCTATGAGCAATTGGGCTATCAGGCTGAAGGTGCTGGCTGGCGTAATATCTATCTCACCGGCGCCCAAGAGCTACGCGTGGGGATTCAACCCGGCGCACCTAAATCGGCCTCGGCAGATATTTTAGGTGAAATGGATATCTCGACTCTGTTTGATTTTCTCGCCGTAAGGGTCGATAGCATCAAGGCCGCTGAACTTGGACTGTTAAGGCTTAATGTGATTAATCCAGACACCCAAGAAACACTTTATGTCGAGCTAAGCAACGGTAACTTAAGCAATATTAAGGTTGATAAACCTATGGGGGCCGATACCAATCTTTATATTGATAAGCGTTATATTACCGGGATTTTACTCGGCAAAACGACCCTCAAAGACTTGCTGGCCAACGGCACGGCCAAACTGGAAGGCGATAAAATGGCTTTTGGTAAAATCATGTCAACCTTAGTACAGTTCGATGCCAATTTTGAGATTGTTCCCTTACCAACAACAAAATAACCTCAAAGTAAAAAGCCCTGAATTATCAGGGTCTTTTGCTATTCATAACCACTATTAATTAGCGTATATTAGCTTTAAATGCCTCTAGCACTTGGCCAAAGGAAGCCTCGTTAGACAAGGTAAAATACTGGTATCCATCACCTCTAACTCCACGGTCTAACTCAATTAAGACATGGGTTTGCTCGGCTTCACATACCAGAGAGACTTCCACTTCGCGCACCGCATTAAATCCCATGCTCCGGGGCTTAAATTCCAATTCTTGATAACAACCAGAAGTTGAACTAAAGGCCCGGGTATTTAAAAAACCTTGCTCCACATCTGCCTTAAAGAGCACATAACCTAAGCTATCCATGGCATTTAATACATGCTCAGCGACGGGTGTTGGTAGGATCTCAAGGACATCAACATCGTTTGGGTCGAGCGCAGTATCAATATCCACACCAGTTTGCAGCCAAACTTGACATTGATTGTTCCGTACCGGTAAGAGTGTAAACGGCGTTTCTGGATGCAATTTACCTGCAAAGGGGATCTCACGGATTTCCCCGGCCTTAATTTCAAAGGATTCGGTTAAACGCCAGCTGGCGAGTTGATGATTTTTAAAATAATTTTCATTGTCATCACTCACTTTAATCTTAGTTAGTAATGCGAGATCAAGCCCAGAGATCTGCTGCGACACATTGCCGCCTTTTATCACTATGGTCGCATGAAAAATTTGCCCTGGCTGTAGTCGATTATCCACTAATTGGGTATCAACACTCGCGCCGCCAATACCAACGGATGCAAGAATTTTTTTAAACATGGTATTTCCTTATTCTTCGCGATTCATTTTGTTTGCCATGAAAACCGCCCAAGGGGTTGTACAACACAGCTCATTTAATGGTGGCAATTTACTCTCAAACATAAGGAGTAAAAGTGTACACCTAAATCCCGCTAAGCAAAGTGTCAACACTGAGCATCTGCATCGACAGCGCCAATTTGCCCAGTGTTGAGTCGTTCACCGCCAAACTAAATGCAAAACGGTACTCGTCATTCAATCGGCCAAAATAAACCAGCCACTGATGGGCATCGCTCGGGCCCAATTGCAGTACAGGAATATTGCCAAATAGGGGCAGATTAGGGGAAACATTGAATGCGACATCCCCTTGTATTTCGATAGGTTTAAGCTCCAGCTGTCCCGATAAATAAGACGAAACACTCAGGTTAACATGCCTGTCTTGTACTAAATCAAAGGCCGCTAAATCAAAGGCAAAAGATTTAAGCGATTGGGCTAGACCTAAACCCGTTGCCTTAATGTAAGACTCCTTTAGTGCCCATAAATCAAAAAAGCGCTGCCGCTGATTCGACTCCCCCTTAAGCGATAAGAGTGCTGACGTTTCTTGGGGGGAGAAATAGTGATTTAAAATCGGATAAATATCCGTTTTGGGCCTCGACCTTTCAATATCGACTCCGAATAAAACAGATCTCGCATTTTGCGCTTTAACCACTCCTATCAATAACCAATCGCCACTATGACTGACATTAAAATCCAGTCCTGTCTGTCGCCTCTGCACAGCCGTTAAACTTGGTTTACCTTTAGGACCATATTCGAAACACCAATCCTTTGGGTGGAAAGGCTGAGTGCTGGCGGTTTCGGTTTTGGATAACGTTGTCGATAATACCGCACGCAAGGCAGCCCTCACCAGTAACGCATTCATTTGAGCCTCGGGAGCACGATAACGAGCAACCTTAGCCCGCTCATCCTCGCTCAACCACGCCATAGCCTGAGCTTGCAACTCAGCACTTATCCCCCCTAGAGGGATAAAAAATAATGCTATGTTCCCCATAGGCTCAGCGGATGAAACATCACTTTGCCCTGGGATTAATGTGCCCATTTGATGCTCGCGACTGGGATTGTGGTTGCCATAGTTCCATAGATTAAGACTGAATTTTGTGGGCATTTTACCCCGTAAAGCAGCAAAACCGCAGTACTCACTGCTTAACCCACTCACTTATTACCTCAAAAGCCCTGTCAATTGACTCTAAAAGCCGTTCCAGTGCACAAAAAATAACATCCGTAGTCAATCGATTTGATTTTCCAGTCCCAGATGATTGTATCGACCAGAAACCTCAGGTAATCTGCATCCCCATTGTGTGACGTATATACCAGATATATAGATTTAGCGAGTCACTCAACGAGAGCCCCCTATAGTGCTAGCCGCCAGCATGGCAAATAGTCCCAATAGATTATGTCGAATGATAATGGAAAATGAGCACGATTGATAAACGAAAAGTTGATAAATGAGCACTAGCGATTAATGAGCTCGAGCGCAGCAGATAAAAAGTCTCCCAAAAAAACCAGGAGACACGGCAACGCCACCACCACGCCAGAGATGCGGCACTTTATTCAGCAGTCTGATTTGAGTGTGAGTCAGCTTGCCAAAATTTTGAATATCACCGAGGCCACAGTGCGTAAATGGCGTAAGCGGGAGTCGATTGTTGACAGCCCTAATACCCCACACCACCTCAATACCACGCTCACGCCGATGGAAGAATACGTGGTGGTGGGACTACGCTACCAGCTAAAACTCACCTTAGATAGATTGCTCAAAGTTACCCAAACCTTTATTAATCCCAATGTGTCGCGCTCCGGTCTTGCCCGTTGCTTAAAGCGCTACGGCATATCGCGGCTCGATGAGTTTGAAGCACCACAAGTACCCGAACGCTATTTTAATCAATTGCCTGTGACTCAAGGCTGCGACATCCAAACCTATACAGTCAACCCAGAAACCTTGGCCAAGGCGCTGGCTCTGCCGAGTACCGACGGCGATACTGTGGTGCAAGTGGTGTCACTCACCATACCGCCACAGCTTACTGAGCAAGCCCCAAGCTCTGTGCTATTAGGCATAGACACGGCAAGTGATTGGATTTACCTCGATATTTATCAAGACAGCAATACCCAAGCGACCAATAGATATATCGCCTATGTCCTCAGACATGGGCCGTTTCATTTACGAAAGTTGCTCGTTCGCAACTATCACACCTTCTTAGCCCGTTTTCCCGGTGCCCATGGCACGCCAAAGACAAGCGCGGCTAAATCCCAAAACAAGGTCACCGTATCCAGGTCGACCCGTGGAGACTCTTTATGAGCCATACCCCTTCTGTACCTAATTCAACCACTGACTCAAAAGCTGAGTCAAAAAAAGATAAACGACTCAACAAACGTTTAAAAGATATGCCCGTTGCCATTGTCGGCATGGCCAGCATCTTCGCCAACTCGCGTTATTTAAATAAATTTTGGGATTTGATCAGCGAAAAAATCGATGCCATTACTGATATCCCAGACACCCATTGGCGCGCCGAAGATTACTACGATGCAGACAAAAGCAAGGCCGATAAAAGCTACTGTAAACGCGGTGGTTTTTTGCCTGAAGTCGACTTCAATCCAATGGAATTCGGTCTGCCACCCAATATTCTTGAGCTAACAGATACCTCGCAACTGCTGTCGCTGATTGTCGCCAAAGAAGTGCTTGCCGACGCTAATCTGCCCACCGATTACGATCGTGATCGTATCGGTATCACCCTAGGCGTGGGTGGTGGTCAAAAAATCAGTCAGAGCTTGAACTCGCGCCTGCAATATCCTGTATTGAAAAAAGTATTTAAAAGCAGCGGCCTGAGCGATGAAGACAGCGAAATGCTGATCAAAAAGTTCCAAGACCAATATATCCACTGGGAAGAAAACTCTTTCCCAGGGTCCTTAGGCAACGTGATTGCAGGCCGTATCGCCAACCGTTTTGATTTTGGCGGCATGAACTGTGTGGTCGATGCTGCCTGTGCGGGCTCACTTGCCGCTATGCGTATGGCGCTGACAGAGCTGACCGAAGGTCGCAGCGACATGATGATCACAGGCGGCGTCTGTACCGATAACTCGCCGTCCATGTACATGAGCTTCTCAAAAACGCCGGCCTTCACCACTAACGAAACCATTCAACCCTTCGATATCGATTCAAAAGGGATGATGATCGGCGAAGGGATCGGCATGGTCGCGCTTAAGCGCCTTGAAGATGCCGAGCGCGATGGCGACCGAATTTATGCCGTCATCAAAGGCGTTGGCGCCTCATCTGACGGTAAGTTTAAGAGTATTTATGCGCCGCGCCCCGAAGGCCAAGCTAAAGCATTGGAGCGCGCCTACGACGATGCGGGTTTTGCCCCGCACAGCATTGGTTTGGTTGAAGCCCACGGCACGGGTACTGCCGCGGGTGACGTGGCCGAATTCAATGGCTTAAAATCGGTATTTGCCCAAGGCAACGACACCAATCAGCATATCGCGTTAGGCTCGGTAAAATCCCAAGTGGGCCACACTAAATCCACGGCGGGTACTGCGGGGGTGATCAAAGCCGCGCTAGCGCTGCACCACAAGGTATTGCCTGCGACCATTAACGTCAGCCAGCCTAATCCAAAACTGAATATCGAAAGTTCACCATTCTATTTAAATACCGAAACTCGCCCTTGGCTGCAACGCACTGACGGTACGCCGCGCCGTGCTGGCATAAGCTCCTTTGGTTTTGGCGGCACTAACTTCCATCTCGTATTAGAAGAATACAAACCTGAGCACAGCCGTGACGAGCAATATCGTCAGCGCAGTGTGCCGCAGACGCTATTATTTGCCGCCGCCAATAAAGCTGCGCTGCTTAGCGAGTTAAAAGCTGCGTTGAGCCAAAGCGTGAACACGAGCGCAAACGCGAATAAGAGCAGCGCTGCGAGCCTAAAGGCTATCGCTCAGCAATATCCGCTGCGCGCGCTGGCAGACACAGATGCCCGTTTAGGTTTTGTGGCTAAGGATATCCCTCAGCTGCAAGCTCAGTTAAATCAAGCCATCTCTCATCTAGAAAGCAATGCAAACGAAGCGTGGCAGTTACCTTCTGGGATCAGCTACCGCACAAAAGCTTTAGTTGCTAAAGATGAATCAAAGAAAGTAGCCGCTCTGTTTGCCGGCCAAGGTTCGCAGTACCTGAACATGGGCCGTGAACTCGCCTGCCATTTCCCAGAAATGCGCCAACAAGTGATGGCCAGCGATAAAGTATTTGCTCACCACGGCCAAACATCATTATCGAACATCCTCTACCCTATTCCAGCATTCGATGCCGATGCGGTGAAAGCCCAAGAAGCGGCGCTGACCAATACTATGTTCGCCCAAAGCGCCATAGGCGCGGTTTCAATGGCGCAATATTCGCTATTAACTCAGGCGGGGTTTGCCCCCGATATGGTGGCGGGCCATAGCTTTGGTGAACTGTCAGCCCTTTGCGCGGCTGGCGTGATTTCGAGTGTTGATTACGTCGAACTGGCCTTCGCCCGTGGGCACGCCATGGCGCAAACACCAAATGATACTGGCGCTCAAGTCGATTTAGGCAAGATGTTTGCCATCATCCTCAAACAAAATAATGATATCGATGCTCTCAATCGCTGTTTAGCCCAGTTTGATGGCGTTAAAATTGCCAACTACAACGCGCCGACGCAATTAGTCATCGCAGGTGGCACAGAGCAAACTCAGCTGGCCGCCAAAGCTATTAGCGAACTGGGCTTTAAAGCGATTGCCCTGCCTGTCTCAGGCGCGTTCCATACCCCATTGGTTGGACACGCACAAAAGCCCTTTGCCAAGGCCATTGATAAAGCTAAATTCAGCGCGCCTTCAATCGCACTTTATGCCAACGGCACGGGTCAATTGCATCCAAGCGATGGCAAAGCGATTAAAGCAGAATTTAAACAACACATGCTGCAATCGGTTCGTTTTAGCGAACAGCTGCAGGCCATGTATGATGCTGGTGCCCGTGTGTTTGTTGAGTTTGGCCCTAAAAACATACTGCAAAAGTTAGTTGAAAATACCTTAAGTGAACACTTAAACGAGCTTTGCCTTGTCAGCATGAACCCGAACCCTAAGGGCGACAGTGACAGTCAATTACGCTTAGCCGCAGTGCAACTCGCAGTAGCCGGTGTGGCGTTAACTGAGGTTGACCCCTATCAAGCCGTCACGTCACAGGAAATGAGTGAGCGTGAAGCGCCATCGGCGATGAACAT
>NZ_PFGL01000066.1:15288-88957 GCF_002783505.1 Shewanella sp. CG12_big_fil_rev_8_21_14_0_65_47_15
GACCCAAGCTAAGATGGCCAAATCCCTCGCCACAGGCAGCGTGACTAGCCAAGTGCAATATGTGGATCGCATCGTTGAAACGGTTGTCGAAAGAGAAGTCGAAAAAATTGTTGAGAAAGAAGTCATAGTCGAAAAAGTGGTTGAGAAAATAATAGAAGTGGAAGCGAATCAAGTGGCAGCTGTTGAAATGAAACAAAAACTCCTAAGCGTTACGCAAGGCTTAAGCAATCACCAGCAGCAAGCGACGGCGCAGTTAAACCCAAGCACAGCAAGCGTCAGCGGCGATGCGTTAACGGCATTTTTCAGCGCACAATCTCAAGCGGCGCAGTTACATCAACAGTTTTTAGCTATCCCGCAGCAATATGGCGATACCTTCACGACACTGATGACTGAACAAGCCAAGATGGCGAGCCTTGGCATTGCAATCCCAGAAAGCCTGCAACGCTCAATGGAGATGTTCCACCAGCATCAAGCGCAAACCCTGCAAAGCCACGCCGAATTTATGCAACTGCAAAGCAGTAGCAGCCAAGCGGCCTTGGCGATGTTAAACAATGCGCCGATTCACTTCATCCCTGCGGTTGCAAGTCAGCCACGAGCAACTGCGCCGGCTCCTGCACCTGTTGCTACATCGACAGTGGCACACAATGCCGCACCAGTAGCGGCTCAGGCTGTTGCGACGAGACCAGCCGTTAGCACACCCGTTGCACCTGTTATGCAAACGGCTCCCGTTGCTTATGCACCTGCTGCGACAGTACAAGTTGCGCCAGCAGCTCCTGCCGCACCCGCATTAGTCATGCCTGCTGTGGTGATGCCAGAAGTGACACCTGTGGCACCAACAATGAACGGTTTAAGTGCTGAAAAAGTACAGCAAACAATGATGGCTGTGGTGGCCGATAAAACAGGCTACCCCACTGAAATGCTGGAACTTGGCATGGATATGGAAGCCGATTTAGGTATCGACTCTATCAAGCGCGTTGAAATCTTAGGCACAGTGCAAGATGAACTGCCGGGCTTACCAGAGCTCAGCCCAGAAGATCTGGCCGAGTGTCGCACCTTGGGTGAAATCGTAAGCTATATGAATAGCAAATTACCAGCAGCGGGAGCTATTGCTTCGGCAGCTGCGCCAGTTGCTCAAACCATTGCGGCTACTGCATCTAACGCTTTAAGCGCTGCACTTGTTCAACAAACCATGATGGCTGTGGTCGCCGATAAGACAGGCTACCCCACTGAAATGCTGGAACTCAGCATGGATATGGAAGCCGATCTAGGTATCGATTCAATTAAGCGCGTTGAAATCTTAGGCACAGTGCAAGACGAACTGCCGAGTTTACCTGAACTCAGCCCAGAAGATCTGGCCGAATGTCGTACCTTAGGTGAAATCGTAAGCTATATGAATAGCAAATTACCAGCAGCGGGAGTTATTGCTTCGACAGCAGCGCCAGTTGCTCAAACCATTGCCGCTCCTGCCGCAAGCGGCTTAAGCGCTGCTCTTGTTCAACAAACCATGATGTCTGTGGTGGCCGACAAGACAGGCTACCCCACTGAAATGCTGGAGCTCAGCATGGATATGGAAGCCGATCTTGGTATCGATTCGATTAAGCGCGTTGAAATCCTAGGTACAGTACAAGACGAACTGCCGGGCTTACCTGAGCTAAATCCTGAAGATTTGGCCGAGTGCCGTACCTTAGGTGAAATCGTTGACTACATGAATAGCAAGCTGCCCGCTGCGGGATCTGTTATTGCTAAGCCGATTACAACAGCAAATGTAGTCACTCAAGTGGTAACAGCCGCGCCTGCCGCCAACGGTTTAAGCGCTGCATTAGTGCAACAAACTATGATGGCTGTGGTGGCTGACAAAACAGGCTACCCCACTGAAATGCTGGAACTCAGCATGGATATGGAAGCCGATCTCGGTATCGATTCCATCAAGCGCGTTGAAATCTTAGGCACAGTGCAAGACGAACTGCCGGGTTTACCTGAGCTGAATCCTGAAGATCTGGCCGAGTGTCGCACCTTAGGTGAAATCGTTAGCTATATGCAAGGTAAGTTAGGACAGAATACTGCGGCAAATGTGGTAAACGTCGCTGTCGCAGTTGAACCAGCTATAGATTTGCCACCACATGATTTACCCCCACACAGTGAGGTGGTGCTAAAAAAGTTGCCAGCGGCGGCTGAGCTAACGCAACTATCAGCGCAAGGTGAGTCGCAAAAGGCTCTAACACGCGTTTTTGCTAAAGATGCCTGCATTATCATCGCTGATGATGGTCACAATGCTGGCGTACTTGCCGAGAAATTGCATGCTCAAGGTCTAGTGGTTGCGGTTGTGCGCTCACCAGAAAGCCTTGTAACAGGTGCATCGCCCCTCGATAGCCACATTGCCAGCTTCACCTTGGCCGCGATTGACGATGCTAGCATTAGCGCAGTGATTAATGAGATCAAAAAGTTAGGTACGGTTGCAGGCTTTATTCATCTGCAACCACAACATAAAACCTCCGCCGATGCGAAAGGTTTAGTGTTGTCCAATGCCGCCAAAGCGTCGGTCGAGCAAGCCTTCTTGTTCGCTAAACACTTGCAACCTTTGTTGATTACGGGACAAAGCAGCTTTATCAGCGTCAGTCGTATCGACGGTGGATTTGGCTACCTCAACCACAACCAAATTGCCCGCAGCGAGTTAAACCAAGCGGCATTGGCAGGCCTAACGAAAACCTTGAGCCACGAGTGGCCAAGCGTGCATTGCCGCGCCTTAGATATCGCGCCCGCACTTGATGCCAAACAACTGGCCAATGCGGTGATCGCAGAGCTATTTGCAACCGATAAGCTATTGGAAGTCGGTGTTAGCCAAGGCGCTGCCCAAGCACTTGAGCGCGTGACCTTAGTGGCAGGCAAGGCCGATACCCGCCACGGCGCGGCGAACTTGACGAGTGCAGATAAAATACTGGTGACCGGCGGCGCAAAAGGCGTGACCTTTGAATGTGCGCTAAGTTTGGCCAAACGCAGCAAGGCGCACTTTATCCTTGCCGGCAGAAGCAGCCAACAAGCGATTCCCGCTTGGGCACAAGGTAAAAATAACAGCGAACTTAAAGCCGCTGCTATTGCTCATATTCAAAACTTAAATAAACAAGGAATTGGCGAGAAACCCACGCCAAAACAAGTGGATGCCTTAGTATGGCCAGTGCAAAGCAGCCTAGAAATTGCAGCAGCACTAGCAGCCTTTACCGCAGTAGGCGCGAGCGCTGAGTACTTAAGTCTCGATGTTAACAACCCTGATGCCATCGCCAGCACTATAGTGCCGATCACCGAGTTATCGCCTATTACTGGCATTATCCATGGTGCGGGCGTACTCGCCGATAAACACATCCAAGACAAAACCTTAGATGAGTTGGCACGGGTGTATGGCACTAAGGTCACAGGCATTAGCAATCTGCTAGCCGCACTGGATTTAGATAAGTTAAAACTGGTTGCTCTGTTCTCATCGGCGGCGGGTTTTTACGGCAATACCGGCCAAAGCGATTACGCTATGTCCAACGACATTCTCAACAAAGCCGCACTGCAACTGGCACAGCAACTGCCTAATGCCAAGGTGATGAGCTTCGATTGGGGTCCGTGGGACGGCGGCATGGTGAATCCTGCGCTGAAAAAGATGTTTATCGATCGCGGTGTGTATGTGATCCCGTTAAAGGCGGGTGCTGAGTTATTTGCTAGCCAATTGTTGAGCAACACAGGCGCACAATTGCTGGTCGGTACTGATATGCAAGGCACAGTTCCAAGTGACGAACCAGCAACTCAAGGTAGCAATCTAAAAAAGCCTGAAGCGGATCTGACCACTGACGCGTCGGATCCGCATGCTTTGGCATCAACACTTGCTGCTATCGCTTTCACGCAACCGCTAACACTGCAGCGCACACTGGACCCTAAGGCAATGATCTTTGTTGAAGATCACTGCATTAATGGTAATCCCGTATTACCAACTGTGTGCGCGATTCAGTGGATGCGTGAAGCCGCCTTTGATGTGCTTAAGCAGCCTGTCAAAGTGCAAAGCTACAAGCTGCTGAAGGGCATTATTTTCGACACTGCCGTGTTACAAAATGGAGTGTTAGAAAGTGCAGCCCCCATCATGCTGGAACTTGAGCTAACGCCCTTGGATAATGCACAAGCATTCAATGCCTTAATCAGCTTTGAAGGTCGTCCGCAATATCAAGCTATTTTAGTGGTTGATGACACGGCTAGCAGCTTGAACAAAGCAACTGCTTTTGACGCGCAAAGTTTAGCGGGACTTTCTGTCATCACAACCGCGGGCAGCCTTTACAGCGATGGCACGCTGTTCCACGGCCCAAGACTGCAAGGTATTGAGTCAGTGTTGAAGTTTGACGATGCGAGCTTAGTCGCCAAGGTGAACCTACCCCATGTTGCGTTAGCGGACTGCGGGAGTTTTGCACCCAATCTCACCCCTAAAGGCTCACAAGCTTTTGCGGAAGATTTGTTGCTGCAGGCGATGCTGGTATGGGCGAGACTCAAATATGGTGCGGCGAGTTTGCCATCAAGCATTGGTGAGTTTATCTCCCATGCGCCATTTGCCTTTGGCGATAAAGGTCATCTAGTGCTCGAGGTGGTAAAACACTCTGGCCGCACCCTTGAAGCCAATATCACGCTATATCATCAAGATGGCCGCTTAAGCTGCAAAATGAGCAACGCCAAAGTCACCATCAGCAAAAACCTTAACGGTGCGTTTTTAGCGAATAAAGTTGCCAATAAAATTGCTAATAAAAGCATTGAAAGCGTGGAGGCAAAAGTCGAGTGAACTTAGCCTCTCCTTTAGCGACGACAAATAACGCCAAGCCACTGCGTATTGCAGTATTGCTTGGCGATGCGCTCAACCTTGACTCTCACTCAGCCCAAATATTAGGGAGGTTTGCGGAACATGAAAGCGTTCAGATTTGCGCTTTAGATGCCGACCTCTCGCCAACACATGGACCAAAAGCACATGAACCAATAGTGCATGAGCAAAGGTCGCTTACTGCATTATTGAGCCAAGCTGTGGCGGCCATTGAGCAAGGCAAGCTGGTTGAACTTAAATTCAATGATGGCAATCAGCCGCAGCCTTTGACTCAGTCTTTATATTTGCTCGATGGTTTAACCGCCGCCAAACTGCGCCTGCACGCCCACGGGTTTATTGCGGGCTTTGCCGCAGGCAATGAGGCAACAAATGGCGTGAATGCGGCTGTTGCTAATACGGAAGCAGTTGCTAATGCGGCAGCTGTTGCTAATAAGGCATTAGCGGCGGCAAAGCGCAGCCCTGCACAAACCGTTCAGCATCAGCTTGTCGCCAACACACTCAACGAGGCATTTGTTGCGCTGCGCCAAGGCGTAACCGCCCTCGCTGCGCGAACACAAGCGCCGCTTCATGGTAAAAAAGGGGAAAATAAGCAAACGGGTTATTGGTTTAGCGACCAACATCAAGCGCGGGTGTTGTGCCTAAATCTTGTCGCAAAAACGTCAAGTCAAACGGATGAGCCTCGACATCTAAACCAAAGTATTGTGCTGACCCAAGGCACACAAGCTATCGCGCCCAAAGCTCTTGTTGATGAAAATCGGCTGTTTGTGCCGATAAGCGCTGACAATATTGATGCACTCATAGCGCAAGTATTGCAACTAGTTAACACTCAAGAAAATGGTGCGGGCACACTGGAAAATGGCGCCGGCTTGCACGCTGACTTTCGCGCTGAGCAACTCAAACCTTGGTTTGAACGCTACGATGCCAACGCACCTCTGGCATTGGTCTTGATGGCGGCATCGATTGATGACCTCAAACTGGAAGCCAAAGCTATGGTTTCGGCGCTTGAAAGTGATGCTGTTCGTCATCATGGTCAACACTTTAAAACGCCAGCGGGTAGCTGTTTCACCGCTAAGCCGCTAGGGGATGCAGGACTTACCTTTGTATACCCCGGCGTTGGCACTGTTTACGCCAATATGTTCAATAACTTGCATGAATATTTCCCCACGCTGTATCACCAGCTAGAACGTGAAGGCGATTTAAGCGCCATGCTGCAATCTCCGCTGATTTATGCCGCAGATGTTAAAGCTGCGGCCAACATGAGCCTAAGCCAGCAAGCGATTAGCGGCGTGGGTGCCAGTTATTTATTCACGAAACTGTTGACCCAAGTCTTTAATATTAAGCCAAAAATGGCGCTCGGTTACTCAATGGGCGAAGCCGCCATGTGGGCAAGCCTTAATGTGTGGCAAACGCCCCATGCTATGATCAACGCCACCGAAAATAGCGATATTTTCAACCATGCCATTTCTGGCGAGCTAACCGCAGTGCGCCGAGCATGGCAGCTTGCGGATGATGAAGCCATAGTGTGGAACAGCTTTGTGGTGCGTTCAGGTAGCCATGAAATCAAGGCATTATTGCCAGAGTTCCCTCGCGCCTACTTAGCCATCATTCAAGGTGATACTTGCGTCATTGCCGGCTGCGAAACAAGCTGTAAAGCCCTGCTTGCCAAGTTAGGTAAGCGAGGGATTGCTGCCAATCGCGTCACGGCAATGCATACCGCGCCTGCCATATTAGTCCATGGGCAAGTACAAGATTTCTATACTCAAGCACTAAAACCCGAGGCACTGAAACCTAAGGCGCTGAAAGCGGCGGCGCAAGATCTGCCTATTCGCTTTATCAGCGCAGCGCAAACTGCGCCAGTAATCGTGGATAGCCACAGCATTGGCCGCGCGATTGCTGATACCTTTTGTTCGCCACTCGACTTTAGTGCGCTCATTCAAAATGCCACTGAGCAAGGCGCAAGGCTATTTGTAGAAGTGGGCGCCGATAGGCAAACCAGCACACTCATAGATAAAATTAGCCACGCCCACGCAAGCCAAAACACTGCGAACGCGGCGACAGCCGCAATTGCTTGCAATGCCAAAGGTGCTGATGCGATTACCAGCTTACTCAAGTGTTTAGCTCAGCTAATAAGCCACAGAGTGCCGCTGTCGCTCGCGCCGATCATTCAGCCAATAAGTGCTAACGCAGCCCCTTTATCATCAGCAGTATTACCAGAAGGAGAACCCCAGTGAGTTCTCAGCATTCCCCTACGATTGATAAAATTACCGTGCCTACCATTGCGTCAAAAATTGCGATTGTCGGTCTCGCGACTCAATATCCTGACGCCGATAATCCCCAAACCTTTTGGCAAAATCTGCTGGATAAAAAAGACTCACGCACTCAAATCAGCCGCGAAAAACTCAATGCTAATCCCGCCGATTATCAAGGTGTGCAGGGTCAGTCTGACCGTTTTTACTGTGATAAAGGCGGCTACATCCAACACTTCCAGTTTGATGCCAAAGGTTATCAACTACCTGAATCCGCCTTTGACGGTTTAGATGAAAGCTTTTTATGGGCACTCGATTGCAGTCGTAAAGCCCTTCAAGACGCAGGGATTACCCCAAGCGATGCCGTACTGGCGCGCACAGGTGTCGTAATGGGAACCTTGTCGTTCCCCACCGCCCGCTCCAACGAACTGTTTTTGCCTCTGTATCATCAAACCGTTGAAAAGGCGCTGCAAAACAAACTTAACCAAAGCGCGTTTCAACTGGCTGATTTTGGCAACTCAGTTAACGACTTCAATGCCAATAGTCAAACCTTAAACATCGCCAATGGCGCGGTTGCCCACACTGCCTCAAAGCTGGTCAGCGATGCACTCGGTTTGGGTGGTACTCAGTTAAGTCTGGACGCCGCCTGCGCCAGCTCGGTTTATGCGCTCAAACTCGCCTGTGATTACCTAACCACAGGCAAGGCCGATATGATGCTAGCGGGCGCGGTATCGGGCGCCGATCCCTTTTTTATCAATATGGGATTCTCGATTTTCCACGCCTATCCAGACCACGGTATTTCGGCGCCCTTTGATAGTAACAGCAAGGGCTTATTCGCCGGAGAAGGCGCAGGGGTTTTAGTCTTAAAACGCTTAGAAGATGCCGAGCGCGATGGCGATAACATCTATGCCGTCGTCAGCGGCATTGGTTTGTCGAACGACGGTAAAGGCCAGTTTGTATTAAGCCCCAACAGCAAGGGCCAAGTGCAAGCTTTCGAGCGCGCCTATAGTGCGGCAAACACACTGCCCGCCAATATCGAAGTGATTGAATGCCACGCCACCGGCACGCCGCTTGGGGATAAGGTCGAACTCGCCTCGATGGAACGTTTCTTCGAGGACAAACTCGCGGGCTCTGCAGTGCCGCTGATCGGTTCGGCAAAATCCAACTTAGGCCATTTACTCACCGCCGCTGGCATGCCGGGGATCATGAAGATGATTTTTGCCATGCGCTCGGGCCGACTGCCGCCAAGTATTAATTTATCGGCGCCGATATCCTCACCTAAGGGTTTGTTTAGCGGTAAAAATCTACCGACAGAAATGCATGCTTGGCCCGATAAAGCCGGCAATGACCGCCGCCACGCGGGCGTTTCCGTGTTTGGTTTTGGCGGCTGTAACGCGCATTTGTTGCTGGAATCCTATGCTGCCAATACAAACAAAAAGAATGAACAAGCCGCTGCCGCTGTAAGTTACCAGCACACGCCATTAAATATCATTGGCTTAGCATCGCACTTCGGGCCTTTATCTTCGATTAATGCACTGGATAACGCGATTAGTTCTCAGCAAAACGCCTTCATTCCACTGCCTGAAAAACGCTGGAAAGGCTTAGATAAACATCCTGAGATCTTAGCTAACTTTGGCTTGCCTGCTGTACCGCAAGGCGCGTATATCGACCAGTTCGATTTTGACTTCCTGCGCTTTAAAGTGCCGCCCAATGAGGATGACCGCCTGATCTCCCAGCAACTGCTGCTGATCAAAGTGGCCGATGAAGCGATCCGTGATGCCAACTTAAAACCCGGCGGCAAGGTGGCCGTATTAGTGGCAATGGAAACCGAACTCGAATTACACCAGTTCCGTGGCCGCGTAAATCTGCACACTCAACTGGCAGACAGCCTTAAAAAACAAGGGATAACACTCACGCAAGCCGAGTATATCGCCCTTGAAAAAATCGCCATGGACAGTGTGCTCGATGCCGCCAAACTGAACCAATATACCAGTTTTATTGGCAACATTATGGCGTCACGCATCGCCTCCCTGTGGGACTTTAACGGCCCAGCCTTTACCATTTCGGCGGCCGAATTGTCAGTCGCCCGCTGTATCGATGTGGCCGAAAACCTCTTGTCCCAAGAATCCTTAGATGCCGTAGTGATCGCCGCCGTCGATTTAAGTGGCAGTCTAGAGCAAGTGGTGCTTAAAAACGCCGTATCGCCAGTGGCATTGAAGGCAACAGACACTGGCTGGAAAGTCGGTGAAGGTGCCGGCGCGCTGGTACTCACTGCTGAAAATTCAAATACTAATGTTCTACTTAATGATGCCAATAGCAGCAGTTATGGCAATTGTTATGGTCACATCAGCGGCCAAGTATTTGGTGCGATTTGTGACCCACAAGGCAACAGCAACACGGCGCGAATTTGCGATGACTTGTTAACTCAAGCCAAGGTGAGTAGCAGCCAGATTAGCTTGATTGAAACCAGTATTGCGGTTGAGCAACATGCCGATTCAGAGCAAGCACCCAATACCCTGCTGCCGAGTGTGAGTGAGCGCAGCCAAGCCGCAGATAGCCTAGGCCACAATTTTGCCGCGGCGGGAATGGCGAGTATTTTAAGCGCGCTGCTTCAGCTTAAAAATCATGGGCAACTTAACAAGCATTCTTCTCAAGCTCAGCAGCACGCGCTCGTTGCCACCTTTAGCCAAGGTAAATGCGCGCAGTTACTGCTCAGTCAAAGTGCCACGCAAGCGCACAACTTGCAGCAAAGACTCGCGCAAGACTTAACGCTTTCTGAGCAAAAACACTTAATAAAACAAGTAACGCTCGGTGGCCGCGATATCTATCAGCATATCCTGGATACGCCGCTCGCAGGCCTTGATGCTATACAACAAAAAGCCCGAGCCATGACGGCATTGCCAGCGCGCAGCCAGCGCAAACATTTGGCCCAAATAGCGAGCAAAGACACGAATAGCTTTGCAACAAGCAGCCCAACCACGGCTCAACAAAAAGAGACATTAAGCAGCATGCCAATTAATGCCCTAAGCACCAATAAAAACGCCACTCAAGCAGAGCTAAAAGACGCGGCATTTTTAAGCAATCAGCAACTCGCCCGTGAAGCCCATTTAGCCTTTTTACAAAGCCGTGCTGAAGGACTGAAACTGGCCGATGCCTTGATGAAAGCCCAGCTTGCCAGCGAGTTAGCCGTCAATGGCCAAGCTGCACCAGTACAACAGCAAGCCATTGTTCAGGCATCTGCGACAGCGGTTCTTCCACATCCTGTGCTTTATCCCAATCATGCAAAAGTGCCTGAGTACACGCCGCCAACACCGATAAGCAAGCCTTGCATTTGGGATTATGCGGATTTAGTCGAGTACGCCGAAGGGGATATCGCTAAAGTATTTGGCCCAGATTATGCCATTATCGACAGCTATTCGCGCCGTGTACGCCTGCCAACCACAGACTATTTACTGGTATCTCGGGTAACGAAATTAAACGCCCAGATGAACCAATATCAGCCTTGCACTATGACCACAGAATACGATATTCCTGTGGACGCGCCGTATTTGGTCGATGGCCAAATCCCTTGGGCCGTGGCGGTCGAATCGGGTCAATGCGACTTGATGCTGATCAGTTACTTAGGTATCGACTTTGAAAACAAGGGCGAGCGCGTTTATCGCCTGCTCGATTGCACCCTGACCTTCCTTGGCGACTTACCACGCGGTGGCGACACCCTGCGCTACGACATTTCCATCAACAACTTTGCCCGCAATGGCGATACCTTGTTGTTCTTCTTCTCCTACGAATGTTTTGTGGGCGATAAGCTGATCCTGAAAATGGATGGCGGCTGCGCCGGCTTCTTCACCGACAAGGAACTCGCCGACGGCAAAGGCGTTATTCGCACCGAAGCTGAAATCAAAACTCGCAACCTTGCGCTCAATAATCCCAATAAGCCGCGCTTTACTCCGTTGCTTAACTGCGCACAAAACCAATTTGATTACAGTCAAATCCATAAACTGCTCAGCGCCGATATCGGTGGCTGTTTTGGCGGTGCCCATGCGGCGCATCAAGCCCAATATGGGTTGCAGCCCTCTTTATGTTTTGCCTCCGAAAAATTCCTGATGATTGAACAAGTCAGCCATCTTGAGGTGCATGGCGGCGCGTGGGGCTTAGGCTCAGTGCAAGGCCATAAGCAGCTCGAAGCCGACCATTGGTATTTCCCGTGTCATTTCAAGGGCGACCAAGTGATGGCGGGATCGTTAATGGCCGAAGGCTGTGGTCAATTACTGCAATTCTTTATGCTGCATATTGGTATGCATGCCAGTACAGAAGAAGGTGGCGTCAAAAATGGTCGTTTCCAACCACTCGAAAATGCGTCACAAAAAGTGCGCTGTCGCGGCCAAGTCTTGCCGCAATCTGGCCTGCTCACCTACCGCATGGAAATCACCGAAATAGGCATGAGCCCGCGCCCGTATGCTAAGGCAAATATCGATATTCTGCTCAATGGCAAAGTGGTGGTGGATTTCCAAAACCTTGGGGTGATGATCAAAGAAGAAGCCGAATGCACTCGCTATATTGCGGATAGCGATACCAGCACAACTAGCAATGCGGCTAGAAATGCTGCTTCGGCTGCGACGCTGGTTTCGACAACAGCCGCATCATTAGCCGCGCCGCTGATGGCGCAGCTGCCCGATTTAACCGCGCCAACCAACAAAGGCGTAGTGCCGCTTAAGCATGTAGCTGCTCCAGTCGCGCCTGCGGATTCAAAGTACGCCAACCGCGTGCCAGACACCCTGCCGTTCACGCCATACCACATGTTCGAATTTGCCACTGGCGATATCGAAAACTGCTTCGGCCCCGATTTCAGCATCTATCGCGGCCTTATTCCACCGCGCACGCCCTGCGGTGACTTGCAGCTCACGACTCGCGTCATTGCGATTGACGGCAAACGCGGTGAGCTGAAAAAGCCCTCTTCGTGTATCGCCGAATATGAAGTGCCTGCAAATGCTTGGTATTACGATAAAAACAGCCATCACGCCGTGATGCCCTATTCTGTGCTGATGGAGATATCACTGCAGCCAAACGGCTTTATCTCAGGCTATATGGGCACGACCTTGGGCTTTCCCGGCCAAGAGCTGTTTTTCCGTAACTTAGACGGTAGCGGTAAGCTGCTGCGCCACGTGGATTTACGCGGCAAGACAATCGTAAACGACTCACGTTTGTTATCGACTGTGATTGCAGGCAGCAACATTATCCAGAATTTCAGCTTCGAATTAAGCTGCGATGGCGAGCCTTTCTACCAAGGTAAAGCGGTATTTGGTTACTTCAAGGGCGATGCGCTGAAAAACCAACTTGGCATAGACAACGGCAAGATCACACAGCCTTGGCATGTGCAAAATGGTATAGCCGCCGATAGTCAAATCAATCTGTTAGATAAACAGCATCGCAGCTTTAACGCCCCACAAGGCCAGCCGCACTACCGTTTAGCGGGTGGTCAGCTTAACTTTATCGACAAGGCCGACATAGTGAAAGCCGGCGGTAAAGCAGGCCTTGGCTATTTATACGCCGAACGCACCATTGACCCGAGTGATTGGTTTTTCCAATTCCATTTCCATCAAGATCCGGTAATGCCAGGCTCATTAGGGGTTGAAGCCATTATCGAGCTGATGCAAACCTACGCGATTGACCAAGACCTTGGCGCGGGCTTTAAAAATCCAAAATTTGGGCAGATATTATCGGATATCAAATGGAAGTATCGCGGCCAAATTAACCCATTAAACAAGCAGATGTCGCTGGATGTTCACATTACCAGCGTGACAGACGACAATGGCAAACGCATCATCATGGGCGATGCCAACTTGAGTAAAGACGGCCTGCGAATTTATGAAGTCAAAGATATCGCCATCTGTATTGAAGAAGCCTAATGAGTTTACGCTGTTAGAAAAATACGAATAACGAATAGTTGCACCGCCTTGGCTATCCACATCACCAAGACGGCACAAAAAAATGGGAACACCTATGACTAGCCATACTCTCGATCAATTTAATAGCAATAACGAAAAACTCAGCCCTTGGCCATGGCAAGTGAGTGATGTGCAGTTGAGCTTTGATATCGACGCATTAGGCAAAAAACTCAAAGACTTAAGCCAAGCCTGTTACTTAGTCAATCACAGTGAAAAAGGCTTAGGCATAGCGCAAACCGCCGAAGTGACCACCAGTGACAGCCAAGCGCCATTGGGCTCACACCCAGTCAGCGCCTTTGCGCCTGCCCTTGGCACCCAAAGTTTAGGCGACAGTAATTTTCGCCGCGTACACGGCGTCAAATACGCTTACTACGCCGGCGCTATGGCAAACGGTATTGCCTCGGAAGAACTGGTTATCGCCCTTGGCCAAGCGGGCATTTTGTGCTCATTTGGCGCGGCGGGGTTAATTCCATCCCGCGTTGAAGCGGCCATTACCCGCATTCAAGCGGCGCTGCCCAATGGTCCCTACGCCTTTAACTTAATTCACAGCCCGAGCGAGCCCGCATTAGAGCGCGGCAGCGTTGAGCTGTTCTTAAAACACAAAGTGCGTACGGTCGAAGCCTCGGCATTTTTAGGTTTAACACCGCAAATCGTCTATTACCGCGCGGCAGGTTTGAGCCGCGACGAACATGGCGAAATCGTCATTGGCAACAAAGTGATTGCTAAAATCAGCCGCACCGAAGTCGCGACTAAATTTATGGAGCCGGCGCCGGCCAAAATCCTCCAGCAATTAGTGAGTGACGGTCTTATCAGCCAAGACCAAATGACGATGGCATTACTGGTGCCCATGGCGGACGACATTACCGCCGAAGCCGACTCAGGCGGCCATACCGACAATCGCCCACTCGTGACGCTATTGCCGACGATTTTGGCGCTTAAAGATGAAATCCAAGCTAAGTATCAATATAAAACGCCCATCCGCGTGGGTGCTGGCGGCGGCGTCGGCACACCCGATGCAGCACTAGCCACCTTCAACATGGGCGCGGCCTTTATCGTCACAGGTTCAATCAACCAAGCGTGTGTCGAAGCGGGCGCGAGTGAACACACACGTAAGTTACTCGCCACCACAGAAATGGCCGATGTGACTATGGCGCCTGCCGCCGATATGTTCGAAATGGGCGTGAAATTACAAGTGGTTAAGCGCGGTACTCTATTCCCGATGCGCGCCAATAAGCTGTATGAAATCTATACCCGTTACGATTCGATTGATGCAATCCCCGCGGACGAGCGTAAAAAACTCGAAGAGCAAGTGTTTCGCTCATCACTCGATGACATTTGGGCGGGCACTGTCGCCCACTTTAACGAGCGCGATCCTAAGCAAATCGAGCGCGCACTGGATAACCCCAAACGTAAGATGGCGCTGATTTTCCGCTGGTATTTGGGTCTGTCGAGCCGCTGGTCGAACACAGGTGAAGTCGGCCGCGAAATGGATTACCAAATCTGGGCAGGCCCAGCGCTCGGCGCATTTAACGCTTGGGCAAAGGGCAGTTATTTAGATGATTACCGCGAGCGCAATGCGGTGGATTTAGCCAAACATTTGATGCAAGGTGCGGCCTATCAAGCACGCATTAACTTGTTGTTATCCCAAGGGGTAAGCATTCCAGTAAGCCTGCAACGCTGGAAGCCATTGCAACGCTGCTAGTCCTATTTGATAAGCGCCTATCGAGCGGGTTGAGAAAAACTTAACCTGCTCTTTTTGGGGTTCAATTTTTAGTTCAGTTTTTGCTCGACACTGTCGCTTCAGTGGCACGCCGTAAACCCATCCTTGGGGGCTCAACGGAAAAATCCCTTTTCCCAATGGCTTACTAATGGGTGACATACTTGCGGGGAGTGACCTAGTTTCCAGTCATGCCCGCGAGTCGATTTAGTCACAGGTGAGGCAATCCCAGAAAGGCCTCTATTGCCTGGCAGTACCCATAGCTAATCGCTGCTACATGCTTTCAGCCGTGAACATTTCTTAATCTGTGGGTCGTTGTTTAATCTGTAGATAGCTGCTTAATCACGACATCCTGATTGCTAAAATCACTAATACGAGCCGTGACCTTGCCGTCTTTGACTCTGATCAACATAGGAATGCTCCTGATATTAAACTCAGTAAACAGAGTACCGGCGGTATCTATGCTAAATGGCACTTGCATGTGATAAAGCTGGTTGAACTCTGTCAGCGCCTGCTCGTCAGTCCATAGATGATTAACAAACCCATGCCAAGGCTTGTTTGGCAACCGCTGCTGCAAACCATTTAAACCGTTCTGCACTTGCTTACATTGCTGCGCCATCCCAGGCCTAGAGTCGAGTAGATACCAGTCGCACCACGTCGCGGTGAAAAACAGCAAATGTTCACCCTTCTGCCAAGGCGCCAGTAGCGCCTGTTTCTCTTCGTCGCCAATGGCATTTGTGGTTGCAGAGCTCAGCTTATGACCTTTTGCTAGCATGCTCAGAAAACGGTCAAGATTAGCGTCAGACTCGTGGGTAGTGTACACCACCTCACCTTCGCTATTTAGCAACACGCTATAGGGCGTGCCAACGAGCCCGAGTTCAAGCCCCAGTTGGCCTTCGTTGTCGAGCAACACTGGCATGCTCAGGCCAAAGCGGGCGATAACCTCATCGATTTTTGCGCGTTCTTCATTGATGTTGATGTTGACCGCAACAAAATCCACCTTGTTTTTAAATTTCTGTTGTAACGCCTCAAAATGAGGCATCTGTTGCATACAGGGTTGACACCATGTCGCCCAGAACTTGATATAAGTCGGTTTACCTGAATCTAAGCTGCTAAGGGTGACAATCTGCGCACTGTCTAGCTGCCCCAGTTGAACCTCGCGGTAATCCAGCTGCTGCGCCTGTACTGACCAACAGAGTAATAGCACAATCAATGCACCTAAGCGTTTAAAAATATTCATGTTATCTCCATTAAAAAATGGCCTTTCAGCAGCAAAAAAACGATCTTGGGTCCTCTTTTTGCCACTGCGACTTTAGCCTAGTTCAAACCAGCCTTATTCAGGCCAAAGGCGGTATCCGCTGAGCCCGGCTCCGCCAACGACAGAATCTGCAACCGATTCCACACATTAATTATGCCTATCAGATAACACAGCTCTGATATCTCTACCTCACTGAAATGCTCTCGGGTCGAACGGTAAAGCTCATCACTCACCCCTAAATCGGAGAGTTTCGTCAGCGCTTCGGTCAGTGCCAATGCCGCTTTTTCTTTGGCGGTAAACAGCGGAGACTCGCGCCAAATAGCCACATGGTACAAACGTAGTTCACGTTCGCCTTTTATTTTTGCCTGTTTTACATGCATGTCTAAACAGAAAGCACACGCGTTTAGTTGCGAGGCGCGGATATCGATCAGGCTCTTAATCAAGGGATCGATTGATGTCTTATAACCGGCCATAGAGGCCTCACTCAATGCTTGAGTTAGCTTAGGGGCGGTCACGAAATGGTTCACTCGGTTGCTCATGCTCTTGTCCTCTGATACTAAATATAGGTAAAACTGGGGTCATAAAAAACGTTACAGTTCGAGTAGCTCGACGGCCTGCAGTGCATCGGGCAAAGCGGTTTCACGACTCAGTAAATCGTGAGTGCCATCGACTCGGATTACGGTCAAATCGGTAATGCCGATATAGGCCAATGCGGTAATGGCAGCTTCGATAAGTCGAGAGGATTTTCCTGAAGCTGCGGATAACGGCTTTTAAGCTGAGCCAACAGACGAGCTGAGACCCTTCTCGATGATGAACCTTCAATATTGGGGCTGACGGTAAGATGCAACAGTTTCATATATCGCTCCAATGCGAAGGCTGATGTTCATGTGGCTCAGTCTAGCCTTATATGCCATATTAAAAAGGTACAAAAACCATGAAAATGAGTAGGACATCTGAATGGGCTATAAAGACATATACCAGCGCTATACCCAAAGTATTCTGTCGGGAAGCCTAAAGCCTGGGGAGAAAGTCCCTTCTATCCGGGTGCTGGCACAGGACTTGGGGGTCGCAAAGAAAACCGTAGAGACGGCTTATGACATTCTGATTGGCGAAGGTTATCTTGTGAGCCAAGGCGCCAAGGGCACCATAGTTAATCCTGATCTAGACATACAGAAAACGCCGACAGCGGCGACCCCGCCACTTGAAGATGCAAAGCTGCAAGAGCTACTCGACCTGAGGGACACCCCAGGTTTTCTGCGTCTGGGCATTCCGGCGCTGGATGTTTTTCCGCACAAAAAATGGCTACTGTTATCAGGCAAGGCAATACGTACTATGCGTCCTGAAGATATGATCATTCCTTCAGCCATGGGATATGAACCGCTGCGTCACGCTATTGCCAATTACGTTAATATCTCGCGCGGGCTTAATTGCGCTGCCGAGCAGGTCTTTATCACCAGCGGTTACAAACACAGCCTTGCACTTATCCTGCAGGCGATGACCAGCCCCAAAGACAAAGTGCTGTTCGAAGACCCCGGCTATTTATTTGGGCAAAAACTGCTCAAGCGCATGGTGCTTAACCTGCATTATGTGCCAGTGGATAGCGAGGGACTGGATGTCGATTACCTTATTCGTAATCACGCCGATGCCCGTTTTGTTATTACCACCCCATCCCATCACAGCCCGCTGGCTGTCACTCTGTCACTGCCGCGACGTAACCGCTTGTTACAGTGGGCACAAGATACAGATGCTTGGATAATTGAGGATGACTATGATGGCGAGTTTCACTACACCCGCAAGGTGATGCCAGCGCTAAAAAGTCTCGATACCCAAGAGCGGGTCATCTATGTCGGTACTTTCAGTAAAACCATCATGCCATCGATGCGGGTCAGCTATCTAGTGATCCCCAAAGCCCTTATCGGCAAATTTGTGGAAACAGGCGAAATTGTCGAAACTGGCCAGCCACTGTTGCCACAGAAGATCCTGACCGCTTTTCTAGCTGAAGGGCATTTCTTCAAACACCTGAAAGCCATGCGCCCCCTTTACCAGCAAAGACGAATGATGCTGTATAACGCGCTGCAGCAAATCTACCCAGGGATATTTGAATTTGAGCAAACGGACGGTGGCATGCACATTGTCGCCTTACTTAAAAAGGGCACCCTAGATAGCAAGCTCGCCAACATTTGGCAAGAACATAAGCTGATGGTGTTTCCCTTATCCGCTTGGTATGCCGGTACCAGCCGCCGCTATGGCTTAATCATGGGTTATACCAATGTGCCTTCAGAGCAAGAAGCACTACGACTTGTCTCCCTGCCCTACAAGGAGACAATGATACTGCTGGCAACAAGCTGACAGCCGATTTAGCGTGATGCAAATGCAACAGACCTTGATACTAAACAACCCAAACTCGCTGATAGGTGTTTGCCTATAGAAATTGATGAAAGATTTATATACACGTATTGCAAGGATTTTTAGCGAAAAATGACTAATCCCCTCTTACAGTCTCTCCAATTCAGGTAAGACAAATGCGGCTACCCAAGTTAAAACAATAACACACTGTCCTTTCGGCTATCCTTCGAGCAGGGATATTAACATTGAAATCCAGCCTGCATCCCTGAGGCTGTTTATGCTCTATCAAGCCCATCCAAAATAGCGTCGAGCTAAAATTCCATCAATGACAAAAAAACGATATGAAAGCTAATGCCAGATACAAGCTAAAATTCGGGCTCAGCGCGGGTTTCAAAACCAAACTGGAATTCATAAAAATGCTGACCATTTTCGATATTAATGGCCATAGTGCCAGTTAACCCCTGCAGCTCACCCGCGCCAGAATGGGGAACCACTTCTAAGATCAGGCGATTTTGTCCATCGGTCATAATACCAAAATGCTGCAGTACAAAACTGCCCTGCTTACCGCACAAGCTACCCACCACTTGTTCAATCGCCACATAACCCGCCGAGCCTTTTACAGCGGTCATCGCACTGAGCATTTCCCCTTGACTACGAGCCTCAAGTTCACCGTAAAAGGTTTTATCTAACATCATTCTGCCAAGAGCAATACCATTAACGCCAGTTGCATAGGTATTACTGGGGGTGAGTTTCACATCGAATTTTCCGGTGATTTGTTTTGCGTCCATCGCACTCTCCTTGTTTTGATCTTGAACTGTGTATTCCCAAGTTTGGGTTCTCAAAAAGCAATAAACGCAAAATCACATCTAGGACCTAAGCGAGTTTATCGAGCGAAAAATAACTTAACATAGGATCCTGTATAACCCAAGTTTCCACTAGTTGATCTCGGATTCACTCACTGTCATCTCAACCGTCTTAACGACTTTAGGCTCCTCAGACATAGCTTGGCTCGGCGCCCTATCTCGATAAGTCACTGTCACTTTGTATGGTGATTCAAAGGGATATACAGGTTCAATACTATCGACTTCAATTCGATCTCCTAACATGACGCTGCCCAAATGATTCAGAGTATTATGGTCATAATCGAGGCTAAACAAGCCAAGATACCAAAATACCCCAGAACCTTGAGTCGTCACAATAAAGGGCGCGACAAAGGGCATGGCCTGCATTTTAGGATCATCCTGAACGGGTGCTTGATTTTCAGTATCGGGATTGAGTGCGGGATCGAAGTTGAGTGGCGTAATACGCATATAATCGAGCAAGACCCGGCCCTTCACTTCATCATCCTGATAATCACCCATGGCAAATTCCGTTTGTTTAATCTTGATAAAATGGGTTAACACCACAGACTTATTCCCCTCTGGTAATTTGACTTCGAAGGGGTTCGCGGTATTTAAACTAAAGAGTTTACCCATAACCTCCGAGGCATTTGCCACAGGTTTTATCTCACTGGGTACGGCAAACTCGGGAGTATTTAGCGTCTCATTCTCCACCGCATCGGCGTGTTTCTTCGCCATAGCCTCATCGTATTGCATCACCCCACCGTCTTCCATCACCATAAAAATATCATCATTGGTCATGTTGAAACGGTAAATGCCAGCGGCAAGTATGGCTAATACCACTAAGGTGCCCGCTAGGGTCAACTTTACAAATGTACTCATCTTTTCTCCCCCAATCACGCGCTTTATGCGCTGCTTTTCTAACACAGATCAACTTCAAATCAATGTCGGAGCAGTATTACAGATACCGAGTTAAAGCGGAGTGGGGAAAGTGTAAAAAAATGACGCTATTTTGAGTTTTGTCAGGCTGAGTTCAGCAACATGCCCTTTACTCGGCGAATATGATGGGCCGAGTAAATACTCAGCCCAACACTTAGCTATTTCTCGTTTTTCCACAAGGCTGGGGTTTGGCTCGGTTGCCAATTACTTTGGGAAAAATGCGCTTGCACTAAGGAATAAATTTTATCTTGATAGGAGACAAAATCAGGCTGCTGATAATCATGCTGATCCTGCCAAGCGGGGGCATAGTTATCTAGCGTGTCGAAACGGTATCCTTGGCGCTGCGCCTCTTCCACAAAGCGTTTAATTTTAGGCAAGTTGATGGTCGCACCTTGACCACGATGGGCATTCTCAAATAAGAAGTCATGGGTCAAGATCACCACTTTACCGTCGTGTAAACCATCGCTGCAGTCTAAGTTCGGTGTGCGACTGTTCAGAGGGTTCATCGTCGTTGGGGCACAAGTGTTGATCACTTGATTGATTTTATTCACCAACTCAACCCCATCGGCCATGGTTTCAGCAGGAAATGCGACGCCCCAATTTTCGGGGCCCCAATCAAAGTCCCAACCAAATATCTTATAGTCACTCTCGGCGAGCATATTTTGAATTTGCACCGCAACTTGCGAACTGTTGGTAGAGGTTTCGGCGGTACAAGCAAAAGCTGGGTCCCAAGGCGGCACAGTATCTGAGGTTGCACACAAGCCGTCGCCTTTGAGTTTACTGGTCACTCGCCAGCCATTGGTGTAGGGTAAACGCGCCAATTTAGTCATCTTGTTATTGGGATAACTGGCAGCATTAGGAATAAGTTCGGCCACTTTGGCGGTGTTCGTCACGAAGTAGGTAAAGTCGGTGGCCGCATCTTGATAGGATTTAACCGGCCAGAGGCCAACTTGATTACAATATGCCGCCCCCGATTGCACGCCATCGGTGCAGTTATGCAGCATATGATCGTAGCTGTGGTTTGCCAGAATATGACCATCGTCTAGCAAACGTTGCAGGGCAACGGTCGCTAACACCTCGTTTTCATCCCCTTCGCCATACATATGGAACGCATTGATAAAGAACGTCGCCTTGATATTGGCGTCCTTTAACGCGTCTAACAGCCCTAAGGTTGCATCAATTGGACCATCATCAAAGGTGAGGTAAATGGTTTTATCGCTGGCGTGGGCAAGACTTACGCTCGCTAAACAGAGTCCAACTGCGGCGACTATCGATTTCAGTTTCATGAATTCATCCTGTAGATAATGCTTGAAGCTAATGTTTTAAAATAAATGAGTTAACGCCCACTATGTCCAAACTCGCACGCAGTGGCGGCACTCATTCGCTCGGCATATCTATAGTGAGTAATCCAGATGGCGTTAGTTATACCATCCTAGCAACAAGCCATACTTTTCTACGCTAAGTCGATAAATCTCCATCGCCACTCAAGTTGAAATCATCTTTTCCCCCGCGTTAAACACAATAGAAAAATACCAATCCTAGTGTGAAAAGTACCGCATCAACAATTCGATAACAGGTAAGTTAACTGCAGAAAAAAACAACACTAAAGCACTACAGGGACGCTATAACATGTCAGAAGGTCAATTATTTAAGAGCTCTTTGCTCGCACTTTGTATCGCTAACGCCTTATTCGGGATGAGTTCAACCGCAGTCGCGGCGGAGCAACAAGAGGCAACGGCAGAAAATATGGAGGTGATCCAAGTACGCGGCATACGTCGCTCGATTGAAGCCTCATTGAATACCAAACGCTTCGCCGACTCCACGGTCGATGCCATCACCTCGGAGGACATAGGTAAGTTTCCCGATAAAAACATCGGTGATGCGCTGCAGCGAATTTCAGGAGTCACAGTCGATAGGCAATACGGCGAAGTAAGCGGCGTTACCATTCGCGGTACTGCGCCAGAGCAGAGCCGTATTTTGCTGAACGGTCAAACCGTTGCTAGCACCTCTTGGTATGACCTTGGTCCCGCCACTCGGACCTTCAACATGGAATTATTGTCAGCCGAGCAAGCGAGTGCGGTTGAAGTGCACAAGACGCCAACCGCGAGCCTTGAAGAAGGTGCGCTGGGCGGCACAGTCGATCTCAAAACCCGCAAGCCCTTAGATCTCGATGCCCACACCTATCAAGTGGCTGGCGAGCTGAGCCAAAGCAGCCTGTACGATGAAACAGACCCGAGCGGCTCTTTCCTCGGGAGCTGGAAAAATGACGACGAAAAGTTCGGCATTTTAGGTGCCTATTCAGTGGAGAAAATTACCAGCGGCCGCCAAGTGCTGGAATCTCTCAGTGGTTATTATGAATACTTCGCCGCCGATCCCGCGCAAAATCAAGAATCTACCGTTGGCGCTTGGGGCATAGGCTCGCAGGCATTTAGGGCAGAACGTGAACGGACCAGCGCCCAAGTCACACTGCAATTTGCACCAACTGACAATACCGAGTTCACCTTAGATTACTTTAATTTTGAACTCGATATCCCCCACGTAAACCATAACTTCTTAACCGTTGGCGCCCGCGGTTCAGGCTCCACCAACGTAGTGAACAACGCCCAAGGCGGCACAGCATCGGCAACGATTCTGCCGGCGTATGCGTCGATTATTTATAACCCTGTGGTGCGCCACGCGGTCAATATGAAATCTGACGTACTCAACTTGACCGGAAAATACGTCGGAGACAGTTTTACGGTGAGCGGCGTCATTGGCCAATCGACCTCGGATGGCGGCACCCAAGGTGGTTCATCTTCTTGGTGGATCCCAGCGACGGATCAAGGCGGCAAAATTGGCGACCCCGCCTTCCCTAACGGACAAGGCAGTGTCGATGGCGGCTTTAGTTACGATGCCACGGGTCCCTATCAAGTGGTGCTGACCAGTTTAGATGCCAACGATGCCAGTCAATTTAAGCACGCCCAAGAAGCGAACTACGAAACCACAGTGCAAGATCATAAAGTGACCTATGCACAGTCCGATTTCGAATACCAACTCGACCATGATTTTATTAATAAAATTGCGGTCGGGATTAAGTACAACACCAGTGATTTCGAGCGTAATGCCTTTAACCGTAACCCCGCAGAAATTCTAGGTTTCGTGCCCAATGGCAACCTCGCTAACTGGAGCGATGGCGTACTGTCTGGGCTACATTCCCAGAGCGGTGGCAATGTACTCGACTCCTATGCCAAGTTAGATGAAGACAAATGGTGGGCCTTTATCAGCGAGAAATACGCCAATGGCGAGTTAGTGGAAGTCGCCGATCTCGGTAACACCTTCACTGTCGAAGAGGATATGTTGGCCCTGTACGCTCAAGCGGATTTCAGCGGCGAATTCTACCGCGGTAACTTTGGCGTGCGTTACGTTAACACGGACCAAACCTCAACCGGTTTTGCCGATGGCAAGCCCTACAATGAATCCGTCAATTACGATAATTGGCTACCGAGTATCAACGTCGCCTTCGATCTGCAGGAAGATTTAATCCTACGAGCCTCGGCCTCTTCCGTGATGGCGCGTAACAACTACAGCGATCTTAAACCAGGCTTAGCCATAGCAAAAAACTTTGGTACTGCGACCGGCGGTAATCCCAATTTAAAACCCTATAAGGCGAATCAAGCCGACCTTGGCATCGAATGGTACTTCACTGAATCTTCTATGCTGTCGGCGGCCTTGTTCTACAAAGATATTGATAACGTAGTGTTTGTCACCGAGTCGGTTAAATATGTCGAAGGCTGCGGTGCCTCAGAATCCGAGTGGGATAAATGCCGGGTTACCGCTCCAGAGAATGGCGGTAACGGCTCTGTGACTGGGCTTGAAATCCAGCTGCAACATAACTTTGAAAGCGGTTTTGGCTTCTTGACCAACTACACCTATGTTGACAGTAAGAGCACTCGCCCCGATGGCACAGAACAGATGATTGAAGGTGTGTCAGAAAACGCCTTCAACGGCTCACTCTTCTACGAAGATGATCTGTTCAGCGCCCGTATCGCCTATAACTGGCGTTCAGAATACTTAGGCGTGGGTAACATTCAAAACGTGTTAAACGACAGCTACCAACAAGTGGATGCCTCGATTATTTGGCATGCGATGGAGAACTTAGATGTTTCACTCGAAGGGGTAAACTTAACCAATGAAGTGGTGCAATCCTATGATGTTAAATACGGATTAACCCAAAACACCATCGAATTTGGTTCACGCTATTTCGTCGGTGCCAGTTACAAATTTTAAACTTGAGTCACAGCATAGCCGACCTTAGGGTCGGCTTTTTGCGTTGATAATGCAATGGGGATAAGCCATGAAAGTGAAGCGAACAATCAGAAAAATCATTATCTTAGGTGGCGGCACCGCAGGCTGGATGGCCGCGGCCGCACTCGCGAACAACCCCGTATTTGCCGCCATTGAACTCTGTTTAGTGGAATCGGACAACCTAGGCACCATAGGCGTTGGCGAAGGTTCGACGCCACACTTAAAACGCTTTATGGACAACTTAGGCATTAGCGAAAAAGATTGGATGGAACAATGCCACGCCAGCTATAAAACCGGCATCGATTTTATCAACTGGAATGGCGACGGGCAGCAATACTTTCATCCCTTCTATTTTCAACTGGATGTGAAACCCGCCGAGGTGTTCTTCGTCAACGCCAATGCGAGACGCCGAGGACATGGTCATGCAGTAAAACCCGACGATTTCTTCTCCAGCGGTGTGTTGGCAAAGCGTAATCTCAGCCCCACCCCCCGCAAGACACTGCCGAGCGCCAACGAATACGGCTATCACTTCGATGCGACTGAGCTGGCCCACTACTTAAAAAATTACGCCTGCCAACGCGGCGTGCGGCAGATCATTGGTGATGTGGTCGAGGTTTCAACCACCCAAAACCAATATATCGAGGCGCTCACCCTGGCCAGTGGTGAACAGCTGAGCGCCGACTTTTTCATCGATGCCAGCGGCTTTAGTGCTAAATTAATCCATCAATCCCTCGAAGTGCCCTTTCAATCCTTTGCCGATGAGCTACTCAACGACAGCGCGGTAACCGTCCCTATATCCTTAGAGGTAAGCCAAACTGTCGCGACTCAGCCACAGGTCAAATACCATACCCGTGCCACTGCGCTGAGTGCGGGTTGGCTGTGGCAAATCCCCCTCACCCATAGGACGGGAAATGGCTATGTTTACAGCAGTCGCCACCTCAGTGCTAACGCCGCGGCCAAGGAATTGTTGCACAGTGTTAATCTGCCAGAATCGACCCCAGTGCGTTTTCTCAAAATGCGGGTTGGTGTCAGTGAAAAAGCCTGGCACAATAATGTACTGGCGATAGGGCTGGCACAGAGTTTTATCGAGCCGCTCGAGGCCACGTCCATCATGATGACCCAGTTCACCCTAGAAAGATTTATGGCATTATTCGAACGTTATCAATTAAATAAGCAAGCGGCAGTCTTAAGTCGACAAACACTCAATCAGGCGGTGATGCAGTTAGTGCTCGGGGTAAAAGATTACATTCAGGCTCACTATGTCACCAGTCAACGCAACGAGCCCTATTGGATAGCGGCACGGAAAATCGTCCTATCCAAGAGGCTGACTCAGTTACTGCAAGCTTGGTATCGCGGGGAAGACTTTGATCTGCTGCTTTACCAATACGATCAGCAGCTCGCCTACTTCCGCCCCTCTTGGTATGCGCTGTTAGCGGGGATGGATTATCGCGATCCTAAGCTTAAGCGCCCCTTTGAGCCGATTTCAGCGGACATTACGGCGCAGGCCATCCGCTATTGTCAAACCTTAGTCGAACAGTATTTCCACCCGAGTCCTCAATGATGCCGAGGCCTAAATCGCCCTTTGTTTGCTACTAAAGCGCTGACGAAAACTGCTCGGGGTCACGCCCTTAAACTGGATGAAGCGGCGATTGAAATTAGATAAGTTATTGAAGCCACACTGATCGCTGATGGTTGAAATGGGACTCTGATTAGACAGCAGTAACTTACAGGCCTTAGCGATCCTGAGCTGATTAATAAACTCGGTTAAGGTTTTTTCGGTGCGTTTTTTAAAGAAGCGATGGAAGTGATTGGTGCTCATGTGCGCCAACTTTGCCAACTCCTGTGCCGACAGAGCCTGAGTGTAATTGTCATAGATATGCTCGATCACTTTATCGAGCTTCTTCACGGTAAAGTCGAGCTTACTGCCATGGGTGAACAAGGTGCTCGATAAGAGTTCTTGCAGACTATCCTGTTGTAATAACGCCAATAATTCCAATAACAAAATATAGCGTTTAAAGGGATTAGCCGTCTCCATCGCCATAAACACGCTATGGGCCTTACGCGCCGTTTCCTCACTAAACAATACGCCACGTTTAGCATGGGTCAAAAGTGAATGCAAAGACGCTAACTCACGCTGTTCATTGACAATTTGGTGTAGCCAGGCCGCTGGAATTTGTGCCACATAAACCACTTCCTGCACCCTCGCATTCGAAGTGCCGTCTTTTAGCGCGTTACCATTTGATATCTCGTCAGCTGAAACATCAAGGTTGGCCTCGGATTGCCAGCCATGGGGCATGTCGGGGCCAATGATCACTAAATCATAATCACCATAACGGGCAATATGATCGCCGACATAACGCATACCGTGGCTGTTGAGGGTTAAGCAAATTTCGTACTCGGGATGGTAATGCCAGTTGAGCTCCATATGATCCCATTCATAGCGAAAATAACGCCAAGAGCTGTTTTCATCGGGGATCACTTTTTCACACAGAGGTTTCATCCATTAAACTCCAGTTGCTCATTCCTTTAATCGAAGATGCTGATGTCTCACGCATTATTGTCCATAGCGCCAGCCCCTAGCGGTAATACCCAACAACGTCACTCTAATACTATTCTATCCATTGTTAACTAAAGGTAACGATTTTATTAGCAAACACTGAATTTACCCTCCCATGACCGTCAGCTAAGCTAGACGTTCCACTTCCGAGCGGTACCAATCCCAAAGGCCCAAAGGTGGCCGTTGTTTCATTGATGCGCCTCGAATTAACACATCTTGAGTTAAAGCCCCTTGGGCGCGCTGAAACTCGTATCTTCAGCTCGCTTGGGTATAGATGTGTGAAAAGTATCGACAGAGGCACTATGCGTATCACCACGGAAGCGGACAGCAGGTCACAATGAATTTCACTTAATTCAATTGGCTAAGCACATGAAACACAAACTTATCATACTGTTTGTCCTCTGCACTTTCTTCGTGATCTCCTTGATGACTAACAGCATGGGGCCGATTTTCCCCGCCTTAATTGACAGTTATGCCATCGGCCTGACGTTGGCAGGATTATTTCCCTTTGCGTTTTTTATCGCCTACGGCGTGACATCGATTCCGGCGGGGATGTTAGTGGATAACTATGGTGAGAAACGGGTGATTATCTTAGCCTTTACCCTAGCGTTTATCGGCGCCGCCACCTTTGTGAGCTTGCCCACTTTTAGCGTCGCCATGTTTAGCCTGTTTTGTATCGGCACTGGCATGAGCTTATTACAGGTGGCGGTGAATCCTTTGCTGCGCCAAGCCGCTGGGCCGGAACATTTTGCCTTTTTCTCCGTATTGGCCCAGCTCGCCTTTGGCGGCGCCGCGACCTTAGCGCCACTGGTGTATCAGCATTTTGTCGCCTTAGATCAAGCCACCTCAGTGAACACTAACTATGTGCAACAGCTATTGCCCGAGAACATGAGCTGGCTCGCCATGTATTGGCTGTTTGCCGTGGTGGCGCTCGCCATGGTGCTCTTCGCTAGCCTAGTGAAGATGCCCAGTATGGATAAGCTTGCCAGTGATTCGGCCGGTGCCCTCGATACCCATCTGCGGCTCTTCAAAGATAAAACTGTTTTGAAATTTTTCTTCGCGATTGCCGCCTATGTCGCCCTAGAGCAAGGACTCGCCAACAGTATCTCAGTATTTTTGTCGCAATATCATGGCCTTGATACCTTAAGTGTCGGCGCCAATGTGGTCAGCGACTTTTGGTTTTACATGACACTCGGCTGTTTACTCGGTTTGCTGCTACTCAAGCTTATCGACAGCCAGATCTTGCTGCTCAGTTTTTCCCTTAGTTCACTGGTTTGTTTTCTGGTGGCGATATGGGGACCGAGCCAACTAGCATTAATTTGTTTCCCATTGGTTGGCTTTTTCATTTCTATCATGTGGTCGGTGATCTTCTCGTTGGCGCTCAATTCGCGCACTCAAGATCATGGATCATTCGCCGGCATTCTCTGTACCGGCATTATCGGCGGTGCATTTATCTCGCCGATCATAGGCATAATTAGCGAGCTATCCGGCGAGTTACGGCTCGGGATGTTAGTGCTGTTAATCCCTATGGCTTACATAGCCTATGTCGCATTAACGGCTCGGCCACTGATTAAAAACACGACGATATTTTCGGCTAAATCGACCTCAAAAGATGCCGACATAGGTCCTATTGCAACCACTAACACGAGAGGCAACAAGCTATTATGAGCGTCCTATGTTTAGATCTTGGGGGAACTAAACTGATGTTGGCACAGGTGGAAGGTAAAACCTTACTCGACACTTGGCGCTATCCCGTTCCCGCCGATGGCAACTTTGAGCAAGTGTTCGATTTTCTCGTGACCTGCATCCACAGTCACCTCACGCCCGAAACCTCTGGCATTTCCATCGGTATCCCAGGCATGGTGGATATGCAGAGCGGCACCTTACTCGAAGTGCTCAATATCCCGGCGCTGACGGCGACTCAGTTAGCCCGGCAACTGCAAAATACCTTTGAAATTGACGTCGTTGTGAATAACGATGCTAACCTCTTCGCCCTCGGCGAAGCTGTGCTCAACAGTAATCAAGACATGCTCGGCATTACTTTAGGCACAGGCGTGGGCGCTGGAGTGATTTTTAATGGTCAGCTGTACTCGGGTAAACATTGCGCCGCAGGTGAAATCGGCAGCCTGAATTATCGCGATGGCATTATTGAGCACTACTGCTCGGGACAATACTTTACCGCCCACCATCAAATGAGCGGTGAACACTTATATCAAAAGGCCTGCGAGGGTGACAGCCAAGCACTGCAAGTCTTCGCCCATTTTGGTGAACACTTAGCGCACATGATCGCCCAAACCTTACTGGTGTACGATCCCAAAGATATCGTCCTTGGCGGCTCAGTCAGCCAAAGCTTTCCCTTTTTTATTGAAGCACTTAAACAAAAATTGCACAGCTTAGTCTATGGGCCGCAACTGGCTGACTTGACGATTTCCGCCAGCCAGCATCACAATGCTGCCCTCATAGGCGCCGCGCAGTGGTTTTTACAACAACAGAAAATCAAGCGATTTCAACTAACATCACAATGCCCCAACAATTCATAGGCGCCGCGCAGTGGTTTTTACAACAACAGAAAATCAAGCGATTTCAATTAACATCACAATGCCCCAACAATTCATAGGCACCGCGCAGTGGTTTTTACAACAAAAGGACCTCACTCAATGAAAGGGAAAATAAAGTGGCAGAGAATGAAGACAGCCTTGGCCTGCGGGATAGTGACTGTGCTTCCCTTAACGCCAGTGCTTGCAATACTCGCTATGCCATCAGTACAGGCCGCCAACACTGCGCAAGCTGCGGACAGCAGCGTGCTTAATCAATTGGCCGATAAACTTCAGCTGAGCTATACATTAACCGCCAGTCATCTAGAAACCTGTCCCGCTAAAGAAGCCCAATGCTATCGCTCCGCCATTGAGCTGACCCTGCCCGCTCAGCTATCTAGCGACAAGCTATCTAGCGACAAGCTATCTAGTGACAAGCTATCCAGTGAAGAGCTAAATCATGGCGACTGGCAAATTTATTTCAGCCAGTTATCGCCCGTTTATTTAGTCGACTCGGGTGACTTTAGCATTGAGCATATCAATGGCGATTTACACAAAATCACTCCTAAAGCCAGCTTTAGGGGATTCGTCGCCAATCAAGTTTATCGTATTGAGTTTTATAGCAAGGGCAGCCAAATCACCCGCTCCGAGTTTATGCCAAACTTCTTTGTCGCTATGGGCGATAAGGCGCAACTCATAAAGAGCACTCAAACCCGACTCGATAAAGAGACGGGGTTAGCCGAGCAAGATTACCTCGCGCCTTTTAATGCCGATAAACAATTCTTACTGGCAAAAAACGATAACACGCCCTTCGTCGATGGCCCGTATTTAGCCGAGCAATATCAAGCCTTAACCGCAGATGCAAACGCAGACAAGGCGCCTGACATTAGCGGCAAGCTCATCCCCACGCCACTTCATAGCCAAAGCCTAAACTCGGCGCCTTTATCCCTTGCCAAAGGTTATCGACTCACGGCTGCGACTGTCGATTTTAAAGGACGGCAGGCGGCGTTTGATTACCTCGATTCTTTAGGCTTTTCGGCCAAGGACAGAGGCACGCCGCTGTTATTGCAACTCGATGCGCAAGCTCCTAACTTTGCTGGCAGTGAAGTCAGCGCCAGTGAAACAAACCGCCATGAACTCAAAAATGAGGCCTATCGGTTAACCGTAACGGCCGAGCAAATCAGTATTCGAGCGAGCAGCGATACTGGACTCTTCTATGGCCTCCAAAGCCTCGCTGGGCTGATCAGTTTAAGTGACGATCAACTCGTCGCCATCGATATTCAAGACCAACCTCGCTATGCCTTTCGCGGCCTGCATATCGATTTAGCCCGTAACTTCCACTCGCTCGATTTTATTAAACGCATCATTCCACAGCTCGCCGCCTATAAAATCAATAAACTGCATTTGCACTTAGCCGACGATGAAGGCTGGCGTTTAGCCATCCCCGGCTTACCCGAACTCACAGACGTGGGCGCAAAACGTTGTTTCGATTTAACCGAGCAGACCTGTTTATTGCCGCAACTGGGCAGCGGTATAGCGGAGGTTAATTCAGTCGATGGCTACTTAACCGTGGCGCAATACCAAGCCATTTTACAACTGGCCGATGCTCACCATATCGAAGTGATCCCCTCACTGGACATGCCGGGGCATTCCCGCGCGGCGATAAAATCCATGGAGGCGCGTTATCACCATTACCTCGCCAAGGGAGACAAAACTAAGGCGGAGGAGTTTTTACTGACTGAATTTGCGGATAAAACCCAATATTCTTCCCTCCAGTATTACCATGACAACACGCTCAATGTGTGCCTGCCGAGCACCTATCATTTTATCGATACTGTGATTGATGAAGTCAAAAAAATGCACCAAGCCGCGGGCGTTCCCTTAGTGCATTACCACATAGGCGCCGATGAAACCGCGGGCGCTTGGGTCGACTCTCCTGCCTGTATCGCCATGCACCAACAAAAAGCCGATGAATTAGCCGGACTGCACTCGCTCAATGGCTACTTTATCGAGCGCGTCGCTAACATGTTGGCAGAGAAAGGGATTATTGCCGCAGGTTGGAATGATGGCATGGGCGAAGTGCGCCCCGAAAACATGCCAGCCCCAGTGCAATCCAACGCTTGGTCACTGATCTCCGACAACGGCCATCAAATCGCCCATAAACAAGTCAATCTCGGTTGGAAGGTCGTGATCTCAACGCCGGAAGTGACCTATTTCGATTTTCCCTATGAAAGCCATCCAGATGAGCGCGGTAATCACTGGGCCTCGAGGGGAATAGACAGTTTTAAGGTGTTCAGCTTTATGCCCGACAACCTGCCCGCCCATGCCGAGCGCTGGCACAATAGCTTAAATCAGCCATTTGTGTCGGACGATAGCCACAGCCAGCTCAAACCGGGACACAGTTTTTACGGCTTGCAGGGGCATCTTTGGAGCGAAATGGTGCAATCGGACGAGCAAGCAGAGTACATGCTATTCCCGCGCATGATAGCCCTTGCCGAACGGGCATGGCATAAGGCGCCATGGGAATTGGCCTATGATTATCAAGGTAAAGTTTATAGTCAGCATACTCAACATTTTGCCAGCCAACTCAAGGGCCAAGCCGAGCAAGTGCTCAAACAGGATTGGCAAAACTTCGCCGCAATTTATGCCAATAAAGTGCAACCTAAGTTAGCGAAAGCGGGAATTTTTTACCGCATAGCACCACCTGGGATCCGTATTGAAAATCAGCAGTTAGTGCTCAATAGCTTATATCTCAATGCCGAGCTGGAATACCAACTCGATTCAGGACCTTGGCAAAGCTACCGCCAAGCGTTCAAGCTTAATGATGTCAAACACATCCGTGCCAGAGTCAGAGATGGCGCACGTTACTCCCGCCCATCGACTTGGCAAGGCACCCTCTAGTCGTTTCTCGTAAAAAGTCGGCCATCATATGTGATGGTCGATGGATTAAGTATGAGCTTAACGCTCTTACATTGAGGCTTTTCAATAACAGCGCAACTCAGGCTATAATCTCACTATTCGCGATGACACTCTCGTGATAACACTTTATCAAGCCTAAGGATCCGCCAACCGATGACAACAGCTTCTACTAGCCCCTTTGCCGTGTTAAATCAAACCACTGCGACCTCGTTTAATGAGCAGAAGAATCTGATTAAGCGGGTATTTAAAGGTAAGCCAGTGCAATGTCCCAGCTGTAAGCAGACATTAAAAGTGATATTGCCTGAGCAGGCAAAGGCAGAACAAGCGGCAGGAATATACTGTGCTAAAGGCTGCACCGATATCGAACTCGATATGGAAGCCGTCGCAGGACTCTAGCAAATTAGAATCAACACTTTTGACTTAAAACTTTGGAATTAACACTACGGCGGTATTAAAAATAACTCGCCGTAGCAGCACTGATTGCTTAGCTATTTATTGACATTGTTCGTGCGAAATTCAATCTTTTCAAGACTCAAGACTCAAGACACTTGCCATTGCCACTCGAGTAAAGGCTCAGCACCCGCTTGCAGACCACGGCTCAGCCTGACGTTAAATACACTTTTAGCGGGAATCACACCCACGCCCTTGGGGGTGCCTGTCATCACGATATCGCCGTCATCGAGACTGATAAAGGCTTGCAGCTCAGATAATATGGTCTGAGGTTTGTAGATCATTAAATCGATATGCCCCTCTTGCACCAAGTTGTCGTTGATACTCAAGGTAAAATGCAGTGGTGCCTCGACATCATCAATCGCCACAAAGGGGCTGAATAATGCCGCACCATCGAAGGCCTTTGCCCGTTCCCAAGGCAATCCCTTGGCTTTTAACTTGCTTTGCAAATCACGTTTAGTGAGATCTAACCCAAGGGCGACGCTGCTAAAACGGCCATCTTGAAACATAAAACACAGCTCAGTTTCATAGTGCAAGGTTTCACCTTGATGCTCGGCAAGCAGTACAGTCGAAATCGCCGAATTGGGCTTTAAAAACACCACCATATCGTCGGGTATATCATTGCCTAACTCATGGATATGATCGACATAGTTACGCCCAATGCAGACAATTTTTGTCGGTACGACACGCTTTTCACCCAACACGACTGATTTCATCTTCAATCCTTTTACGCTACAGTTGAGATTGTTTTCAATAATCAAACCAAGAAGTTAACCTTAACTAGGGTTAAACTCACAGTATAACTAGTCACTTTACTTGTGACGAACTCTGCTACACTTGAATTAATATTTCAATAAAAACAGCGATCTAATCACTCATATCTTTTCAGGGACTGCCATAGAAGAGGTTTTCGCACTATGTTAACGCTTACCATAAAACAAAAAATCATTTTTAGCTTTAGTGCCATCGGCGCCCTGCTCATCGCTGGCAGTAGCTTCTTCTACTATTCACTCTCACAGGTACAAACCGCCTACCAAAATATCGAAACCTTAGCCGTACCGGTGCAAAAGCAGAGTAATAGCTTGCAGCTGGTACTGTTAAAAATGTCACGCCTTGCCACCTTGGCCCATAGCCAGCAAGACACCGTCGCCTTAACCAAAAGTCAGCAAGCGTTTACGGCGCTGCAGAAAAAATATCAAAGTATCGAAAATGAGTTAACTGAGCGAGTGGCTGATCAGTCTAAGATGCGGACTTCCCTGCAAGAGGCGCAGGCAAGATACCAAGCCTATTTGCAACAAAGCCAAGCCATGTTTAGCGCGAAACTCGCCAATGAACAAGCAAAGCAGCAGTACCAACAATTTTTCCAGCGCTTTAACGATGCTAGGACCAACGCCAGTAATGCGATGATCGATCTCGAGACCCTGTCCATCCCCGATAATCCCACTCTGCTCGAAGAAATTATCGGCACGGGCACGCGTATCGACGACATGCTGTATACGCTAACCAACACTATGGGAGAGCTGATCCACACCCAAAGTGTGGAGGTGATCCAATCGCACCAGCAGGATGTCAGCATCTTACTGGGTAACCTCACCACTAACTTTACCTTTTTAAAACAACAAACTGATGGGCTTGATACCTTAGGCTTGCTGCAAACCTTCGAGCAGCAATATGCGATTATCAATACCTTACTCGCGGCGCCTGCCGAGCTTTATAAAGCACAGGAAGCCGTGGTTGAGGCGCAGCGACAAGCCGAGCAACATTACCTCGATGCCGATAAAGAATTTAACGCCAATAATCTCGCCTTAGATAAGCTAATCACCTTAGCCGACCGCCGGTTTAGCAGCCTGCAAAACATTGCCAGCGATGCAATTGAGCAAGGGCAAACCTTAGCGATAGTGCTCGCATTGGTGTTCATCGTTATGGTGAGTTTTATTTCCTTCTTTACCTCCAAGGCCATGCTCAATCCGTTAGCCTTAGTGAACAGCGCACTCGCGAGCATCGCCCGTGGAGATTTATCAAAACGCATCCATAAACGCCATGACGATGAATTTGGCACTCTGATCGATAATATGAATACCCTGAGTGACGATCTTGCCAAGTTACTCACCAATATCAGCCAAAATGCCCATTCGCTGGACAGCTCAGCCACCCAAACCAATGAGCAAGGCCAGCGCATCGCCAATGCCGCAACGGCGCAAATTAGCCGCGTCGATGAGACAAAAGCCTTAGCAGAACAGATGTTTACCAGTTCTAATTTGGTGACAGAACAGGCCAGTGAATCGGCGAAGCAAATCAGCCAAGCCTCGAAATACGGCAATCAAGTGAAGCAAATTGCCGATGATAATCGCAATAAAATCGCCGAACTGAGTGCTCGTTTAAGTAGCTCGGTTGAGGTCATGTCCCGCTTGAGTATTCAAAGCGATAATATAGGCAGCATTTTAACCACCATCAGCAGCATTGCAGAACAAACCAATTTACTGGCACTGAACGCCGCCATTGAAGCCGCCAGAGCGGGGGAACATGGACGGGGTTTTGCCGTCGTGGCCGATGAAGTGCGCTCCCTTGCCTCACGCACTCAAGCCGCTACCGCTGAAATTCAAACTATGATCACGGCCCTGCAAAAAGAGACCTCTATCGCAGCCGGTGCAATTACCACAGGTCAAAATCAGGCAAACGAATGTGTCGGACAGAGCCAAACCCTGCAGGATGCTATCGCCCACATAGAAAGCACTTTGCACACGCTCAATGATATGAGTCTAGAGATCACCCACGCCGCCCATGAGCAGTTAGATTACAGTCAACGTATTGAATCGAGCATGAGCGAGGCGGCGCAAGCGGCGGATCAAAATGCCAATGAAGCCATGGACATGGCCAAACGCAGCAACGAAGTGACCACGCTTGCCCACTCGCTCACCAGCTCAGTGGAACGTTTTAAGTTGTAGATGGCCTAGAATCTAGAATCTAGAATCTAGGCATATTCCATTAAAAACTCATCGAGTTGCTCGTTGGCGATCTCAATTTCGTCGCCTTCAAACTGGGCGATATGGAACATGCCCTCACCTTCGTTGGTAACGGGAATATTGCTGATCCCTATGATGATACCGTCGGTTGGCGCACGGATGGCCACACTGTCACCGCCGTGGGGACTGACGATATGGGCAATGATATACCCTTTAGTCACCCGCTGGCCGAGCTTGAGCTTCATATTAACTAAGCCATCGGATTCGCTGCGCACCCAATAACTGCGAATAGCGCTGACACTCGATCCCTTATTGCTCACGCGTCCCTTGAGCATGCCTAAACTGCGCATCACATTGAGCACGCCCTTAAGGCCGGATTTTATCGACAATTCACTGAAACGCAGCGCCTCGCCCGCCTCGTACAAAATGCATGGAATATTCTGCTGGTTAGCATAACCCCGCATCGAAACACTGCGCGCTTTGGAATGCATGATCAGCGGCGCACCAAAGGCATTGGCCATGCCCAGCATAGTCTCGTCACTGGTGTCACAGCGAATTTGCGGCAAGTTATCGCGGTGAATCGCACCCGTGTGTAAATCAATCACATGGGTTGCATGGACTAGTAACTGAGTGGCAAACAGATTGGCTAACCGGCTTGCCAGCGCCCCTTTGCTGGAGCCTGGGAAGCAACGGTTGAGATCCCGCCTATCGGGTAAATAACGGGATTGCTGAATAAAACCAAACACATTCACAATCGGTACCACAATCAAGGTGCCCGTCAGATTCTTGGGATTGACTCTGGCTAATAGTCGCCGACAAATCTCGATACCATTGAGTTCATCCCCATGAATGGCGGCGCAAACCAGTAGTGTTGGGCCGGGTTTGGCCCCGTGAAACACTTCCACATGAATATCGAGTTGCGTATCGGTATACAACTTAGCGGCGGCCAGCTTGATCCCCAGTTGAGTCCCTGCTGTGACTCGTTTACCTGCTAATTCAAATGCTTCACGTCTTTTTACCATGACAACTCCCTTGTACTATCGCATGTTGTCCCGCGCGGCTGATCCATATTGGCCAATAGCGCTCGGCTATCGCCTGATGTCTAACACTAGAAACTAAAATAGAAACTTAAAACTAAAAACTCACGTGAGGTTTAAAGCATTTATTGCGGTTCAAATTGGTTCAGCCAAGATTTTAAAATCTGCAGCAACATAGGTCTATCTTCGGCACTCACGCCCGCTAACAGCGCACTCTGACATTGAATATGCTGCGGCAGTGCCTTATCAATGAGCGCCTTACCCTCGGCAGTTAACGAGACATGGACGGCGCGGCGGTCTTCCTTACTGTGCGCCCGTTCGAGCAGCCCCTTATTTTCGAGTCTGTCTAAACGGCTCGTCATAGCGCCAGAACTTAGCATCATGCTCTGATAAAGCTGTGAAGGCGAGAGCGTAAATGGCTCACCCGAACGCCTTAGGGTGGCAAGCACATCGAACTCGCCCTGACCTAAGCCAAATTCACCGTGGCATTGCAGCAGTACCACTTCAATATACTTAGTTAAACGCGCGATTCGCCCAAGCACAGCCATAGGGATCAAATCATTCGTTACCCCTTGCTGCCGCCATTGGTCGACAATTCTATCGAGACCATCCGCTTGGGTGTTCATAGCCCCTTGCTCCTCACCTGCCAGACTAGTGCTATTGGGCCGAGTTTTAGCTGTCATAGGTTTTATTGCCATAGGTTTAGTTGCCACTGGTTTATCTCTACGTAAAGATTCTTTATATCTTAGTCATTTTCTCACAGAATTAAAATACCAATATCACGCTACCCGCTGCGTATCTTAAGTACCTAAGTAGACATAAAAAAACCGCCGTGTCGATTAACGAGCATGGCGGTTTTTTATGGTGCGCTGCTCGATAAATCGAGCCGACACGAATTGAAACTTAAGACTTTTTAACGAAACATGTCAGGATCACAATGCGAGTACCGTTAACACGGCCTTCGATATGCTCTGGGTTGTTGGTCAAAGCAATGTTACGCACTGCTGTGCCGCGCTTAGCCACAAAACTCGTGCCTTTCACGTTTAAGTCTTTGATGATCACGACAGTATCACCAGCGTTGAGCACGGCACCATTACTGTCTAACGTTGGGGTAGTGTCGTCACCTGCAGTGGCAACTTCCGCATCGCCCCACGCTTTTAAATCGTCTTCCAGATACAGCATATCCAGCAAATCCTGCGCCCAGCTTTCGCCATTTAAGCGCTTAAGCATGCGATATGACATCACTTGAACTGCCGGTACCGGGCTCCACATGCTGTCGTTTAAGCAGCGCCAGTGATTCATGTCCATGGTATCTGGCGCGGCAATCTGGCCACTACAGGTTTCACAAATCATGATCTCATTGTCACGACCATCCGATGCGGGTAAGTCATAAATTGAAAGTTCGATTTCGCTTCCGCAGAGTTCACACTTGCCGCCACAGCGACTTAGCAGTTCATTTTCAGTCATTTTTCTGTCTATATGCTTATTAAAACGCGGATTATGCCATAAATTGGCTTTTTACGGCAGGGGGCCTTGGCAAGATAACCTTATTTTTTATAAGTTTTATAAATATCTCCCCCACAATCTTAGTAATTAGCCTTTTAAATTCATAGACTAATGCTTAGAGAAGGACATCAAATAAAATCTACGTGAAGATCTTCCCTGGGCATGGCAGTATGGGGCTATCTTTAGCAATCCCTGAGCAAATGCGAGCAGATCCTCACATTCATTTCTAAGTATCAGTGCAGTTTATGCTCGCTGCAGATGCATGATTAAGGTTCACCGAAATGGTCACACACACAGCTAAAACGCCTCTAACAACTGGCGCTACCTTCTGCATAGCCAGTATGCAATTTTTACAGCAATTGGCGCAAAATAACTCCCGCGACTGGTTTAAGGCCCATCAGGATGAATACGAAAATACGGTACGTAGCCCTGCATTAGCTTTTATTACCCAAATTCAACCCTTTATTATTGAACTGTCACCAAGGCTGACTGCCGTGCCGAAAAAAGTCGGTGGCAGTTTAATGCGCCCCCAGCGAGACAGCCGTTTCAGCAAAGATAAAACACCCTATAAAACCAATGTCGGCATTCAATTTCGTCATTTTCAGGGCAAAGATGTGCATGCGCCGGGACTGTACTTACACATTGCCGAGGATGGTTGTTTTATTGCAGCGGGGATTTGGCACCCAGAATCGAAGGCCTTAAATGCCATTCGCACTTGTATCGATGAGAATCCCAACGGCTATAAAAAGGCGTTACAAACCTTGCAGAGTCATGGATTTAACATGGACGGTGACAGCTTAACTCGACCACCAAAGGGGTTCGATAAAAACCACCCTATGCTGGCCGAACTCAAACGCAAAGATTTTATCGCCATAAAAAATATCGCCTTTGAGGAACTCTGCCGCCCAGATGCCGCCAGTTTCTGTGCCGAGCAATTTGCCCACTGTTCTCAATTAATGGCCTATCTGTGTTTCGCGCTGGACTTGGACTTTTAAAAATGGACTTTTAAAAAATAGGCTTTAAAAAAATAGCTTGCTAAAGCAACATGGCCTAGGCAAAAACCTAGGCCATTCAAACAACAACTTGTGCCGTTAAACGGCTTGATTTGTACTTAACTTAAACTGCACTATTTGCACTTAAACCTTTGTATTTAAAGTGCCTAAGTAGCCCTGTAATACTGCGAACGCATTGTCTAGCAGCTCATATTCCCCCGCCTTACCTAGCACTCTAATCCCTTGTAATTGCAGTACTAAAAATGCAGCGATCTGATGCGGTTGTACATGGTCGAGTAGCTCTCCCCGCGCTTGGCAAGCTTGCAACACTTGAGTAAATGAGGCCTGTAGCCGGCAAAATAATCGCTGACATTCCTGCAGTACACCCTCATCGTCGAGGCTCTTTTCAAGCACGGCATTTTGCATAAAACAGCCGTATTTTTGTTCCCGCTGCAGGGCAACAAAACGTACTAGATAAGCTTCTATTTCGGCTAAACCCGCTTTTTCATGCAGCAGGGTATCTGAGGCGCCAAAGGAGTAGTTATCGAGGTAGAAACTGAGACACTCGCGGTAAAGATTCTGCTTGTCGCCGAAACTGTTATAGAGGCTAAATCGATTGATGCCTAAATAACCGACGAGATCGGAAATCGAGGTTTTGGCAAAACCCTTCTGCCAAAATAACTCCATCGCCAATATGAGTTTTTCCTGCCGATCAAAATTACAACTTCGTGCCATAGTCTGTATCTACCGTAAAAAACCACTGACTACGCCCATCATAGTCAGCCTAAATCCAAGGGGCAAAACATTCTTGACTGATCGTTTAGATATGCGTAGATTTTATCCTAACCGATCGTTCCGATAAAGCTTAATATGTGCCTAGATAGCATCAAGCAAAAGCTAAAAACTCAAGGATATTAGATGAAACTCTATGAACTAGCCCCTACGCCCAGCGCTCGCCGCGTCAGTATTTTCCTTGCGGAAAAAGGTATTGATATCCCGAGGGTTAACGTCGATATCCGCGGCGGTGAAAATTTAAGTGCCGAGTTTAAAAGCAAAAGTTTAAATGGCCGCATTCCACTGCTCGAACTCGATGATGGCAGCTACCTGTGTGAATCCATCGCCATTTGCCGTTATTTAGAAGAAATCCACCCAAGTGTTAATTCGCTGTTTGGCAATAACACACTCGAACGTGCCAAGATTGAAATGTGGCAGCGGATCATAGAGTTACAAGGCTTAATGGTAGCATTTCAAGCCTTCCGTAATTTAAGCGGCATCTATAAAGACAGAGAAAACTGTGTCGAAGCATGGGGCAAAGAATCCCGCCAAAGGGTGATTGACTTCCTACCGACCTTAGACCAACAATTAGCCAAATCGCCCTTTATTGCCTGCGATAGATTCAGTATTGCGGATATTTCGGCTTACGTTTTTATCAGCTTTATTAAGAATTTAGACATCGAAGTCACTGATAGCTTGCCGCATCTTAAGGCTTGGTTCATCACTATGGCGCAGCGTCCTGCCATAGTATCGTTAACCCCTAAAAAATAGCGACACTAAAGCCTGAATGGGCCCTAAAGTGAGTAGCTATAAGCGTTATAACCTAAAGGAATCATCATGATAGATTTATACACAGCCGCGACCCCTAACGGTTTTAAGATCTCCATCGCATTGGAAGAAATGGGGTTAGAGTATCGCGTCCATAGGCTAGATTTCAGCACCAACGAGCAAAAACAGCCCGAGTTTCTGGCCATCAACCCCAATGGTCGGATCCCCGCCATTATCGACCGCGACAACGAAGATTTTGTAGTATTCGAATCGGGGGCTATTCTGCTGTATCTTGCCGAAAAGACAGGTAAATTGCTGCCCGCCGATCCTAAAAAACGCTCTCAGGTCATCCAATGGCTCATGTTCCAGATGAGCGGTGTTGGCCCCATGATGGGTCAAGCTAACGTATTCTTCCGTTATTTCCCAGAGAAAATCCCCGCCGCCATTGACCGTTATCAAAAAGAAGGCAGGCGTTTATTCGAAGTGATGAATACCCAACTCGCAACACATCACTATCTTGCTGGTGACGAATACACGATTGCCGATATCGCCACTTGGCCTTGGGTGCGGATCCACGAGTGGAGCGGCATCAATATGGAAGGTTTGACTCATCTGCAACGTTGGTTGGATGAATTAGCACTCAGACCCGCGTGTCAAAAGGGCATAGTTACGCCGCCACCGGTGGAAATGAGCGATGAAGAACGGGCTAAGCAAATCCAAAAGATGGTGACCAAATAATATCAACTAAACGGCTATTGTCCGATCGCCTGCCAATAGCCGTTAGATACAAAATCACTGAGCACCAGTGGCTAGCGCACTTAAAGCCCCGCAAACTTAGGCTAAATAGGGGCTTTTTTACTGCCGGTTTTTAGGTAAAACTGCTACACTCTGCGCCACTTATTTTCTTCTCTGTGATGGCAATTATTCTCCCATTTGCCCCAATACAGGGACATGATTCAGGCTAGATTTATGGGTAATCCAAACAGCTTCTCATCCGGCAATGCATTCAACTCAAACACATCATCGGCATTAAATGTAGAGGCGAACACCCCAGCGCAGAAACGTGCGCTCAGTTACGCCAGCACAATTAAGCAATTATTCGATGAAATTCAAAGCAGTAAAATGCCCGCGGACCGTATTCTGGCAAACTACTTTAGAGAACATAAAAAACACGGCTCCAAGGATCGTAAAATCATCCGTGAATCCTTGTTTAGCCTGTTTCGCTGGTGGGGTTGGTTTAAACAACTCGGAGAACCACAGTCATCGACCGTCTTCTTCGCCAACCTGAGTGCCAGTGCGCTACTCGAAGCCCATGCTTGGCGGGATATTGCCTGCGCTTGGCATGAATTATCACAATCAGCAATAGATTATCGGCAAGCTCAAGCACTTACCGTTGAAAGTCTCGACGATAAACTAGCGCTGATGCGGCAGCTATTCCCCAACACTGAATTTAAGCCACAGGATTTATTACCCGATTGGTTCTGGCAGGTTTGCCCTATTGATACGGCGCAGCAACCGCAATTCATCGCCGCTATGTCCAGCCGTCCACCAATTTGGGGACGGGCACAGGGGATCACTAGCCAAGATGCGGCGACACAACTGCAAGCACTCGGCATAGAGGCAAGTTTTGGTCATTACTTTAGCGATGCGATTAACCTTGGCAACAAGAGCATGAATCTTAATGAAATTGAGCTATATAAAGACGGCAAGATTGAGATCCAAGATTTAGCTTCACAGGTGATAGGGCAAATTTGCGCGCCAGAGCCCGATGCCCATTGGTGGGATGCCTGCAGTGGAGCGGGTGGTAAGACCCTGCAACTGCGTTCTTTGATGTTAGCTAAAGCCGCTGCCCCCTACTCAGCCGGAAGCCAAACCCACTCAGCCGGAAGCATAATCTCATCGGATATTCGCTCCAGTGCCCTAGATGAACTGACTAAGCGTGCGCAAAGAGCCCACTTTAACGGCATTAGCGTGGCCCGTTGGAAGAGCGATGCCCTCCCCGTGCCTGCGGATCATTTCGATGGTGTGCTAGTCGATGCCCCCTGTAGCTGCACTGGCACTTGGCGACGCAATCCCGATATGCGTTGGCTCGATAGCATTGAAGCCGTAACAGATAAAGCCGCGTTGCAGCTCGATATTTTAAGCCGCAGTAGCCGAGCAGTGAAAACCGGTGGCGTTCTCGTTTATGCTACGTGCTCCTTATCGCCCATCGAGAACCAAGATGTAGTGACGGCGTTTTTACAGCAACATCCAGAGTTCACGCTCACGCCAATCCACCATCCTTTTACCGGTGAACAAACAGAAATGTTGACCGTCTGGCCCTTCGAAGCCAACAGTGATGGCATGTTTGTCGCCAAAATGCATCGAAGGACATAGCACTAACTCATTATTTTTTATCGGATCTTAGCGCCCGAAATTATGGGTGCTAATCATCACCTAACAAAAACACTCACCGATATAGTTCTAAATACCAATTATATATCATATAGATAGACATAAAAAGTCACGATAAAATCCAGAATAAACCCAATAGTATGGATAAAGCACAATCTTGGACAAAACTTTTCACCATCAATGATGAAAAATTTCGCTTTAGCTTCATCTCACCTTTGGGTAAAAAGATCGGGTGCTGAGAATGGCACAGATATTTTGGAATTTTGACCATGTCACACTCCTATGAATTTGACGACGATGATGCGCCATGGGGCGATAACGTCAAAGGTAAACAAAAGAATAAACGCGTAAAACAACGTCGCAGGGATACTAAGCGCCGTTACTCTGACGAGACTGAGGTGGATTTTTATCAGCATAAATCGAAGTAGCGTGAATTGTACTGATTTATTTTATTAAATTAGTACCCTATGAAAGCCAGTCAAATCCGAGCAAGTTGGCTCCCTTCCAACTTGCTAGTTATACCAATCTCCACACCTGTTTTCCCGCCGTAATAAATCAATTGTAAAATCAATAGGCTAAATAGCTTATTTGCCCTATGCTTTTTAGAGTCTGTTAATATAATGCAACGATTAATAAACTCAATGTATTGATAACTATACCATAATGACTCTCTCCAGGTTTAAAGGATGATCCCATGGAAAAGCAACGCCCCGATTTTATCTATCCCCAAGGCAGTATGTTGATGCACTCCCCCTTAGTGTTAAATAAAGCCGATATGTATGGTTTTTTCCTGAAGGGGAAACAAGTAAATCTGCAACTTTCTATCGATAGGACCTTGAATCAAGTTGCCAGTAGCGCAATGTATTTTAAGGTGTTATCCCCTTACGTACTGACCACTTTCACCCAGATTGAAAAAGCGTACTCAGCTTCCCCAGAAGACAGAGCCAAGGGCTGGATCCAAGAAACGGACATCATCACTTGGGTCATGGTCGGGCGGCAGGATAGCAGCGACAGTACAAAGATAAGCCAAGTGTATTTTCAACCGCTGCACATTTGGGTGAACGATGCCATGGCCTTGATCAACGGCCGCGAGCTTTTTGGCTATCCCAAATATTCCTGTGAATACACTATGCCGGCGGTGGGTGAGCCCTTGACTCGACTGTCACTTGCAACCAAAAGCTTTTTACATTTTTCGCCAGAAACCGAACTCGCCCTGCATCCATTGATTGAAGTAAATTGTGATGCTAAGCCCGAGGCGCAGCTTTCAACCCTTGAGGCCATTACTCAAACCTGGCAACTCTTTAAAGAACAAACCGATTTTATCCCAGAGCTTGACCTGCTAGGCGAAGAGCAACTCTTTCAGCTATTATTTAAACCCGCTATCGATCAAGTCTTCCTCAAGCAGTTTCCCGACTCATCTGGTCAAAAAGCGGTGTATCAGGCCATAGTCGCCGCGCCCGCCCAAGTGAATAAAGTGCACAGTGTTGCCTTACTCGAAAATGATTTTGTCGCAACCCTCTTTGACAATGCCAGCTTTCCGTTAAAGGACACGCTCGGGGTTGAGATTGGCGAGCAGCACGTATTACTGCCCTACCATGTGAACTTCGATTTTGAAGTGCCGCCCGGTGAAGTGTTAGTCGATAACTCCGAGATCAAAAAACAGAAAATCGCCATTCTCGGTGGCGGTGTCGCGGCAATGACCGCAGCTTGCTATCTGACCGACAAACCCGGTTGGCAGAATCAATATCAGATCGATGTCTATCAACTCGGCTGGCGTATCGGCGGTAAAGGGGCGAGTGGCCGCAATGCCGCAATGGGGCAACGTATCGAAGAACACGGCCTGCATATTTGGTTTGGCTTCTATCAAAACGCCTGCGCCTTAATGCGTAAGGCCTATGAAGAGTTAGATAGACCGGCGGACGCACCACTAGCAAGCTTTTTTGATGCCTTTAAACCCCATAATTTCATCGTATTACAGGAAGAAGTCGATGGTCGTTCGGTAAGCTGGCCAATCACTTTCCCGACGCTGCCGGGCGTCCCTGGTGATGGCACCGAAACCCTCACCTTCTGGAAAGTGGTAAAGGCCGCCTTTGCTTGGATAAAGGAATGGCTCAAGGACATGGATGACCTGCTCGATGCCGATGAAAAAGCCATGGCAACCCCTAAAAACTGGCTCGATAGCAGTTGGTTTGAGCGCTTGAAAGATAAGCTAGAGGATTCGGTCGAAGATGCTAAAGAATCACTCGATGCCCTCGGCGATAAGCTTGAATGCCATTTTAATCAAATGATTGGCCGCGAATGCGATGAGCATGTTCACAGCGAAAGTGACGATGGTTTTGTGGAATCGGCCGTCGACGCCCTGCACCAAAGGTTAGTTAAACGTTTTGGCGATCATTTAGATAATAATGACGAACTGCGCCACTTATATATCGCCGCCGATCTCGGATTAACGATATTAAAGGGTATGTTTGCCGACGATGTATTTGAAAAGGGCTTCGACGCTATCAATGGCTATGACTACCGCGAATGGCTAACTCTGCACGGCGCGAGCCAAAAATATACCGTCGACAGTGCGCCAGTGCGTGGTTTTTACGACTTAGTGTTTGCCTATGAGAAAGGCAACTTCGACAAACCCAATGTCGAGGCAGGCACAATTATCCGCGCTATGCTGCGTATCGCCCTGTGCTATCAAGGTGGCGTAATGTGGAAAATGCAGGCGGGTATGGGCGATGTGGTCTTTACTCCTTTTTACGAAGTGCTCAAACGCCGTGGTGTCAACTTCCACTACTTCAATCGAGTCGATAATCTCGAATGTCACCATCAAAGTATTCAAGCAATTGAGATCACCGAGCAAGTCGCCTTAGCGCCGACAGTCACAAGCTACGATCCTTTAGTCGATGTTAAAGGTCTCGCCTGCTGGCCGAGTACCCCCAATTATGAGCAACTTGAGCCTGAGCAAGCGGCACTGCTCAAAGCCCATAATATTAATCTGGAACACTTCTGGAGCGATTGGGACAACATATATGAAACTCACTTTGGCAAAGCCCTGCCAAAAAAACGCTTAGTCAAAGGCGTGGATTTCGACAAAGTGATCTTCGGTCTCTCCATAGGTTCTGTGCCCCATGTCGCCAGAGAAGTGATGGCGCACAGCCCCGACCTCACACTTTGCGTTGATAAGGTGCAAACCGTTGCCACTCAAGCCTATCAACTGTGGATGAACCAAGATCTTAATGGAATAGGCTGGCCGAATTATTCTGAAGATAGCGAAGAGCCAGTACTCTCCGGTTTTACTGAACCCTTCGATACTTGGGCATCGATGGATCAATTATTGGATAAAGAAGATTGGCGCGGCTTAGCGCCTAAAAATGCCAGCTACTTCTGCTCGGCATTACCCGTCGAAGCCTATCCACCTCGCTCGGATGTGGAGTTCCAACAACGCAAAACCTTAGAAGCTAAAGCTGGTGCTATCAACCAGCTCAATACCGAAATCCATAAACTTTGGCAAAATGTCGGTGATAGCTTCCCTTGGGAATGGCTACACGATGAACAAGACCGCCAAGGCGTTGCCCGCTTCGATAGCCAATATTGGCGTGCGAACGTGGATCCCTCAGAGCGTTATGTGCTCTCAGTTAAGGGCAGCTCACAATACCGCATCACCACCGATGGCACTGGGATAGATAACTTGTATATGACGGGGGATTGGATAAAAACCGGCCTCAATGCGGGCTGTGTCGAAGCGGCCACTATGGCGGGTATGCACACCGCTAAAGCCATCTGTGGCCACCCCGCAATAATCAAGGGCGAAAAGGATTTCTAGCTATTAACAAATAAAACGGCGTGAATATTCCACGCCGTTTTATTTTAATAGGATGATTCACACCCTTAACTTAAATGTAGACTCACATCAATACCTTGGGTCTGCGCATACTCTTGACGACGTTTTTCCATCCGGGATTGGTATAAGCTGGTATCCGCTAACCGCAACCACTCGTGGGGCTCTTCCACCTCAGTATTTAACGAGACCCCAAAACTAAACTGACAATCCCTAAACCCCTGCTCCGCCACCAGCGCCGTTAAATTTGTTAAGGTATTCAGCAAAGTTGAAGTCCCATTGGCGGGGAGAATAATCACCAATTCATCGCCACTGATGCGATAAATTTTAAGGTGCGCAATATCTGTCGTTTGCAATAACTGCACTAAGGTTTGCAGCAAACGATCGCCTTCTTGATGCCCTAAGGTATCATTAACTGTCTTTAAACTATCCACGTTCAGTAGCACTAAGGCTAGAGATTGCACGGCTTTATTGGCAAAACCTAGTTGTGAATTCATATACTCATCAAAGGCATACCTATTACCGACATGGGTAAGCCCATCGAGACGCGCCTTCTCCCAAGCAATACCCAACTCTTCGATATGGGCCTTGCGCTCCTCGGCCAATAATTTAAGCTTATTCGCTAATGCGAGGGACAAGAGTAAGGCATCGGCCGTCCCTCCTATTAAGGTGGCAAGTTCGGCATGCTCAATAAAATCGGGGGTTATCCCCATGTTGCCAGGCAAAATAATCACCGCAGGGAGCAATAGGCAAGTAAAAGCCAAGATAAAATAGCGGGCGGGGGCAAAGCCTTTCATCAAACACACATTACCGCAAGTGATCGCTAGGGCAATCCATAACATGATCAGCACTGAGGCGATAATCGCCGTATAGGATATCAACCAAATACTGCTAGGTAATGCCACAATGCAGGCAAACATCAGGCATTGACTCATTCGCCATAACCGAGGTGAATAGCTTGGCAATTGGAGAAAATGCTTGTAGAACATGATATTAAATATCGGCAAACCGATAAAAAACAGATGATGTAATTCGAGTAAATGGAAATGAAATAAGTGAGCGGGTATATGGAAGGTCAGTGCCCATCCGCCAAAATACGCTAACACATAGAGGCCATAATAGAGAAAGGCTTTATCAAAAATAGATATGTAAATCAGTAAATTATATAACGCAATAAACAATAATCCGCCCAAACATAACAACACTGCCATGGCGAGCCTATCGGACACAAGCTGATGCTGCTCCACACTCTGCAATGTTAGCTCGGGGGCCGATGAATAATAACGACTATTGAGTTTGACGACTAACCAATAATCCGTGCCCGTCTTAAGTTTGACCTTACGGCCATAATCGAACAAAAACTCATAGGGCGCACTATAACCACTGTGGGCATATTGAGCACTACCATCACTGCCCAGTAGCCAATAATCGACAGATTCCACTATCGAATTACTCGCATCGACGACCCACTCGTTTTGGCGGCTATTGATTAACACTGGGGTGATCATCCAGTAATCTCCCCCCGTTAAACTGACCGATGTAGCTTCATCGAGTCGTCCCATCCAATGGGGGATCTCATTGTAGTTTTTCGGTGGAGTTTGATTCACTCCAACATGGAACAAATAAGGGGAATCCAACGCAATTTCAGCGCTTAAGGAAAAAGGACTAAATGTCCATAAAATCATAAAAAAGCACCAGTACGAGTTTTTTTTAAGTGTCTTCATAGGTAAATAGGTTCGAATACTGGATTATTTTCACATTGAAAATAAAACTAGAGCGTTAACTTTATGTTTACATCTAATTTTTTACAATCAGTTAGACTAAATTAGTCGGATATCGAATGTCTTATGATGGTATTTTAGCCGTAAAGTCTAAGACGCGGCCTAAAATGCCCACGTACGACCCTATATTGATTTCTTGCTGTGGAAACTATGCCTCCTCTACTGATGATTTTAGCTGCACAACTGTTGATTGCCAGCGGTAACCTTTTGGTCAAACTGCTCGAAACTGACGCACCGGTTTTCCAACTTGTGCTGTATCGTCAATTGTTTGCCACCCTGTTAGTCCTCCCTTTTGTGTGGCGTCTTCAGGGAAACCTTAAACTAAGCCCATTTTATAAGGTACATCTTGCAAGGGCGCTATTGATTGGGCTTGGTAACGCTATCTTTATGCTCGCTATTATGCATCTCCCCTTAGCGACAGTAACCGCCGTGATTTATACCTCGCCTTTATTGCTTCTCGTGTTGTCGGCATTATTTTTAAATGAGCGCATTGGTTATCGACGTACCGTCGCTGGGATCATTGGTTTTAGCGGCATTTTACTTATCAGCCAACCAAGTGAATTTAACCTGTATATAGGTTTAGCTTTTTTCGGTGCCATGACATCAGCATTGAATAGCTTGATTTTAAAGGCCTATTCGACCCATGAACATCCTTTCTCCATGCTTTTTTGGTCTAATGCCTTTGCGATGATATTTCTAATACCGGCGACACTATATGAAGGAGCCGATTTTAGTGTGTCAGTAGCCCAGGTGGGACTCACGTTAGGGCTATTTTATATTGGTATGACTTATCTCATCATCCATGCCTATCGACGTGCCGATGCGAGCCAAATGGCGCCTGTAGAATATACCGGATTGATTTTTGCGGCCTTGCTCGGCTGGTGGGTACTCGATGAAGAACTCAGCCTAGTGATGTTAACCGGTATAGGATTAGTCATTTTCTCGTCCATATTGCCCAGCTACAGCGAGCTAAAAGCAAAATGGAAAAGCCGGCGAAGTTAATCCTTAGCCGGCTCTTGACATCAACACTGCAGAATTAGCGCAGCGAGATCAAAACGATTTGTTTTAGAAGCGGTATTTACCGCCGATGTAAATGCCATCCTCAAAGGTGAAATCACGGGCATTATCGTATTCAAAGGCGATTTTACGGTAACCAACATAAAGCGCCATATTTGGCGTGACACGGTATTGTACCTTTGAATCTAACTGGTAATAACCATCGACATTACCAAAGGACAAGACTTCAGGCGCATAGTAGGCGGCGGCATGCAAAGAAATATTCGGCCCCATGGTCAGGATATAACGACCGCCAACGGATATGGCACTGCCGTTTGGTGCATCATCGGACCAAAGCTGACTTAACTGTGCCCCCACCTCAAAATGATGCACGCCAGCATCATGGGTCATGTGCATAGCACCTTGGGCAATATGACCACTCTCATCTGAATAGATATACCCTAATACTGCATTAGTATCTTTATTCATCTGCAGTTCTAATTCGGTAGAAACTACATCGTTGTTTAACCCAAGATTAAATTCTGACGCACTCACTTGCAGCGCTGCTGCACTCAATAATAAGACACTTGCTACTCTGAACTTAGCCATAAAAACACCTCGATAATGACTGTGGATAATGGCGCGGATCATACCGAATTAAAAAAGAAAATCTGCATATTTAGGTGATAATAGCTGAGATTTTTGGGGTTTAGCATTAACTAAAACATCTTCAAAACAACTGAGAAACGAACCGATTCCAATTTAAAAACATTTATACCAGTCACATTAAATATCTAATTGGTATGCACTACTGGCACTCTATCTCCCACTAAAGATTGCATGACGATTTCAACATCGACATGCTCTTTAAGGGATAAGTAATACCAACCCACAGTGTTTCCTGTACCCCGGATACTTAAATAGTCACGCCAAAATTGAAAGCCCGCTTTCAGTAAATTGGCTCGGCTTGAGGTGTTCTCCGCACGAATGGTCGCAAATAACATGGCAATACCGAGGGATTTTGCGACTTCAATACGTTTGAGCGTTAATCCTTGTGCAATGCCTTGGCGACGATAACCGGGTGAAACAACAAGATAACCAAGTTCACCAAGGATACCCGATCCCGCCTTAATCGCCGCACACCCGACTATATCCCCCTCAATCGTCTTAGCGAGGATCACCGCTCTTGAGTGGAAAAAGGACTCATGGTCTAACGGATGGGCATTATCATCACGGCTATCGACCAGAGTGGCTGCCAGTGCTAAGTCTTCTTGCTTATCACAAAGTACAAACTGAATACCATTCATGATTAGATTAACTCATTGATATCAAAACGATGTAAATAATCATTCTACAGAACTCAAAGATATAGCAAGGTCGCCATACCTAAGAAAGTGAAAAAGCCAACCACATCCGTCACCGTCGTTAAAATCACCGACCCCGAGAGTGCCGGATCTTGGTTAAATTTCTGTAATGCCATAGGCACAAATACACCTGCCAAGGCGGCTACCGCCATATTGATCAGAATCGCGCAGCCAATCACTATGCCTATCGTACTGTCACCAAACCACCAACCCGAGACGAGACCGATAACAAGTGCCCATAAAGTACCGTTAACTATGCCTATACCCAGTTCATTCTTCATCAGGGAAAACACGTTACCCACGGAGATCTGCCCCATAGCCATACCACGGATCATCAGGGTCAACGACTGGCTCCCCGCAATGCCCCCCATGGAAGCAACTATCGGCATCAGCACGGCTAACGCAATAACTTGAGACAGCACATTCTCGAATAAGCCTATCGTCGCCGAGGCTAAAAATGCCGTGAGCAAATTAATCCCAAGCCATACTGCACGGCGCTGGGCACCCTTCATAATCGGTGCGAACAAGTCGTCGGATTCATCCATACCCGCCGTGGCCATCAATTGCGACTCATAATGTTCACGCACTAACGCCGTAGCCGTTCGCAGCGTGACACGGCCAATTAACTCACCTAGCTCATCAATGACGGGTAGCTCAATTTCGCGACTATGTTCAATCGCTTCGGCGGCTTCAAGCAAAGTCGCATCCGCCGTCAAGGCGCGGCTATCTTCAGATAAAATCGATACTAAGGGCTCATCGGGATCATGCTTAAAGATATCGTAGCGCCTAACCGTACCGAGGTACTTATCTTGATCGTCAACAATAAACAAATTGTCGTTGCAATCGAGTTCAATTCGACGGAAAAAGCGCTGCGCCTGAGCCACTGTCGCCTTATCACTGAGCACTAGCATCTGGTGATCGGTATAACGACCGATTTCATTCTCAGAATATTGATCGTAAAGCTCAAATCGTTGCCGCTGGCGCTCCCCCATCTGTGCCAAGGCACGATCGGTAAAACTCTCGGGGAGGTAATCACTCCACTCAATCAAATCCTCAGGACTTAATTGGGCAAATAACAGATCCACTTCGTTTTCAGGCATCTGTTTTAGGATCCCCATACGGGGATCGGCACGCATCAAACTCAGTACAGTGACTCGCTCACTAAATTCAACTTGCTGCCAACGTTCATAACGTTCATCTAAGGGCAATGACTCGAGTGCAAGCGCAATAGTGCCAGGCTCTAGTTCATTTAAAATTTCACTAAACACTTCAGCTTGTTCTTCGCCTTCAACTTCAGTGAGTTGTTGAACAACCTGCCCCACATCTGCCTGAGTATTTGTTTCATATTCGGCCTCATGTTCAATCACATAAATGCCCTTCTCTCACGGTAAAATTAACGTAACTATATTGATATTTAAGAAAATTAGCAAATATACAAAATAAGTTGCACACAAGTATATTGTTAGAAATCTATATATTGTTTATGCTAGCACAGACCACTAAAGGAGATGAACATGACATCCACCATTTATCGCTATACGGCAACCGATATAAAAGGCAACCCTGTCCCATTGGCCCAATACCAAGGTAAAGTATTGTTGATAGTCAATACCGCCAGTGAATGTGGATTTACGCCGCAATACAAAGGATTAGAAGCACTGTATCGGCAGTATCAGGACCAAGGATTAGTCGTGTTAGGTTTTCCTTGTAATCAGTTTGGTGCCCAGGAGAAAGCCGATGATCAAGGAATAGAACACTTTTGTGAGCTGAATTTCGGGGTCACTTTTCCGCTGTTTTCTAAAATTGAAGTGAATGGCGAACATACCCATCCGCTGTATCAATACCTAAAAAAACAGGCCCCCGGCGTATTAGGTACCGAAGGCATAAAATGGAATTTCACTAAATTCTTAATCAATCGTCAGGGCGAAGTGGTTGAACGTTTCGCTCCAACGACAAAACCAGAGGCCATCGCCGGTAAAATTGCCGCCCTATTAAAATAGTTCCGAGCTATCTATTTGAAAATTTGTATTTTATAAAAATTTTGATTTATTTTTGATTTTTTATGGAACTTAAACCGCACAAGCCCCCTCAAATATATTGAACAGCGAATGTCTTTTTCATGTTCATCATTCTCCCTGGGGCTTCTAGCGCGGCCCCCTTGACCTAGGAATAGGTCACTAGGCAACCATTTGGTTGCCTTTTTTTATATCAGTGATTTTTATGTAAAATAAGCATGGCCGTATTTCATCACTTGATCACGCCCCCATCACTTAACCGCTAAACTCCATTATCTTGGGCTTCGAGAAATATTTTTAATTTTTTTATGTCGTAGGTGAACTTTATTCAACACTGTGACTCTGACTATAGGTAAGGATTAACGAATAAGATTCAATGCAACTTGGATAGTGAAGCTTGTTGAATAAGCAGTTTCATCTACTCAAATGACACAGTTTCTGTTTTAGCGCATTAAGTCAAATTGGTTGGTCGTTCATCATCATCTCCCTTTGGGGACACAATTGAATACACGCTAGCGCACTGCATTCCTTTGTATCCCATTCTGATTTCCTTGTGGCAACCATTGGTTGCCATTTTTTTATCCTAAATAGTTTAAAATCCTAATGATTTATCTAGTTGCACTTGAATAGAAGGGTGATAACCTGGTCGAGCCTTAGTGTAGATTTCCGCCAACTCGACCTGATATCCCGCAATTTGCAACTCAGCGTAGAGTGGCCGCACAAACTTACCTCGACCAATATGCACCAAATAAGCACTTAGCGCGGGTAAAACAGGATCATAATGGTTCCGAATCGCCACCCTAAACCAATCACAGGCAATTTCCACATTCGTCGATTGGGTAAATTGGAAGGTTTCATCGAGATCCATCAGTTGCACTTGGCTTAGGACTTCAGGCAATTGGGTTAAAAAATACTGCCAATGGTGTACTCGCCAATCCTTAACCGTTAATTGACTTGCAGCTTTACCCTGTAGAAAACATGCCAGCGCATCATCGACTTTATCTAAGCTCGAAGAAGTCGGGCCACAATATCCTTTGGGTAAACCTTCACCATAAATCCACTCTAAAAGCTCGGCCTCAGTGATTTTATCTGAGTGTAATGGCAGTAAGGTTTGCCGCGCGTATTCAACAAAAACTTCGGTGGTAATCGCCTTAAAGGCAAAATGATCCACATAGTTGCGTAAAAATTTATCAAACGCCACTCGCCCTAGCCTATGCTCTAAGTCATGTACAAACATCGAAGCTTTATCATAGGTAAAACGATTAAAAGCCAGGTTGGGATCGCCCTGCTGCACATTCGCGGGCAAGGTTTGCCTGTGCTTAGGTAAAGAAGTCATTTCCTCTTTTAAGCGGCCAAACTCAATCACCCACTCCAATTCAGCCTGTTCCTTACCATAAACCGCTTCCACAATTCGATTGGTAAAATAAGTCGTAAAGCCCTCGTTTAACCAGAGATCTCGCCAGGTTGCATTGCTGACCAAATTGCCGGTCCACGAATGCGCCAACTCATGGGCCACGGTTGATACTAGACTCTTATCCCCTGCGATTAGGGTTGGCGTTAAAAATGCAAGCCGCGGATTCTCCATGCCACCAAAGGGAAAGCTAGGTGGCAAAATAATCATGTCATAACGATCCCACACATAGGGACCCAATAAAGACTCGGCAACCTCGAGCATATGTTCGGTATCTTCGAACTCGCGAGCCGCGGCGGCAAGCATACTCGGCTCAGTATAAATCCCACTGCGAGGACCTATCGCTTGGAATGCGAGATCACCTACGGCGAGTGCCATAAGATGCGTTGGAATGGGCTTTTCCATCTGAAAACTAAATACCCCATCGTGTGGCATTTCGGGATGGTTCATCGCACTCATCACGGCACGCATCCCTTTGGGGACTTGCACCTTAGCATCGAAGGTGACCCGCACCTTAGGCGTATCCTGCAAAGGGATCCAGCTACGGGCGTTAATCGGTTGTGATTGACTAAAAAGATAGGGGAGCTGCTTACCTGCGGTTTGCTCTGGCGTTAACCACTGCAACCCTTGAGCCTCCGGCGAGGTTTTATAGTGAATACAGATGTGGTCACACCGGACATTGGGTAAACTGACCACCAATTTTTGCCCCAGTATGGCGCTCGTTTCTTGAAGCGAAAATACGAGGGGTTCCCCCGCCAGAGTCGTCACTGCCAATAGGATTAAATCCCGAGTGTCTAACCATAATTCGCTGACTTGTTCCCGAAGGTAATGCAAAGAAAGCGTCGCTTTGCCGACCAGACACTGCTCGTCAAAATCGACAACGAGCGCCAATGACAGGTGAGTTACTTGCACCGCGTCGCTATTGGCAAAAGAATGATAATCTCGAGTGAAATCCCAAGTGGTTGATGTGGTCACATTTTGTAGTATTGGATCTAACGACATCGCCTCAATAACCTATATTTGATTAAGCTTCCTAGGCCATATTATCAACTGTGAATTTACAAACAATCAAATGGAAAACGACAACTCACGCCCTAAAGATGAGTAACATGTTTTATCAAATAAAAATAAATAGCAAAAAGTAAGAAAATTTTTTGCACTCTTGCTGAACTAATTTCAATAGGCCGAGTCAGATATTATGAACCGAATCTTTGCAATGAGTTTCTTCGTTCATCATCATTCTCCTTTAGATGGTTTCTAGCGCGACCGTCCCAAGATTCCGAATTGGAATTTACAGCAACCTACTTAGGTTGCTTTTTTTATGGACGTTTTATCGCAACTCGTAACAGCTCAATTGAAAACCACCAAAAACAAAAAGGACCTCCTAGGAGGTCCTTAGCTATTTTGCCGTTTAGACTAGAGGCGAATGCCGACTTGTTCTAAATCTTTAGCAACTACGCTCTTAGGCAGAGTCACATAACCGTCTTTTTCAACCACTTGCTGACCTTGCTTAGACAGCACATAACGGATAAATTCTTTTTCCATTGGTGCTAAGTCTTTGTTTGGTTGCTTGTTCACGTATACATATAAGTAACGTGATAATGGGTAAGTACCATTAGCTGCGTTTTCAGCAGTGGCTTCGATAAAGTCATTGCCCTTTTTCGCAATCGCAACCGCTTTCACACCAGCAGTTTTATAACCGATACCTGAGTAACCCACTGCGTTCAATGATTGAGAAACTGACTGAACCACGGAAGCTGAACCTGGTTGCTCGTTCACGTTCGCCTTAAAGTCGCCTTTGCACAGGGCGTGTTCTTTAAAGTAACCATAGGTACCCGATACAGAGTTACGGCCATAGAGCTGCACGTCTTTTGCTGACCAGTTACCGTCAAGACCTAAGTCACCCCAACGTTGGATATCGCTGCTACCACATTTGTGGGTAGAAGAGAAAATACCGTCAACTTGTTCAACGGTTAAGCCTTTGATTGGGTTGTCTTTATGAACAAAAACAGCTAAAGCATCAATCGCCACACGAATTTGGGTTGGCTTATAACCATAATGCTTTTCAAACGCTTCGATTTCATTAGGCTTCATCTTGCGGCTCATTGGACCGAATTGTGAAGTGCCTTCAGTCAGAGCTGGTGGCGCTGTAGAAGAGCCCGCAGCTTGAATTTGGATATTAACGTTAGGATACATCTGTTTAAATTCTTCAGCCCACAGAGTCATCATGTTGGCTAAGGTATCTGAACCTACAGATGAGAGGTTACCTGATACACCACTTGCCTTCTCGTAAGTTGGCAGAGATGGGTCAATAGATGCCATGGCAGTGGCAGAGAATACACCAGCGGCTGTGAGGGTCATCGCGCCGACAAGCTTTTTCAGTTTCATTATGTGCTCCAGTAGTAAGCTAACTAATTTCTAACTTAAGTTTCTTCAGACGCAGCCAGTATCAATCGCTACAGTGACAATTCTATGTCGGTGATATGACACTTAGATGACAGTGTCATATTTTTATATTTTTTAAGTTCGCAGGCCTGCAACTCTGAACTATAAAAATAAAACAGGCCATAATGGCCTGTCTTAAAAAAGAATATTCATATAAACATCAAACGTTTATTTTTGACGTTCGATTAAATGAAGTGGGATCACAAAGCTAAAAGTGCTGCCTTTACCTAATTCACTACTGATATTGAGTTCACTATGATGGTGATTAAGTGCGTGTTTGACGATCGCAAGTCCTAAACCACTGCCACCGGTTTGCCTTGAGCGGGCGCTGTCGACACGGTAGAAACGCTCCGTTAAGCGGTTAATATGTTGCGGCGCAATCCCTTCACCCGTATCTGTCACACTAAAGAGCCCACCCGTCGCCACACTGCGCCACTGCACTGTGATTTTTCCGCCCGGCTCAGTGTAACGAATGGCATTAGAAATCAAATTAGAACAAGCGCTTCGAAGCTGCAATTCATTACCATGGGAATTAAGCTCCACCTCACAGTAGAAACTCAGCTCGTATTTATCCTGTGCCAGAGCCTTCGCCTCCTCCTTCAGCACTTCCATTAACTGCGTCATATTGACCGTGTTTTCGAGGTTAATATCCGCCGCATCCTCAATGCGCGATAATACTAACAACTGCTCGACCATGGACTGCATGCGCCGGGTTTGCTGCTGCATCAATGCCAGCGGCTTAGCGTTTATCGAATCGGGCTCTGCCATGCTTTGCATCATTTCCAGATACCCCTGCAGCACGGTCAGCGGAGTTTTAAGTTCGTGTGACACATTGGCGACAAATTCTTTGCGCATGCCTTCGAGTTGTCTTATCCGCGTAATATCCCGCGCAATTAACAGTAACTGCCGGTCACCATAGGCCATAATACGAATTTCGAGTAAACGCCTATCCGATACAGGCGAAGGTAATTCCAACGGCTCTTTATATTGTGCGGATTTAATATACGCGGAAAAATCGGGGTGACGGATCAAGTTGTCGATACGCTGACCATTATCCTGTGGCCAAACAAAACCTAGGATAAGCTGCGCTAACTTATTACACCATAAAATATTATGTTCTGAGTCGAGCACGACAGCGGCATCGGGCAGAGCCTCGGCTCCTTGGCGAAATCGGGCTAGCAGCGCCGCCAATTGCCCGACACGGCGGCGATTTTTACCTTGAAGGCGATAAATACCGTTAAACACCCCTTCCCAGCTACCACTGCCCTGCGGCGGTGTAAGTTTTCTATCTCGCCATAACCAAAAGTTAAGCCGTGCTAATTGGCGATAATGCCACAACACTAAACCTAGCAGGCCGATAGTGAGTATCCAGAGGGGTTTCCCGACCAATAAACCAAATAGCAAACAAAGCAGTAGAAAAACTGCCAAGCGCGTAAATAACCGATACCCTGAATAAGAATGAGACATAGATAAACCCAGACATCAGGCTAAATAGGAGGAGCACAAGATAGCCTAAAAGCCAACTTGTGCCTATCTCTTATTAGGCACTACATGCGTGTTGAAAAACGATAACCTGCACCACGAACAGTCTGGATCAAACGATCATGTCCTGATTCTTCAACGGCTTTACGAAGACGCCTAATATGCACATCAACGGTTCTGTCTTCCACATACACATTGGTTCCCCACACGTTATCGAGCAACTGTTCACGGCTGTAGACACGTTCTGGGTGAGTCATAAAAAAGTGTAATAAACGAAATTCGGTGGGCCCCATATCGAGTACAGTCTCGCCCACACTCACCCTATGGCTCACAGGGTCGAGCAATAAGCCTTGTACATCAATGGTTTCTTCTAAGCGGGTAGGAGCACTGCGGCGCAACACGGCCTTAATACGTGCGACTAACTCTTTAGGGGAAAAGGGTTTTGTGATGTAATCATCGGCGCCGACTTCGAGACCTTTGACTTTGTCTTCCTCTTCACCGCGAGCAGTTAACATAATGATCGGAATTTGGCGGGTAAACTCATCTTGCTTCAAACGTTTTGCCAGTTGAATACCACTTCCGCCAGGAAACATCCAATCCAATAAAATCAGATCGGGGTAAGGCTCCTTTAGCAGCGCAATGGCCGAATCAAAATCCTCCGCCGCAGAGGTGGTAAACCCATGCTGTTCCATTACAAAAGTCAGCATCTCACGGATGGCTAACTCGTCTTCTACTATCAATATCCTTGCAGTCATAAGTGATTTTCTGTCAGTGAATGTCAACCCGGCTATTATTAGTCATTTTTATTACAGATTTATGAATAAGCACGCCGTTTGGGCCATATAGTAGCGATATTTGTCATAATAAGTTTATATAACTGTTTGTTTATCGCAATAAAAAAGGAGGCAATCTGCCTCCTTAATTGAATTTAAATACTGAGTTTAGAATTTGTGTTCTAAACCAACACCTATGTATTTGTCATCATCTGTAGACGCTTCTAATGAACGATTAGTATAGAAAGCAAATAATTTCGTTGGCTTACCTAGTTTATAGTCAGCCCCCACAGACCATGAATCGCCTTTGTCTTCCATATCTTGATATTGTGCTTTTAAGGTAACAGCGTTGATATCGTAAGCTGCGCTAAACAGGTAACCGTTTACGCTGTCTTTAGATACTGGCAGAGACTCTTTATAGGTCTCTTCCTGCTGTTGGTACATACCACCTAAGGTGAAATCAGCGATTTTACCTTGCACCGATGCACGAATAATTTCATAGCCTTTCACATCTGAATCGTAAGCGATTGCGGCGTAGAAAGGAGATTTTTTCAATTTAGCATCACCGTACATGGCCGCTAAGCTGAAACCGTCTTGACCTTGTTGATCAGCATCGCCTTCCGCCGCATAGGTTGCACCGAATACAAAACCACCAAATGAAGGTGTTAAGTAAGTTGCAGTTTGGCCTAAACGGTTTTCACCTTTAAACAGACTTTTTATATCGCCAGAAAGGTCGTTGAATTGGTCAACGTTACCTTGAGAGATTTTCAGCAGTGTGTCATTACGACCCACAGAAAACGAACCAAAGGAGCCCTTCAGACCGACAAATTGATTACGTGCTTTGAAGTTGTCGCTCGTCGCAGCGCCAGTATCAACTTCATATTCAACTGTATAGAAAGCTTCCAGCGAGCTAGACAGTTCGAAATCACCCTTCACACCAAAACGAGAAGCATTACTTTGAATAGTTGTTGTAGCATCACCTTTCTCATCATTCGATTGAGCAGTGACATTCAACTTACCATAAACAGTCAGCGGCTCAGCGGCATAAGCTGAAGCCAGAGTTGCAGAAGCTAGCGCAGAAGCAAGTAGAGTTTTACAAAAAACGTTCATCATTTAATCCTTTCGACGTTATGTTCGTCTTGGTTATTGGTTTGGAACGACCGAAAGTTTGCAATGAATGTGTTTCAGTTTTATTTCAAATGTGACAACTTGGTTTTTATCATAGGGTTTCATCTGGACACTCAAAATAAAAAGCCAATTACAACAAGGGTTACAGCGGGATTTTTTTCAATGTTACAATTTGATGAATTCTGCAACTGAGGCAAAATTTAACGATTTAAGGTAGGTTTACCCCGTTGCAACTATGCCGTAAACTGCGACTTTATTTTCCAATGAGCGCCTCTTATGTGGTTTAAAAATCTTACTCTTTATCGTTTCAATAAACCTTTTGCCGTCGAAACTGAAGCGCTTGAAACCGCGCTGGCCGATTTCACCTTTTCTCCGTGCTCAAGCCAAGATGTCAGTAAGTTTGGCTTTTCCAACGCACTGGGCAAACAAGGCAGTTCACTGGTACACAGCGCCAATAATCGCCATCTGATCTGTGTGACTAAAGAAGATAAAATTCTCCCAGGCCAAGTCATTAAAGAAGCCTTGGAAGAAAAAGTCGCTCTCATCGAAGATGAAGAAAACCGTAAACTCGCCAAGAAAGAAAAAGATGCGCTCAAAGATGAAATCATCACTAGCTTACTGCCACGGGCATTTTCTCGTCGCAGCCAGACTCACGCACTGATTTTGCCAGAACTGGAAATGATCCTCGTCGATAGCTCAAGCGCCACTAAGGCCGAAGAGTTGTTAGCACTCCTACGCAAAGCCTTAGGCAGTTTGCCGGTGATCCCCTTAAGTTTTAAAGCGCCTGTCGAATCCCATTTAACCGAATGGTTAAAGCTTGGCAGCGCACCATTACCCTTTGAAATGCAAGATGAAGCTGAACTTAAATCCACCGCGGACGAAGGTGGGATAGTCCGCTTTAAGCAGCAGGATCTTAAGGAAGACGAAGTATTGGCCCACTTAGCCACAGGCAAAGAAGTGCATAAGTTAGCCCTGCATTTTGGCCAATCGATCGCCCTGCTGTTGCAATCGGACGCCAGTGTTAAACGCCTTAAATTTTCTGAAGAATTTAGAGCGGGTAACGATGAAGTGGGTACCGATGATCCTATGGCGCGTTTAGATGCCGACTTTGCCTTGATGGGCAGCGAGTTAGTCGCCTTGATGCATGCACTCGTCTCGGCCCTTGGTGGGCTCGAAGAGGCGCAGGTTTAAACCTAGGCGAGTTAGGTAAGCTACATCTGCCACTCGTTTGTAAGAGTAAGTTGCAATATAAAATAGCCAATGGCGCCCCCTTTTAAATGCGGGAGCGCCTTTTTTATATCAATTAAACGCCTAAGATGAAGGCTGTAGACTTAACCGCATCAAGTTGAATGTCACTTGATTTAGTCATTCCGCTTTAGACGCTAGCTCGCCTTTATTATTGAACGGCCAATCAATGCCTAACCAAGCCTTGAATAAGGCTTTCTGTTGTTTAGTCGTTTTAGCATCGCCCTTGAGCACTAGCTTACCGCTTTGCCGCTCGCCGAGCGTCATCCTCACTTGCTTGAGCTTATCGTTGCTGAATAATGTCACTTCGACGCTATCACCAGCCTTAAAATCTTTGATGCGCTTATCAAAACCCGCAGCCGTCACCTTAAGACCGTTAATCGCTAACACTTCGTCACCCGCAACAATCCCCGCTTGCCATGCTGGGCCATTACGCAGCACTTGGTCTAACACTAAAGAGCCATGGGTGCTGCTTAACGTCATGCCCGCAAATGCCTCGGCTTTCGACTCTTTACCATAGGACAGTGTTAACCCAGCCTGTGATAACAGCTCAGGGAAATCTAAGCTCATCGGGCTATTCACGTTTGTCTGCCACCAAGGCGTATAATCCTTGCCGGATAAATCCTTCAATATGTGCTGCACATCGTCGACACTATAGCCCTTTGGCACTCGGTGTTCTTGATATAAACGGCGATGTACATCCCGGTATGAATGCTTTAGCTTCGTATCCTGCAGCAGCGAGAAATCTAACGCCAAGGAGGTTAAGTAACCCTCAGAATAGATGTTTACACTGTGATTAATCGCATAATCGCCCCCCGTACTGCTCCACTCTCCAGCACTCGCCTCGGCGACTGATTGGGTTTCACGCCCTGGATTCAGCTGGTTTTTCTCAACGCGTTTAGCTAAGTCTTCGAGGAACTCTTTAGGCGTTATCACCCCTGCACGCAGCAATAGCTGACCTTGGAAATAACTGGTAGAGCCTTCGGCCATCCACAGTAATTCCGTCATATTTTCATGCTGATAGTCATAGGGCACGAGTCCCGCAGGGCGATAGGCCTTCACGTTCCAAGTGTGGATAAACTCGTGGGAAGCCGTGCTAATAAAACGCAGGTAATCCTTGCGCTCACGGAAACTAAAGCGCGGCAGCTGGATAACGGTAGAGTTTACATGTTCTGTCGCGCCACTGGCTCCGCTGGTGGCATGCACCATATAAACATAGCGATCAAAGGGATAGTCATCCCAAATCGCCTTAGCCTGGCCACTTAATGCCGTTAAATCCTTAACCACTTTTTCTGTGTCATAGTTACCTTCCCCCCAAAAGATCAATTCATAGTTTTTGCCGTTGGCACTGAATGATTTGTGGGTACTGATGCCCGTCTCGATAGGGGAGTCGATGAGCACATCGTAATTCGGCGCGATAAAAGAGTGCGCTGGCGTGCCTGAAGCCATACCCGAGTAACTTTGCCAAGTGTCAGGCACATTCAATTGGACCGATACAGGCTCTGAGCGAAATTGCGGGCTGTACATAAACACGCCGCTGGCATCTAAATAGGCGTGGCTCGCATCTATATGGCGTACCCTTTGGCCTAATTCATTGGCATATAACTGATAACTGACGGTCACGCTGGTTGGCTGTGTGAGCGCCACTTGCCACTCACCACTCGCAGTGCGCTTCCATGGGAGAGCCTGGCCTTGGCTATCTTTAGCACTGAATAAACGGATTCCGTCGGATAGGGGCAAGACTTGATATTTCCCCGTGCGCCACACGGGCAGATTAACGGTGAACTCACTCGCGTTCACCTGTGGGAAAGTCACACTCACCTGGGCTAGATGCTGCTCTGGCTGACTCAGCTCAATTTTATAGTTTACATCTGCCAACACATTGGCCGAAAATAATGCACTTAATACCAAGATTGATAATCTGTTGGGTTTCACTCTTGCTTCCTTCTGTTATTATGCTTCTTATGATTTTCCCAAGTATAACAAGTCGATGTAGCATCCTCATTAGGCGCTAACAAAAGCTAACAAAATAAATGCCTTGATTTAGGAAATATGGGATCCCCCTTCACATGCATAAACTCATCGTTATTCTCGTGACCTTGTTGCTGTCAGTCTCCTTTAGCACCCTAGGGCGCGATCTCGAATCGGAAGAGATAGAACTGCGCGAAACCCCGCAGAAAATGTACGACAGCTTAAATAAATCAATCTCTTTTCCTATCACCTTTAAAAATCGGGAGCAGTTCGAACGAGCCGCCAAGGAACAAGGCTATAAACCCGATGAGTTCGAACATATTTTGCAACTGCTCGCAAGACTCAATATGGAGCCGAATGTTAAATCTAAGGTTGGGTTTCAAGATGCCAAGACGCTAATCGAACTCCTCACTAGCATTGCCCAGTCCCCCTATGAACAAGCGATGGTATCCATGCTGCGAGGCCGTTACCTTGGGCGAACAGAGCAAAAATATCAAGAAGCGATTACTTTCTACAATGAAGCAATAACTCGCATTAACGACAGCTTCGATATTGAAGCCATGTTACTCAAACATACGATTCACGAACATTTAGGTGGCTTGCATTTAGTGATCCGTCAGGACGTGCCAGCGTTAATGCACTTTCACACCTACCGGGATATTGCCTACAAGCTCAGAAATGATTATTTGATTGCGGCAGCAGAATCGAAACTTGGTCACTATTACAATAAAAATCAACAACTCACTAAATCACTACAACATTATAGCGAAGCCATTCGACTATCAAATCGCTCCAACTATCCCTCGATGAAAACCCATCTTCAGCTACAACTTGCCAAAGTGTATCGAGACTTAAAACAATGGGATGAGGCACTGAAGAATGCCCATGAGGCTGCGGCTGGCTTTAAAAAACTCGGCAATGACACCTATCTATCAAGCTGTATGACAGTGATAGCTATGGTATACGGCGAGCAAGGGGATTGGAATAAAGCGATAGATTACTACCTCAATGCCCAACAATTAGATGCTAAGCGTGGCAACTATATTGCTCAAGGTCTCAACTTTCATAACCTTGGCCAAGCGTATTCACATATCGGTGATAATAGTAGCGCCCTAAAGTATTTATTGATGGCGAACCAAATATTTAAAGAAAAACAAAGCCATCACTATCTCGTCTACAATGAACTCTTAATTGGGGAAATAGCCCAAGCCAAAGAAGATTGGACGCTGATGATGACCCATGCCGACAACGCCTTGGCACTCGCCAATGAGTTACAGCTCACGGATGAGCAAAAATCCGCGTTGACGCAAATCGCCCTCGCCGCCGAAAAATTAGGGGATCAAAGTAGGACGATTGCCACCCAAAAACGCATTATCGAACTGAGTCAACAGACACAAACACCCGAAAAAGACCCGACAGTATCGGCCTCAGCCCTCGCTGAGCAGCAACTCAAGCTCGAACTCAGTATGCTGCAGGGGAAGCTTGACGATAGGATTCAAGCATCAAAAAACACCAATAAACTCTTAGCCCTATGTGGATTGATTGCAGCTATCTTGATGATAATCATCATTATACTGTTCAATCATCGCCGAAAAATGCTCGCCCAAAATGAAGCGCTAACACGATTGAGTCAAGAGGAGCCGTTTACCCATCACTTAGGTTATGCCGCACTGCTTGCCCATTTAGGTGACGGACATTCAAACCCACTTCCCACCATGGCCCTTGGCTTAATTGAATTTCAAGACTACCTAACCTCAGATATCAAGCATGGCCAATATTTTGCTAATGCCGTAATGACACAGCTCGCAGACCTCATCTCAGAAACCTTCTCCATGCCTGTTTATGTGATTAGACAAGGGGTGTTGGCCGTACGATTCACCGAGAGTATTGAGCCACAGCAGGTTATCACACGCATGCGACAACAACTCGATGGCCGGCAACTCACGCAAACCTTTAATCTTGGATTTATCCACTTGCCCTTACTCACCAAATCAGAAATGAAAATGGACCCCAAATTGCAATTTGAAACCGCGCAAATGGCACTCGCCTGTGCCCGTAGTTTACCGACAAATAGGGATCATTTTGTTACCCTTAGAGCACTGGATTTTGTGCCCTCTAGCCTCTTTGCGAACCCACTCTTCCTACACCTTGAGAAGGGCATCGAACGCGGGCTTATTCGAGTCGAAACCAACGGCAATAAGGAGGAAACTCACTGGCCTTGCTGGGAAAATAACCAAGATAGGCATTTATTGGAAAATATTTGATCAATATCAGCAATTAATCACAGACACACGGGCAAACAGATTTGCACTCTACCGCCGTTGTTATAACATTAGTAGCATGAGAGTTAATAGCTAATCTGGACAGAGGATCATCATGCTTTTTAGCCTTGCAGAGCTAGGAAAACACTCCGGATGAAGGATTCCAACGCGACAGTTTCACAACTTGCATTACTTCAACAAAAACTTCACTCGGCTAAACTTGCCCTAGATGAAATCAATGAAGATAGAAATGCCAAGTTACAAACGTTACTCCAATTTATTGGCCATTTAAATCTCGCCTGTAAAGGGCAAAATCTTGAGCTGGATAATAAACTCGCCAAACTTCGCCATAACTTAAATACGTTTGAGCGAGTCGATGAGGCGTTGCCAGAATTAGTTGATGTCGAGCGCCTGCTAAAAGGCCAGTATCACCATGTGATGGTACAGCTCGAAGAGAGTAGAACGGGCCTTGCACAGGTGATCCGTCAGATCCAAAGGGTAAACTCTGCCCCCGAAAAGCTAAAAAAAGAAGTTAACTATTTCAAGCAGGATCTCGCCAAACCGTTTCACACGGTTTGGGAGTATATTCCCAAAGTAAAACAAATTATTGGCTTCTACGAAACCATCCTACAGCAGCAGTTTAACGAATCAGAAAAACTCGATGTTCTCCCCAAACATCGACAGCTAGCCCATGAGTTAGCACAGATGATTTCGGAAATCGAATTTCGTAAAGATCAGCGGGACCAAGTCTTAGTCATTAAAGAAGTGCTGGCATCGGACATCGAAATCGACAGTTTGCTCGAAGCCTACCAGACGATTTTATCCTTACTGCTCGACAATATCGCCCGTGAAAAATCGGCATCACAGGAGTTTTTATATGCCCTGAACGATGCCTTATCCGCCGTGCGAGAAGTCGTCACTGAATCCTATAACCACAATCAGCGCAGCTTCCAACTTAAGACCCAGCTCAATCGTGAGATCAACACCCGCGTCGATAACGCCGGTGAGATTATCATCGATGTGGAAGATGTCGTCGATCTCAAGGCACAACTGACCGAGCAACTTAATTCGATTCGTTCAGCCCTTGCCCGCAAAGAAGCCCTCGAACAGAGGGAGCAAGCCTTACTGCGCAAGTCGATGGAGACCATGCGTAAAGAACTCAATGAACTGAGCACAGAGGCCAATACCTATAAGGAGCGTTTGTTCGAACAACAAAAACTCAATTTACTCGATAGCCTAACGCAGTTACCTAACCGTGCCGCCTTAGAAGAACGCATGGAGCTGGAATATCGCAACTATCAACGCCATAAGAGCCCACTCTGGGTGGCGGTAGCCGATATTGATCACTTTAAAACGATCAATGACAGTTTTGGCCACAGCACTGGCGATAAAACGCTGCAGGTTATCGCCATGGCACTTAAAAATTCACTCCGAGATACTGAGTTTGTCGCCCGTTATGGTGGTGAAGAATTTGTACTTTTACTCCCCGATGTCGGCAATGGTGACATTGTTCAACTTTTGAACAGAGTGCGAGAGAAAGTAAAAAATATTCCATTTAAATTTAAAAATCAGAGAATTACAGTTACAGTATCTATAGGGGCTGCGCAAGTTATGGGGAATGAACTCATACATGAAACCTTCGAGCGCGCCGACGCAGCACTCTACAAAGCAAAACATGAAAGCAGAGACAGGGTTGTGATAGACGTATAAGTAGACCCAACTATACGTCTCCTCTTATCACTCCTGTCGACATGAAGGAGTGGTAAATGATAGTCAAAATCAGCCCAAAAGGTAGCATGGATCAGCTTTCACAACTCGAAGTTGATCGCCTTAAAAAAAGCGCCAAAAGCGCACTCTATCAACTGTATCGTAACTGTTCATTAGCCGTGCTTGCTGCGGGTTTAAAAACCGATAACTCTAAAGCCTTATTCGAGCAATATCATAATTTCGATATCAACGTCCTGCAGCGAGAACGCGGCGTAAAATTAGAACTCATTAATCCTCCAGAACAAGCCTTCGTCGATGGCCAAATTATCGTCGGTATACAAGAACATCTGTTCGCTGTGCTCAGGGACATTCTCTATATCAGCGATAAATACGATACGCTAAAGCACATCAACTTGACCAATGCGAGCCATATTACCAATGTGGTGTTCGACATACTGCGCAATGCCCGAGCAATTGCACCGATGAAGGATCCCAATGTGGTTGTGTGTTGGGGTGGTCACAGTATCAATGCCGTCGAATATCAATACACCCGAGAGGTGGGTTACCAACTTGGACTAAGGGAACTGGATATCTGTACTGGCTGTGGTCCCGGCGCAATGGAAGGCCCGATGAAGGGTGCTGCTATCGGCCATGCGAAACAACGCGTTAAAAACGCGCGTTATATTGGTTTGACTGAACCTAGTATTATCGCCGCCGAGCCGCCCAACCAAATCGTCAATGAACTGGTTATCCTGCCCGATATCGAAAAACGTCTGGAAGCCTTCGTACGGCTGGGCCATGGTATTATTATTTTCCCTGGTGGTGCAGGCACGACAGAAGAGCTGCTCTATATCCTAGGGATTTTGCTTAATAAAGAAAACCAAGAAACCCCCTTCCCACTCGTGCTCACAGGGCCGACGGAAAGTGCCGAGTATTTTAGTAAAATAGATGAGTTTATTGGGGCAACATTAGGATCTAATGCACAGAAAAAATACCAAATCATCATAGACAATCCCGCAGAGGTGGCAAGAGTGATGAAGCAAGGTATGGAGCAGGTCAAAACCTACCGCCGTGCCACGGGTGATGCCTATCAATACCAATGGGCACTGAAAATTGAGCCTGAATTCCAATTGCCTTTTGTTCCAACCCACGAAGTCATGGCAAATTTGGATTTGCACTTCCAAACCAATAAAGCCGACCTTGCCGCCAACCTTCGCAAGGCATTTTCGGGTATAGTAGCGGGAAATGTTAAATCGGATACGATCAAACATATTGAGCGTTTTGGCCCCTTCCTATTAAAAGGGGATCCCCGTTTAATGGAGCTGATGGACAATCTACTGAGTGCATTCGTCACCCAACACAGAATGAAACTGCCGGGAAGCACCTATGTTCCCTGCTATAAAATCGTCAAATAGCGGCGGTTAACTTATGCAAATTTGCCAATGAATAAGTTCTTAATTATCGATGGTCTCAATTTGGTTCGCCGTATTTATGCAGCGATCCCCGATGAGAACGATATGGCTAGCCTTAAGGAGCGTGTCAGTTCGGCATGTTCGAAACTGCTGCGCGTCCACCAGCCAACCCATGTCGCTATAGTCTGGGATGGCGATGAAATTTCCTGGCGAAAACAGCTTTACCCCGATTATAAAAAAGGCCGTAAACCTATGCCAGAGCCGCTGGCAAAGGGGCTCACTGCGCTGCAAGATCATTTAACATTAATGGGCATAGGCTCCATTTATGCCGCCGCCGAGGCCGATGATGTTATCGCCACACTCGCGATGAAAACCGCCAAGGCGCAGGGAGAAGCCATTATCGTTTCAACCGATAAGGGGTTTAGTCAACTAAATCATTCCCGCATAAGCCAATGGGATCATTTTAATCAACAATACCTCGATATCACCGCATTAGAGCAAAAGCTTGGGGTCGAACGCAGCCAGTTTCTCGATTTAATGGCGCTCGCCGGTGATAGTGGTAATAAAATTCCCGGTATCGCGGGGATTGGCCCTAAATCGGCGGCAGAGCTATTAAAAACCTTTAGAACCTTAAGCGCGCTCTTTTCATCTTTGCCTAACTTGGGCGCTAAGCAAGCGAAGAAACTGGCCGAAGGCAAAGAAATGGCACGCCTCAGTTACAAACTGGCGCAATTACAAACGGATTTGCCCCTCAATATCAATTTAAAAGACTTCCGAGCAAGCGCACACATCCCACACCCAGCATAGAGCAATAAGATCCATTGTTAACACTAAGTTGCAATAAACGCATTTACCTTAAGGCAACAAAAGCGTATTTTATTGGCGAGCTAGGAAGACTCACTTGATGAGCAAAGGATAAGGTTAAATGAAATCAAAAGCCTCGGTAATTATTGGTAGTATATTCGCCGCCTATGTGGCCTTTGTCGCTGTGGTTGTACTCGTCTATGAACCGACCCCAGATGAAATGGATTGGGAAGACAGGCAAGTCTATAACAGCCAAAAAATGACTGATTTAAGCCTAGGGCAGGACATTACCGAGGTGAAGTCGCTATTGGGTAAAGCGGATTTTTCAGAGGCCAAAGCGGTTCAAGAAACACAATTGCAAGTGCTCTTTTATCGCACTCACCATCAAAAATCCGATGGTATCACCACTAAAGAAGAATGCACTCCTCTCATTTTTAGGAACAATAAGCTCATGGCCTGGGGTGATGATACCTATAAACAGTATTTAGATGCCGGAACGGATATTGCCAGTCCCTCAGCCAAAGAGAGTGAAACCTCCAGCAAAAACTAACTTTGCCCCAAAGCAAGATAGCTGAATCATACATTGGACGGTATACATTGCCCCAGTGACACGCCGTCCCTTTATTAAATAAAGAGTATCCCTATGGGTCAGATGTGAAAGATCGGCCATGCCGCCAACGGTCACTGGTGCAACAGTGGCAATCTTAACTACCCCTTACACTGTTCATTTAGCTAAAAAGATATTGCTCCAAAGCAAGACAGTTGAGTTACGCGCATTACGTATTAATTGTCATTGCTTCCCCAGTGACACGCCGCTCTTGCATTTAACAAGAAGCGTCCCTGAGGGCTCTACTAAAACATCCATGTTTTAGAAGGTCACTGGTGCAACAATGCCAATCTTAAGTAAGTTCTCAATTTCGAAGTCTGCCCTAAAAAGCTATTGCCCCAAAGCAAGGCAAATTTGTCGTCAGTTGTGCTGCACTTATTGTCATTATTTCCCCAGTGACACGCCGTCCTTTGATTTAAAAAGACGTATCCATATAGGCTCGACGGCGACATCTGCTGTATATGGATTTACGAATGTTGCGATCACATGGATGTGAATGAGCAACCATGTCGCCAACGGTCACTGGTGCAACAATGCCAATCCTCACTAACCCTCTGGCTGTTCGTTCAGCTAAAAAGATATTGCCCATTCCTTGTTTCGGCGTCGTTCGCTGACAGCTTTCGAATAATAATTGATGACCAAATTTTTGTAATGCTACAAAGTGCTACTTTGACTGTGGCGATTCAGTCGCAAGCAGTGTATGAGAGGCTGTATTTTTGAGGATTTAGAAAGTATCTAATTTTCTCAGGCCTTAACACACTTGCTTATAGAATCTAATGAGAATAGTGATAGAATCATGATCGTCCTGTGCGTGCCGGCATATGTTTCGATATAAGTCGGCCACTCTGAATCCAATTCAGAGTGATACTAATTATGAAGAGCCTTGGCTCTTAGGTGTAAAAGCCTTGCCCGACTAGAACGGGTGTTCACTTATCATTACTAAAATCAACGCACAGGACATCAAATTATAAGAAGGAATTTATGGCATTATCTGACGATATCTGGTGGACTAGAAAAGCTAAAATCCAAACTGAGAAAAGGTTGCTTGCCAGCGCTTATCAATCACAGTTGATAATGCTATGGTACGCTTTTTTTGGCGTTGCTGTATCCATCTATTATCTAAAGTTTAATGTTGACGGTGAATATGCTAGCGTCGCTTGGGTAATCTATTCGGTTTTGTCATTGACCATGTCAGGGTTCATCGCAGGTAGATCATTTAAGGAACGTTCTTCACAAATAAAAGAATGCTATGAAGCTCTCAAAGGGATTCAGAATAAAGCAAAATTTTTAGAAGAATCTTCTAGTTCTAACGTAGACAGCTGGAATAGTGTTCGTGAAGAATATGAAAGACTGTTGGGTCTTTGTGAAAATCATACAGACTCTGATATGGTAAAAGCGCTATGTATTGAACACCTCTCTGCTCGTGGTAAAACAGATAAAAAGACAGGTTTAAAACCAGATATGTCAAAATGTCCTACGTGTTATCACTGGTTTATTTTTTATAAAGACATCTTTATACAAATAATGATGCTCTTAGTCATGTATGTATTGCCAATAGCTATATTCTTTATCTTGTGGAGTCCCCATGAATGTCCGGCATCAGTTTGAGAAGCACTTCTCAGTTGAAAATCTATCTCGAATTTTCAAAGAGAATGTTGCTCTTTCTGGGGCAACGGGAATAGATAACCTTGACCCAGCAACGTTTCTTAAACAGCTAGATGACCAACTAGAAGTATTGTCTCGAAAATCCCTTGCTGGGACCTATAGATTTAGCAAATATAAGCTGAAGTTAGTCACCAAGGGAAAAGGAAAACCTCCCAGAGAAATTTCAATTCCCACAGTAAGAGATCGCATAGCACTGCGAGCCTTAAATGATTTTTTGTCAGAACGCTACAATACTTCAGTTAATTTTGAACTTCCTCAGGATGTGATATCGAGAGTTAAAACAGCTCTCGATACCAAGACATTCAACGGATTTATTAAACTTGACGTCACACAGTTTTATCCTTCAATACTTCATCCAGAACTGGTGTCTCGTTTACGTAAACGGATTCGTGGAGAACATGAGTATATTTTAGGATTAATCCAATCTGCTATTTCTTCACCCACAGTAGTGAAGTCATGTAGAAACGATAATCTAGAAACCAAAGGTGTTCCTCAAGGGTTGGCGGTGTCTAACATCTTGGCTGCCATTTACATGAGTAATATTGATCGTGTGCTTAAACAGTATGAAGGTATTAGCTATTTTCGCTATGTTGATGATGTCTTAATTTTATGTGAGTTCGATAAGGCTCAAGACCTAGCCAACGACATCATAAAGCGATTCAGGAAGATTGGTCTAATTGTCCATAAACCCGATCCAAATTCAGACAAGTCAGTTATCGAAAAGATAGGCCATCCATTTAGCTATCTCGGGTATTATTTTAAAGGCGAAACTGTAACGGCAAGACAGGGCACCATAGATCGCCTAAAGGATTCCATAGCTGCCATATTTACAGCAAGCAAATATTCAAAGCATAGCAATGAAGAATTTCTTTTATGGCGTTTAGATATGCGTATTACTGGTTGTGTGTTTGAGAAAAAAAGTAAAGGATGGTTGTTTTTCTTTTCGATGATTAACGATGAAAAATTGCTACACGAATTAGATAACTATGTTAATAAGCTTATAAAACGATTCAAAATTTCAGGTAAACCAAAACGATTCTCTCGAGCGTTTAAAGAACTGACCCATAATCGCTTCCAAACAAATTACATCCCTAACTTTGATAAATACCAACGACATCAGAAATTAGCTTTACTCCATAAGTATTTCCCAAAGGATGTAGAGGGTAAGACTCTCACAGACGCGCAGATTGACTATCACTTTCGTAGACGAATCAAAAAACAAACAAAAGATCTGCTTGAAGATATTAAAGATTTTAGATCTTAAGATTGATTAAGTTGAAATTGGATAAATGCTAACAAGTAGATGACAAAACTGGACACCCTGCTTTAATGGCGCTGCAATTAACCTCCGACTATGCTTTGGTTGAGCATTAAACAAGGAGGTTTGTATGCCACGCCCTCGCAGAACTCAGATTAGGAGGCTGTTCATAATTCTGTGTCAGGTTAATTTCACAGATCGATATGGTTT
>NZ_PFGL01000017.1 GCF_002783505.1 Shewanella sp. CG12_big_fil_rev_8_21_14_0_65_47_15
CATCAATCACGTTACCGGTCACTTCGGGGCTGTCTTCAACAATGCTGCGCACTTCGTTGGCGTCGGTGAAGTCATCGTTCACTGGGGTGACGGTGATGGTCAGAGTTGCAGTTGAGCCAGTGTTTGTTGTGTAAGTTATAACGGGGACTTGGCCATTCCAGTTTTCATTAGGGGTAAAGCTGTAAGAACCATCGGCATTAAGAATTAAGCTGCCGCCCTCGAGTTCAACTGTGGTGCCTGCGGTAAAGGTATTGCCATTCACGGTGAAGCTGGCAACGGAAAGGTCGCTGTCGATATCGCTGTCATTATCGAGCACGTTACCAGTGGCAACGGTATCTTCTTCCACGGTATTGGTGTCGTTAACCAATACAGACGGAGCATCCACTGGCGTGACATTGATAGTTAACGTGGCCGTTGATCCTGTGTTTGTCGTGTAGGTGACGACAGGGACTTGACCATTCCAATTTTCATTAGGGGTGAAGGTGTAAGAACCATCGGCATTGAGGACTAAAATACCGCCGTCTAAGGTTACTTGAGTGCCTGCGGTAAAGGAGGTGCCATCGATCTCAAAGCTTACAACCGTCAGTAGAGTATCGATATCGCTGTCGTTAGCGAGCACATTACCAGTGGCAATGGTATCTTCCGCAACAGTGTTTGTGTCATTAACTAATAGAGAAGGTGAGTCTGTTGCAATTGTTTGTTCTGGTGTCGGAGTGGCTGCATCTGTCAACGGTTGACCTGCGGTTGAATAACCAGAGGTAGCGAGTGCTTCTGAACCATCACGGGCCAGTGACACGTAACCGGAATTACCATCACTAGCTGGGGCATTACCCGCTGCGGTCTCTGGTAAGTTCTGGGTTGGATCTTCACCAGATGCTATAAGATCTTGTAATGCTTGGATTTCATCTAAGGCTGCTTCACTTGCCGTGTTGGGGACGGCTGCGGCTGTAGCGTTCGGAGCAACCTCATTAGATAGCTTAGTGCCATCATCGAAGGTTATCTCGTATGTCGCGTTTTCCCCTATATGGAGAACTGCACCTTTCGGGAGTAGCTCGCCATCCTTAGCGGGTTGATTTGTACCATTAACTTCGACGCTGATTTGCCCTTTAACAAGCTTGAGCATACCGTTTTTTGATGTAATGACCGATCCCATAATAAGCTCCCAACAGCCCAACTGTGTTAATCCGAAGACGCACAAATTCAACAAATATGTTGAATCGTGATACAAGTGGTGAAATTTTAGCTGGGGAAACGTGTTAAGTCAATTTTTTGACGCGGCTGTATTGCTTGCTATGACTGGATTTTATCGGGTGCGGAACGTAAAACTGACATTTTTTAGGGAGCTAACTAGATGTAGTGCCTTAATTGATAAAATTAACGCTATTTAGTGTATACGATCTCTATATGTAAACATATTTATAACAAAACAATCTTGGCGTGTGGGTGAAAATTTTATTAAGGAGTAAAAATTTGTAGGCAGGGAGTGTCCCGTGATGGGGAAACAGATCACTTTGTAGTGATGTTATTATGGTGAAACGCCGTAATCTGCTTGCACACATCACGGCGTCTATTTATTGAGTTTATAGAGCTACAAATTAACCGCTTGACGATAACTTTGATTGGCGTGACCTTGCTCGCCTAATTGTTCTTGGATCCGGGCTAATGCCAACCAAGAATCCTTAGTAGGTTGAAGTCTGCACACATTTTGCCAACAGCTTTTGGCTTCTTTCATATCCCGCGTTTGCTGATATAGTTTGGCGAGACACATCTGGTAGTCGGCATTACTCTCATGGGTCACTTCATGTTTCAGTAACTGTTTGCGAATTTCAGTATCTTGGGCAGTGGCAATTTCAGGAATTGTCACTAAAAGTGCTGACTCGGGGGACGTTCGTAACTTTTTAGATAACAGTTTCAGCGCTTGATCTTTGCGATTAAAGCGGCACAAACCCATGGCATAAATAGCTAGAAACTCAGATTGATTGCGTTCACTACGAGATAACCACTGCCAGCATTGTTCTAAGGCTTCTTCACCTTTAATCGTTGCGGCCTTGAGTAAGGCACAGTGGGTTGCTAACTCGAGTTCATTTAATTGACTATCCTCTAGGATCTGGCGTTTCCTTAAAATAGGTAGCAATAGCTTGAGTGCCTCCCAATCCTCTTGGGCCCGGTATAACTCAAAGGCGAGTTTAAGCAATGGCGCTTTACTCTTACTGGTCGGGGCTAATTTATCCAGCTCGACGCGGGCTAAGGCCAATTCCCCTTGTTTTAAGAGGTATCGAGTGCGAGTGGTTGCGACGGCATTCGCGGCAAGGGGTTGCGCTGCTGCACGATCAAGATATTGATCTCGCTCGGCTATTTTTTGTTGATACTGAGCCGCACGGGCCGCTGCCAGTAAGTTAAGCGCAGGAAGTTCGCCGTTGTCGGCGCCTTTGATCATGGCGCGTTCGGCCGCTGGCCAATCTTCTTCAGCCAGAGCCAGAGCCCCCATTAAGGTATGCTTCTTGGCAGAGCGGCGGCGCCAGTGGTAAGGAATAAAACGACTGCGTAGCACCAGATTGATGGCGCTAATCACTAGCCACTCGAATACTTGGAATACGGCATAAAATACAATTAAGGCAATGATCCCAAAGATTAAGCTGGTCTCAATCTGGTAGTCACCCGCTGCTATATAGACGTAACCTGTATTACCAACCAACCAAGGGCTGATACAGAGCCCTATTAGCACAATCCCTAAGTAAATTAATATTTTGATCATAGTGACGCATCCTCTGATGAGGTCAGCTCACCATAGCTAGTCAGCTGTAATAACAGAGGTTTAGCTGTAAAGGATTTCAGGGTAATAGGATCAAGTTCTAAGGTCGCTAATTTATCGATTTCGGCGATGGCCTCAGCTGTCTTGTGATCTTGCATATCAAAGTAGGTTTGGATCCATTTTCGCGCCATCATCAATGATTGGTGATAAGCCGCTCTGTCATAGCGATATAACGCAAGTTGCGATTGCAGCAGTTTATGGCGAATATTTTCAACCAGATACCATTGCTGTTCCGGTGCGAGTAAAGCGGGCGCATCGGCGGTTTTGTGGCGTATGGTAATAAAGTCTTGGGTTAATGCTTTCCACGTTTTACCCAGATTGCTCTGCCAATCATTCAAATCCCCAGTAATAGTTGTATCTTCTGGGGTATCGGCTTCTGCATCGGTGCGATTCAGCGGCAGTTTATCGAGTTGTTCAATTAAGGCATCGAGGGCCAATACATTGCCATCAATATCTGTGGTTTTAATGCTGGCCGTGGCGGCGATATCTTTCGCCAGTGCTTTCCGAATCGGCAGTAACGCTGGATTGTTCATGGCGGCGATGGTTTCATCCGCCGACTTTAATAGATCGGTGGCGGTGCGGGGATCTTTTTCTAACCAAAGTTTACGGCCCGCCATATTTACTAAATATTCGGCTTCAGAGGCCATCCAATGCGTTGGGCTGCGCTGGGCAAGTTTATTGACCCTGTCCTGCAGTTGATTTTGATCTTCTGCTAATTTTGTCAATTCTTGGTAAGTCTTAGCATCATTCAGTTGCTGCTGCTCAAGCTGGCCAATACGTTGATTTGGCTGCAATAGCGCTTGCTGTAATTGGTCCTGAAGGGCGATATTTTTTGCATCCTGCGCTAGCAGTTGTTGTTGCATTTGTTGGTACAGCATAAAACCGCCACCAAGGGTACAAGCGGTTAAACCCAGCGCTAATAACACCCCAAAGCGAATCGCCCACGAGCTTCTATTGGAGGCTGGCGTTTGGCTCGGCGTGCTTGAAGCTGTGGCTTTGGCTGTTTGGGATTCAGTGGATGACGCTGATGTTGCGGACATGTCATCGGTCGTTTCCGGTGACACAATAATAGCGGTAGCCTCGGATTCCGGGCTCTTTGCGTCGTGCTTGTTGTTATCCATTTAACAGTCCTTGAAAACATGCTACTGCCGAAATTCGAGTAAAATCGGGCTAAATAGCGCTTAGAGTTTAAGGGCGTTTAGCACGGCTTTGCTGTTGGCGGCATTGGCATTGGTGACTTGGGTTATACCAAAGGCGTGAGCTTGAGCTTCTACTCGGTTACTTGGGACTATGATATGACATGAGCGCAGCCATGCAAATAGCTCTTTTGGCACTAAATTAATCAGATTATCCAGTACTTCACCGCTGGTCACTACAATAGTATCTATCCCGAAGGCTTGCCATTGTAGTGCTAACTGTCGCCCATCGAGTGGCGGGCAGGCCCGTTGATACACTTCCCAATAGTGTACAGTTGCGCCGCGCTCAGTCAGTTGTTCGGCTAAGGCTTCGCGGCCACCTACGCCACGTATAATAGTGATATTTTTCCCTCGGATTTGTTGCAGCCCAGGCAGAGTCAGTAATCCTTCTGTTTGCTGACAATCATCTGGGGCTTCGAGTGCCGAAATGCCGAGCTGATCTAATGCTTCCCAAGTCGCATGTCCTACGGCGAAGTATTGAGCTTGAGGCCAAGCTTTGGTGTGTGGATCCGCAGTAGTTAAGGCGTTATCCGCAAAAGTCACTGCATTGGCGCTGATGCAGATAATCATATCGGCGTGTGCCAAGGGGTGCGGAGTATTTAGTGCAATAGGGGGCGTTGCTTCGACACACAGCAGAGGTGTGACCCAATGGGCAATGCCTAGTTCATTCAAGGCATCGACCATGGACTGATTGCGCCCCTCGGGGCGCGTCAGTAAGACTTTCATTGACTTAGGCTTTAGCGTAAACGGCGTCGAGAATGCTTTTTGCACCTTTGCTCAGTAACTCTTCGGCAAGGGCAACACCTAATTGCGTGGCTTCGGTTTTTGGGCCTGTGATCACGCCTTCGATGATTTCACTGCCATCGGGATTACCGACTAGGCCGCGTAGGGTCATCTCGTCACCATCTATTTCAGCAAATGCGCCAATCGGCACTTGGCATCCACCTTCGAGGCGAGTGTTCATCGCGCGCTCGGCAATAACACGGTAGCGCGTTTCTAAATGTTCTAATGGTGCCAGTAGCGCTTTAACACGCTCATCATTGGTGCGGCATTCGATACCCACGGCGCCTTGGCCATTGGCGGGTAAGGATTCTTCGGCCGAAATAAAGCTGGCAATACGCTCAGATAGTTTCAGGCGAATTAAGCCCGCAGCGGCAAGGATAATGGCATCGTATTCGCCGTTATCTAGCTTAGCTAAACGTGTTCCCACGTTACCGCGTAAATCTTTGATGATGAGGTCGGGACGTGATGCGCGCAGTTGGCATTGGCGGCGTAGGCTCGAGGTGCCCACGGTTGCGCCTAGTGGTAATTCGCTGATCGATTTATATAAATTCGACACGAAGGCATCGCGGGGATCTTCACGCTCGCAAATTACCTCAAGACCGAGTCCTTCAGGAAAATCGACGGGCACGTCTTTCATGGAGTGCACTGCGATATCGGCTTGGTCTTCTAGCATGGCGACTTCGAGTTCTTTGACGAACAAACCTTTACCACCTACTTTTGCTAGCGGCGTATCTAAAATCACGTCGCCCTTAGTGCTCATTGGCAGCAACTCCACCACAATACCGAGGTGAATGCGTTCTAATTCGGCTTTAACAAATTCAGCTTGCCACATGGCCAGCGGACTCTTGCGGGTTGCGATACGTATGCGGTTCTCAGACATGCCTAGCTTCCATCAAAGATCTTAGTTGCGCCAATGCTAACATTGGCTATTAGTTTATGTAAGGAAGTGATATCGATTCTTTGAAGTTGGCTGTATTCTAAATAGCCGTAAAATGTGACGAGCTTCACATTTAGTTAGTTGCTCGGATTTGCAAAAGTGTTAACATGAGCACACTTCTCATAAGTATTTAAGCGTTGTGTTCTAGGATGGATCAGCAAGGCCTATTTCCTGATATTGCAGAAAGACTTAATAAGGTTCGCATCGCGCGGGCTTTGGCTTTATTGTCACCGCTACAAAAGCATTTATTCCAGTTAATTCCTTTTTTTATTCACCAGAACAGCGTTCAGTATCCAGGGTGTCATGCTCCCGATACTCCCTGTGGCATTAAGGAGTATTCAGCGGGTGTGCTCGAGTCGCAGGCCTGTGATGTTGTCAAGCTACCATTTATAGCCCAAGAGCCTGATGTGTGTGCCTTCGAAGGCGTTTATGCCATGGGCAGTACCGCCAGCTTTGGCCAAAATACCAAGAGCGATGTCGATGTTTGGTTGGTATATAGTGCCGATTTGTGCGACAGGGACTTAGCCTTAATTCACACTAAAGCCAATAGATTAACCGCCTGGTTTGCCGAATATCAATTTGAGGTGAATTTTTACTTAGTGCATTCGCAACAGTTTAGTGGTGGTCTGGGGCGTAATGGATGCCAATCTTCCATGGCACACGAGCACAGTGGTAGCGCGCAGCATTGGCTGCTGCTGGAGGAGTTTTACCGTAGTCAAATTCGCTTGGCGGGTAAAACTATTGCATGGTGGCCAGATGCTAAATTAAACCCTGACCTCCTGTATCTTGGAAATGTGCATGAATTACCCGCGAGTGAGTATTTTGGCGCCTCGCTGTGGCAACTCTATAAAGGCCTAAATAAGCCACACAAAGCCTTGATCAAAGTACTGTTACTCGAGGCGTACGCCAGTGAATATCCCCATTCTCAATTGCTCTGCGATCGTCTGTGGCAAAAAACGCTCGCTGGGGATTTTTCAACCGCTAATGATGCTTACTACTCAATCTATCAAGTGATTGAGGCCTACTTGTTGCAGCAAAAGGATACCCGTCGTCTCGAGATTGCGCGCCGCTGTTTTTATTTAAAATGCGGGGTATTTTTAAGCCGGCCAGATCAGGGGAAAGATTGGCGCTACGCCAAATTACAAAAGCTAGTGCAGGATTGGCAATGGCCCGACAGTTTGATCCGCACCTTAGACGACTGTGAACAGTGGCATAGCGGTCAACTCAATTGGTTTAATGATCAATTGAATGAGTTGTTATTGGCGAGCTATCAAACCCTATTGCGATTTGCATCGACCCACGAGCTAAATGAGGGGCTGCGTGTCGAAGAACTGGGTATGCTCACCCGCAAATTGCACACCTATTTTACCCAAGATGAAGATCAAATCTCTAAGCTAAATTTACTCTGGAGTCGTTCCGTTGCCGAATCGGAACTCACTATGGTCTCAAGTAGTCGTGAGAACCGCTATTACCTTTACAGGCAAGGGCCCAAGCCACAGAATTTGTTGGGCGAATCTGCCATATGCAAAGGTAAAACACCCTCGGCGTTAATGATTTGGGCTTGCTTAAATGGGGTTTCTACCCCGGATACGAAATGGTATGAATTAGGCCGGAGCAAGGTGCACTCGAAACGGCTTACCGAGGCCTCTAAGCGACTATTGAATTTTGTCGACCATGATTGGCGAGTGTCCAAACGGGACTTATGCCAGCCTTGGCATTTCAGGAAGCTGATCTTCGTACTGAACCTAGACAGTGATCCCACCACTGAATGGCGCGGGCAGGAGATGGTGGTCGATATGATGAACGCTAACGTATTTTCCCTTGGACGCAAGAAGGAGAATATGCTCGGGGCCTTAGATGCGATATGTCTGAATAGTTGGGGTGAGTGGCAATGCCATCGCTTTGAAGGCGAAACCGCGATATTACAAGCCTTAGCTTTTGTCACGCCAGGGTTAAGGCGTGCTACTTTGCCTGTCGATATGGATGTGATTAGCTGCTCGCAAAAGCTGCGGTCACAACTTAAATTAGCGGTAAAAAACCTGCTCATGCAAACGATGCGTTTATGTCAGCAGGCACAGCAGTCCAGTACCTTAGTGCAGCCGCTGCAGATTAGTCATACTCGTTATGGAATTTTCTTCAACTCTCTAGGGATGGCGTATCAAGATTTAAGCGATGCTAAGTCTTTTTATCAACAGCTATCCCGCAGCCATTTAGTGCAATTACCACGACCAGAACTGGGGAATGATCCTTTTTCGAGTATGCCTAAAGTGGTTCAGAATTATGCCGCTAAGGGAGCTATCCAATATTTTCTACGTCAAAGGGTGGATAACTTAGATGTATTTATTCTCGATGAAGAAAATCAGCTGAGCCATTATGTCCAGGCGGGATCGAACATGGCTGAGTTAGTAAATAAAGTCAGCCATCATTATGTGTTTAGTGAACATTATGCCTCCAGAGCGGGGTTTAACATTCCGCAGTTTTTCCATCTGGTACGGGTGGCGGGTGAGTTAACAGTGACACCCTTCGGTATCAATGTGAGCGACCAAGACACTGAGTTTTAAGCTGGGTTTTGAACATAAATAATGGGAGCCAAGGCTCCCATTATTGTTTTGCACTATTATGACTTTGCGCTACGACTGGCTTAGATTAGAAGCTAAGTTTAATGCCGCCTTGACGTTGGATAGACTCTTGCACAAATGGCATAAACTCACCGCCGTTGCGCCCATCTAGCCATTTCCCATCGACAAAACCGAAGTGATATCCACCAAAACGGGTAGCTACCCAGATCTCATGCAAAGGTTCTTGTTTATTGATCACAATCTTAGAACCATCCACAAATTCTAATTGCAGTACATTGCCGCTGGCATCGATGTCGACGTCGGCATCTTGCTCATCAATCGCGGTTTCAATGGCATTCTCTATGGCTTGGAACATGTCATCGGCGAGCTGGTGAAATTCTGTATCTGTCATGGCCATGCATTTCTGTCCTTTGCTTTCGTCAAGATGGGTGCGATTATAAGGCCATTAGTCACCAGATGCACAGATGTTGAGAAAAATGAGACTGTTTTTATTGTTAATGCTTGGTAGCCTATTCATTACGGCATGCGGCCAAAAAGGGCCCCTGTATAAATCACCTGCCGTTGAGGCGAGTCAAGCGCCAAAAGCTGAAGTGCCTAAGACAGTGCCTGAGGCCGAAAAGATCAACACTGAAATTAACGCCATCGAAGCGGAAAAAACACAATAATCACCGCTCATTAGAATAATCAACACGATAACAAAGCGCAGTAAGGAACCGGACATTGGATCACTTTCTCTACCACAATAATACCCTGCATGCTGAAGGCTGTAGAGTGAACGATTTGGCCCAGACCTATGGTACGCCACTGTATGTCTATTCCCGTGCGACGCTTGAGCGTCATTGGCATGCCTTCGACAATGCCGTTGCTGATCACCCACATTTGATTTGTTATGCGGTTAAAGCCAATTCGAATTTGGCCGTACTGAATGTGTTAGCCCGCTTAGGCAGTGGGTTTGATATCGTTTCCGGTGGTGAATTAGCGCGAGTGATTGAAGCGGGTGGCTCCCCGGATAAAGTGGTGTTCTCTGGCGTAGGTAAAACCGTTGCCGAAATGGAACAGGCGCTCAACCTAGGGATTTACTGCTTTAACGTCGAATCGAGTGCCGAGCTTGAGCTGTTAAACCAGGTTGCTGGCCGTTTAGGTAAAGTGGCGCCCGTGTCACTGCGAGTCAATCCCGATGTGGATGCGGGAACTCACCCCTATATTTCGACCGGCCTTAAAGAGAACAAATTCGGTATTGCTATGGATGAGGCCGAAGCCGTATTCGCCCGCGCCCATGGGTTGCCACATTTACAGGTGAAGGGGGTCGATTGCCATATCGGCTCGCAACTGACTGAAATTCAACCTTTCCTCGATGCTATGGACCGCATGTTAGCCCTGATCGACCGTTTAGCCGAGCAAGGCATAGTGATTGAGCATTTCGATGTCGGTGGTGGTTTGGGGGTGACCTATGATGCTGAAACGCCGCCGCACCCCGATGTGTATGCCGCCGCGCTACTGGAGCGTTTAGGGGACCGTCAACTTAAACTGATCTTCGAACCTGGCCGTGCGATTGCGGCCAACGCGGGGATTTTTGTTACCCAGGTGCTCTATCTTAAAGAGAACAGCGACAAGCGTTTTGCGATTGTCGATGGCGCGATGAATGACTTAATCCGCCCTGCACTCTACAGCGCATGGCAAAATATTATTCCCGTTAATCCAAGGAATGAGCAAACCTATGCCTTTGATATTGTTGGGCCAGTGTGTGAGACTGGTGACTTCCTCGGCAAAGACCGCCAGTTAGCGGTAGCGGCGGGGGATTTGCTGGCGGTGCGTTCGAGTGGCGCCTACGGTTTTGCGATGGCCTCTAACTACAATACCCGTCCACGGGCCGCCGAAGTGATGGTCGATGGCGATAAGGCTTATCTAGTACGTGAGCGAGAAAAACTGTCTCAGCTCTGGCAAGGTGAGCAACTCCTGCCGTAAACTAGAAAATTATATTGATTCAGGTGCTTGGCTACTTATGGCAGCGCCTAGGCTTAAAGGATAAGTATCTTGATCCAATTCACTAAGATGCACGGACTGGGCAACGATTTTATGGTGGTCGATGGGATCACCCAGAATGTGTTCTTTTCGCCTGAGCAGATCCGCCGCTTAGCCGATCGTAACTTTGGTATCGGTTTTGACCAGTTGCTCTTGGTCGAACCGCCCTATGATCCCGATTTAGATTTTCACTATCGCATCTTCAATGCCGATGGCGGGGAAGTGGAAAATTGCGGTAATGGCGCCCGTTGTTTCGCCCGTTTTGTACGTAATAAGGGGCTGACAAATAAGAATAAAATTCGTGTTAGTACCTCATCGGGTAAAATGACGCTGCGTTTGGAACGTGATGGCACTGTAACCGTCAATATGGGCGTGCCTATTCTCGAACCTAGTCAAATTCCTTTTAAGGCCAAGAAAGCCGAGAAAACCTACCTGCTGCAAACGCCCCAACAAACCTTTTTATGTGGCGCGGCTTCCATGGGCAACCCCCACTGTGTACTCGATGTGGAAGATGTTGCCAATGCTAACGTTGCCGAAATTGGCGCTCTGCTGACCAAGCATGAGCGTTTTCCGCGCGGAGTGAACGTCGGGTTTATGCAAGTGGTGAACTCAGGGCATATCAAGCTGAGAGTCTATGAACGTGGCGCGGCCGAAACCTTAGCCTGTGGCACGGGCGCCTGTGCCGCCGTGGTGGTGGGGCAAGTTCAAGGGAAACTGGATCAACAAGTGCGAGTGGATTTACCCGGTGGTACCTTAACCATCAATTGGGAAGGCGAAGGCAAACCCCTGTGGATGACCGGACCCGCGCAACACGTTTACGACGGACAAATTCAGTTATGACAGAGCCCCTCATGCCACAGACAGATGTGCCCTTCGATGAACTCATCATTCGTGAGTATCTGCTCGATAATCCCGACTTTTTTAATCGTTATCCCGAGCTGTTGTTAGCGATGCGTTTGCCCCATATGGAACGTGGCGCTATTTCTTTGGTTGAGAGGCGGCAGGAATTGTTGCGCCAGCGAGTGAGCCAGCTCGAGGAAGAAATCACTAGCCTGTTGGCGATGGCGGCGCGTAACGAGAAAATTTATCTGTTTAACTCTGAGCTGTCGTTTAAGTTGCTCAATTGTGCCGATCTAGTGTCGCTTAAAGAGATGTTAGCCGACAGTTTGAAGGACCAGTTTCATTTTACCCATGTGCGTCTTATTAGTGTGCTCGATGTAGACCTTGATATGAAGGCGATTTGGGAGCAACGCTTGCGTAAAGGTCACTATTTTGGCCGCGTGACGCAACAGGAAGCTAAACGCTTATTTGGCGCAGAAGTGGGATCAGTTGCCTTAGTCAAGTTAGCCGAAGAGATCCCCGTTATCTTTGCCATCGCCAGCCAAGATGCGACCCATTTTCACCCCGATATGGATAACATGCTGCTGGAACAGCTACGACGTTTGCTGGCGTATATGTTAGCTAAGCTTTGATTATTATCGAGATAATGTTTAATCCCCACCGATAAGGAGCCCGATATGAGTGCACCAGCGAGCGATATATCGGATCCCTGTGTGGCGGATCTCTGTGCCAACTACCTGCAATCCTTTGAGCGTTACTTACATTCGGAGCGGCAGTTATCCGATCATACCGTGCGCAATTATCTCTACGAGTTACACCGCGCCAATGGATTACTGCCGGATGGTATTGATCTGCTCAATGTCGCGCGTGAACACTGGCAACAAGTGCTCGCCAAGTTGCACCGCAAGGGGTTAAGCCCGCGTTCTCTCTCATTGTGTTTATCCGCGATTAAGCAATGGGGAGAGTTTCTGCTGCGCGAAGGTGTGATCGAACTTAATCCCGCCAAAGGCTTAAGTGCGCCCAAACAGGCTAAACCGCTGCCGAAGAATATCGATGTCGATTCCCTAACCCATTTACTGGAAATTGAAGGCACAGATCCCTTGAGCCTGCGGGACAAGGCCATAATGGAGCTATTTTATTCCAGTGGCCTGCGTTTGGCTGAGTTAGCTGCACTCGATTTAACCAGTGTGCATTATGAGTTAAGGGAAGTTAGGGTATTAGGGAAAGGTAATAAAGAGCGAATTGTGCCAGTCGGCAGCTATGCCATAAAGGCGTTGGAAGCTTGGCTCACCTGTAGAAGGCAAATCCCCTGTGAAGATAACGCCCTGTTTGTGACCGAAAAAGGCCGGCGTTTATCCCATCGCAGTATTCAGGCGCGGATGACAAAATGGGGCCAAGAGCAGGCACTGTCGGTGCGAGTGCATCCCCATAAACTACGCCATTCCTTCGCCACTCATATGTTAGAAGCAAGCGCCGATTTGCGGGCGGTACAGGAATTATTGGGTCATGCAAACCTTGCGACCACGCAAATTTATACCAGTTTAGATTTCCAACACTTAGCTAAGGTGTATGATAGCGCCCATCCTAGAGCGAAAAAACCACAGGATAAATAATGCGTTGTTACCTTAGACCCCAAAATATTCACGCGATCAGTTTCGATCTCGACGATACCTTGTACAACAACCAGCCCTATATTTTGAATGCAGAAGCCGAGTTAACTCAGTTTTTACATCGGTCCTTTCCACTCACTGCGGCATGGCAACCTCAGGATTGGCGACGGCTAAAACTGCTGCTTTTACAGCAAATGCCCGAATTAGCCCATGATACAACGGCGGCAAGGATAGCGACGTTACGCCAAGGGTTACTGCAACTTGGTTATAGTGCGGCTGAGGCCGAGCGTGGCGCTGCAGAAGGGTTAGCGTGTTTTTATTTTCATCGTAGCCATTTTCAAGTATCAAGCGAAGTGCTCTCGTTACTTAGGCACTTGTCGCAGCGTTTTAGACTGGTCGGTATTACCAACGGCAATGTGGATGCCGAGCGTATTGGTCTCGGTGATGCGTTCGAATTTGTTTTGCACCCTGGAAACGGTGTGCGCATGAAACCTGCTAAGGATATGTTTGATCTCGCCTGTGCTCGCCTAGACATCCGTTCGGAACAACTGTTGCACGTTGGCGATAGTCTAAATGCCGATGTGCGGGGGGCGCGTTTGGCTGGCTGTCAGTCGGTGTGGCTGAATCCCAGTTTTGGTCAACTTGAGTCATTACCAATAGCGGCACTTTTGCCCCATATGGAGATCGCAGCCCTAGGATCGCTTAGCAATATTTTGTGAACTTGAACTATTTTGTGAATTTAAACTAGGGATTTGTTTGCGCGTGTTTTTACTGAGTATCTTAAATCAGTCTTCGACAATCTAAGGGTGATAAAGATCACCGTTTATCGCCCGGATATGCAGTAGAGTCTTATATGGTTCAATTGCTTATCAAGGATCTCGCTATGGTGCGCTTAAGTTTATTTGCTCTACTCACCTTCCTGTTTATCGCGCCGGCTTCGGCCCATGAGATCCATTCAGGCGGTGGCTTTATGTCGGGCTTTAACCACCCAGTGCTAGGGTTTGACCATCTACTCGCTATGCTAAGTGTGGGGATGCTCAGTACCCAACTCGGCGGTCGTGCTATCTGGACGGTTCCCTTAGCATTTGTCGCCTTTATGTTGCTTGGCGGGATTCTAGGTTTATACGCCATTGCCGTTCCTTTCGTAGAAATTGGCATCACCCTCTCTGTGTTGTTGCTCGGGCTTGCCATCGCCTTTGACCGCCAGCTTCCCCTGTTATTTGCCATGGCATTTGTTGGCGTGTTTGCCATATTCCACGGCCATGCCCACGGTGCAGAAATGCCGGAATTAGCGAGCCCTGTATTATACGCGCTGGGATTTTTATGCGGGACAGCGGTCATCCATCTAGGAGGGGTAATGATTGGCCTTGGTATGCAGCGTGTAACGGGGCAACGCAAGCTGATGCGCATCTCAGGTGCGGCAATTGCGGCTATGGGCGGTTATTTATTAGCAGGATTTTAATTCATAAAAATAAAGGGTTAGCGCGTCTTGAGCTGTTTATTGCAGTAACGGGCGCGGCGCAGTAATTGACTCACTTGTCGACGGCTTGCATGCATGTCGGCATCCCCCAATCGAAAATAAGTGCCGGTGTAGGCATTACCCCCAATAAAGATGGGCTTTAGGTGTTCCGGTGCGAGTGGTACACGGATCCTGATCAGCTTTTTATTCATAATTTGAATCAGTTGCACGTCCGAAATGGCGAGAATATTGTGGCTAATCCGGAATGGGTCATCGAGTATCTCCCAAAATTCTTGCAAAACTGGTAGGGGATTTGGAATACCTTCGATGGTGAAACGTCCGCGCATTTCCCGTATACCGAGAATGATCTCGCCGCCTAAGGTATTGGCAAAAGAGCTATAAGTAGCCCAAATATCTTCGGGTAATTGGCCTTGACCATCTCGGCCGCCAGCGAGCTTAAATTCCACCTGGGCCGACTCATGTAAATCGGTAATATCATCGAGTGCAAAGGATTGAAATGTCATGGCTGCATACCCGTCAGTGACACATGACTTTTTTGTAGCATGCAATAGAAACAAAGGCCAGATTTTGCCTTTGTTTCTATGACTAGATAAGCGCTTAACCCTAGGCGAGATTGAGCGCTTTAGGGAAGAGGATGTTGTTCTCTAGATGGATATGCCTATGCAGGTCTGCTTCAAATTCCGCTAGGGTGGCATAACAGACGCGCCATGTGGTGCAGGCATATTCTGGCGGGATAAAATCATTCGTTAATTCATGCAGTTTTTGCAGGATTTGCCCCGCTTCCTCATGTTCATGCTGCATAGCGTTAATGGGATTACCTATATGGCCAAAACAGCCTTCAATCTGCTCACCTTGACTGAGTGCGCGGATCGCCGGGAAGAGAATTTTTTCTTCCTTCATTAGGTGTGGCATTAGCTCTTCGATTAGGGCTCTAACCCAACCTGCAAAGGGAATGATTTCGGCATAGTGCTCACCGTGTGCACGCACCATTTTTTCAGAATATTCAATCAGTAATGGTGCTTTTGCCCGTACATATTGGTGGTGGGTGGTTTCGATATAATCAATCAGTTGTCCCAGAGGCAATTGATTCAACTCATCTTCTCTGCTACCCACCAGTGCGGCCTCTTCTAATGCAGCTATGACCTTAGTAGGATTGACCTCGGCGCGCTCGCAGGCAACGGATAGTGGTTTGCCACCACCACAACAAAAATCAATACCAAATTGGCTAAATATATGGGCACGGCGGAAATCCTCGGCGACGAGTTCTCCTACTTTCCTATCTAACCATAGTGGTAATACCGATGACCCTTCCTGCAAGTTTAGCTCCGATGACAGATTGGCAGACGACATAGCAATACTCCAAAGCAGACAATAAATTTACATTCATATTATTTGCATCTTTAATGTGGGGCAACTAATCCTGACTAAAATAGTCAGGTTTTGCAGGCGAAGTCACAATTCATTGGATGAAATATCCCTTAGGGAGTAGGACGGATAGGAATTATCAACAATGTCAAAAAAGCAGCAGTACAGGGCTTAAGGCGCGGTCATTGTGGTGCGCGATTAAGCATGCCACCCTAACAATAGGGGAAGTCGTTTAGTGTTTCCTTTTTTGGATGTTATGTTGCAAGACGGCCAACATACAAGCGCCTGATAAGCCAATCATTAGTGCACCATTGACGGCTTCTAACGGGCCAAGCATCTTCCATTGCGTACTCATGACCACATCGCCGTAGCCTAATGTGGCGAAGTTAACACCCGAGTGATAAATGGCATCCCTTAGTGTTTCAAATTCACCGAGTAGTAAAAATAAGGCTCCCCAAACAACGATTTGCGCGAAATTGCCCAGCATAACTATCGTGATAATGCCAAATAGGCTCAGTACGCCAGCGGTTATGCTATCGCGATCAGAGAAGTTTTTACTGTAAAAGCGAATACACCAGATGGAGACTAGGGATTGCAGTAACATGTTTATCAAAATGACGGGTAAACCGACCAACATAATTGTCAGCATTTTATGCTCCTATATTGGATTCTGGTGCCGGCCGACCAGCTGGCCACCAATGTTCAAGCATGATCACGCATAGCCAGCCGTAGCCCGCGACCATTAAATAGAGGCCAGTGCGTATCGCACCTGCCAACCAAACATCCTTACCTGTAGCGCTGTCAGCAATTGCTGGGCCAAACAGAATCAGGGCAGTGATCCAAGCATTGCTCCAAAAGGAGGGCGGGAAACGTCCTGGAGCGAGTTGAACTAAGCGCCTCGTTAACCAAAGTGTCATTAGGCAGAGCATCAATACCAACATCAATAATGACGGCCAGATACTCAGCCCCATCCAGAGTGCAAAGGCGAGTAAGGCGCCCATTAAGGTTGATAGCACCAGCTCCTTACCCACATGTTTAGCGTCGAGTGACGTACTTTGTTGCGCCAGCATTACCGTTTTCATAACTGCCGGAATATAAAATGCCGGATTGCTCAGCGCGAGTAACCACACTGGCAACACAATAATCGCTGCGCGTAAGGCCAGTCTTTTGGAGTGCTCGGGTGGCAGAGCCGCTTGTTGAGTCTTGACTGCCACAGTGTTCGGGGGAAATAGAGCGTGGGCTATCCCATTGACTAAGGTTCCAATGAGGATCCCTACGGCCATCATCTGGGCAATCGCAATAGCCAATGCCTGCTCAATAAGGCCCGCGACCGGGATAACAGTGATCGCCATAATGAGCAGCATGGCTATTGCCCCCATGCCAGTGATCGATTTTTGCATCAGCAGATAGAGAAGTAGCATGACTAAGAGCACGGCCGCTAAGGCATAGTGTTCCAGCAAGGGCACTAACAGCACCCCGCCAACCATCATGCCCAGCAGGAGCGTGGCGCCGACCAAGCCTTGCTTGAAACTCAGTGCTGCGCCAGGACGACATAGGACTATCCAAGCCATAATGCAACCAAGGTGGGGCATAGGCAGGGCTAATCCGTAGCAAATCAGCACACTCATCGTGACACCAGCACTAATTCTCATTACCGCACTGTCGGCGTTATGCATATGGCATCTCAATAGAGGAATGAGAAGAGGCTCATCAGACGGATATACAAGGCTCCGAGCAGGTTCATCAGCCCATCCTCATCGGTATAAACCAGCACATCGGCTTGACCACCGACACGCAGCCCCGCTGCGGGAGGAGGATCGGCACTAAAGGCAATTTTAACGGGGAAACGCTGGGCTTGGCGCAACCAATCTCGGTTGTTATCTACCGTCGGTAGTGAACCTGCCTGCTGGTTTTTGCCATCGTCTATACCATAGCCAATGCTGCGAACCTCCCCTTGGAACAGCTGCCCCGGTAGGCTATCGAGCAAGATACTGACCTTGTCACCAATTTGGATATTACCGAGGTTATTCTCAGTCATGTCAGCCGAGATCCAAACATCATGGATGGCGACCAGTGTCATGGCCGGTGCGCCCGCACTCATAAACTGGCCCGCGTCTGTGTTGAGATCGGTAATGAGGCCACGGCTTGGTGCCAGTGCTCGGGTATTGAGTCTGTCCAACTCCGCCTTGTTTACCGCCGAGCGGGCGCTGAGAAGTTGGGAGTTATTCTCACCTGCGATCCCCGCCGACTCTATGGCCCGGCGCACATCGGCTTCGGCCGCCGTGACTTGGCTTTTGGCTGTTTCGCGTGTCGCTTGGGCGATTTCAAGGCGGCGTACTGATATCGCTCCTGGATCTTCACGGTAGAGGCGTTCCTGGCGTTCGGCATCTTTGGCTGCATTATCATAGGCTGCTCGCATCGCTTGTAGCGTTGCTTCGGCGGCCCTGACTCCTTCGCTGCTCGCTTTGACGCCACTGAGTACAGTTTCATAATCAGAGCGCGCCTTAGCCAGCGCTATGTCATAGGGCTCAGGATCGATTTCGAATAGCGGTTCACCTATGTCAACATCTTGATTATCATTGACATATACTTTGAGGATCTGCCCCGACACTTCGGCTGCGATAGGAACAACGAAGGCTTGTACCCGCGCCTGAGAGCTATAAGGTGTTAGCCTATCGGCAATCAGATACCAAATAAGTAACAGAAGGATTAATCCCAACAATCCTAATGTAGCGCGGCGGCTGGTTTGACCGGGAGAAGACGTGCTATCAGTCATTAAGGATCCCCTTCTGAGTATTGGGTTGGAACTGACTATCTGGTTGGGACTGAGTATTGGGTTGTGGCTGAGTCGCATCGAGTAGCGGTGCCCATTCAGAACGCGTTCGCAGTTGAGCTTCGACTTCTGGGGTGACTAAGGCGCGTTGGCGGCCTTGTTCCCAACCTCCACCTAACGCTTTGTAAAGCAAGATAAGATTACGGATTTGGGCGCCACGACTATTGACTAAGCGTTCTTGTTGGTTAAATAGCGCGCGTTGGGAGTCGAGTACCCGCTGAAAATCGGCCATTCCTTCACGGTATTGGGTATTGGCTATTTCGAGGGAGCGGCGTGCCGCTGCGCCCGTTTGAGTCAATAACTGGATTTCGTTCTGATCGTTAGCATAGGCGATGGCGGCATCGTCAACCTCCCGAGCAGCTTTAAATACAGTGTCACGGTAACGCTCGTGTAATTGCTGGAAGCGGGCGTCCTGGATCAGGATTTGATTGGTTAAGGTGCCTCTATCGAGTAAATTCCAACTGATAGAGGGGCCCGCAGCCCAGGAAAATGCTTCGTTACCCATCCCTGTGGCATTAATGCCTAGGGTGCCTAACAGTGTGATTGATGGATAGAGTTCACTTTCGGCAATACCAATAAGACCCGATTGAGCAGCCAGTTGCCGTTCGGCGACTCGTACATCGGGGCGGCGGCGTAATAAATCTGCGGGCATTTCGGCGACCAGTGCGAGCTTACCCTGTGGAATATAGCCTGTATTTGACTCCATTTCCGCTAGCGGCCCCGGCGCCCTTGCCAGTAAAGTGCTTAGGGCGTTCTGGCTTTGGCGCAGGTTGGTTTCGAGTTGTGGAATACCTGAGAGGGTGCCCAGATATTGAGTCTTGGCCTGCTGCACATCTAGCTCGGCACTGTTGCCACTTTGAAATAGTCGCTCAGTAATTTCCAAACTGCGTTTTTGAATGCGCGCATTCTCTTGGGCTATCTGGAGTCTGGCCTCAATGGTGCGGATATTCACATAATATTGAGCGACTTGCGCGATCATCAACACCTGAACATCATCGTATTGAGCGAGGCTGGCAAAGTAGTTAGCGTCAGCGGATTCAATACCGCGTTGGAATTTGCCCCAAAAGTCTAGCTCCCAACCCAGATTAAAGGTGGCGCCATAACTGCTACCCGATGCGCTATGGCCATTTTGTGTTTGGCCTACCCTTAGCCACTCACCAGTTGCCTGCGTGACCTGTGGGCCAAGCAAGCTTTCGGCGATGCCGAGTTGTGCTTGCGCCTCGAGGATGCGCAGACCGGCAATGCGTACATCTGGGTTTTTGACTAAGGATTCTTTGACTAAGACGCTTAATACAGGATCGTCTAAGCGTGCCCACCATTGATGATAATCAGCGGCAGGGGCCTCATTTTTAAAGAGGCTCTGGCTCATATTCTGCCAACTCTGTATTTCTTTGACCTCGGGCCTTTGATAGTCGGGGCCGAGCACGCTACAACTGCTGAGCAGCACACAGGCCCCACCGAGCAGAGTCCGAGTAAAAGGGTTATTGATGGTCATTGGTCTCGCTCGTCTCCGCGAGACCGTCGTCAACCCAGGCCATAAAAATGCGGTAGCCGATAGAAAGTAAGGTTGCCCCAACAAACATACCAAGAATACCGCTAGCCGCCATACCCCCTAAAGCACCGATCAGTACCACAGGCATAGGCGCATCGACACCGCGGCCAAGGAGTAATGGCTTAAGTACGTTATCAGCCATACCCGCCACAATCAGCAAAATAGTGAAGACGATATTAAGGGCTGTGCCGTGATCGCCAATCATCCAAATATAGGCGATGGCGGGGATGGTGACGAGAATCACTGGGATTTGCGCTATGCCTAAAATCAGCGCAATGACAAAGAAAATACCGACCGCAGGAATACCCGCGAAGGTCATGATGATGCCGACTAACAGGGCTTGAATAAAGGCAACCCCTATTACACCTAAGGCCACGGCGCGGATAGTTGCAGTGCACAGGGCGGTGAGCTTTAAACCGCGCTCTGAGCCAATAATGCGGGTAGCGATACGGTCGGCACTATTGGCTCCTGCGCGGCCATAGGCCATGATGATCCCCGCCACGATAAAGGAAAAAATGCTCATCAGTAAGCTACCGCTCATACTGGCCAGCGTACCTATAATTTTTTTAGTCGCTTCGCCTAGCTGTGGTTGCAGGCTCTTGATCAAGGAAGGTAGATCGGTGGACGCTTTTAGCCATACAGTGTTGAGCTTCTCACCTACCAGAGGAATAGTAGCTATATTGGCCGAAGGAGCGGGAATATCCAGCGTATTGTTATTGACGCGTTCAATCAGATTGCTGATGCTGTCCCCCATGGAGCTAACCATAGCTATGGTCGGGACGACCAACAAGAGTAAACCGAGCAGCACCAGCAAGGTCGCTGTTTTGCCCTGTTTATCATTCAGGCGTTTGGCGAAACGTTGATGTAAGGGATAAAGGGTCACCGCTAAGATCAGCGCCCACAACATCAGGTTCATAAAGGGCGCAAACACGGTAAGGCAGAATGAGGCAAGTCCCAAGATCAGACTAAACTTAATAAACATATCCAAAAATCTGGCGACGATTCGTTTTTCAACTGCAATTAATTCATTGTTTTCCATTTTGATGTTGCCTCAATGAGTGATAGCACATTCCTAACAAAAATCCGTGATATGGTTAAATCAGCGGACAGCTAGTCGAACATTAACTAAAACAGAAAATAAATAAGATGTTTAACTGCATCACCTTGTTATTTAGTCAACAAGTCAGATTTTATTAACTTTTGATTTTAAAGTGTAAATTATCAGGGTTTTATTTTTTACTTATACTTCTATAGTGGAGACAGCGATAACCTAAGATATTTGCCTATGCAGTATAGATACGAGTCAAAGGCCATTCAAATAACCCATATTTATTTTTAATCTTAGAAATAGTGGTTTCATCGATAGAAATTAGCTTAGGAATTCTCTCTAGGTAGATATGGGAGGCATATAATGCGAAAAGGGGCTAACCCTTGCAGGTTAACCCCTTTTCTAACAATCACTTAATCGAAATGATTAGTTCATGCCGTATTTTTTCAATTTTTTACGCAGGGTACCACGGTTGATACCTAGCATGTTTGCTGCGCGGGTTTGGTTGCCACGAGTGTGTTGCATGATGATGTCAAGCAGAGGCGCTTCAACTTCGCTTAGCACCATTTCATAAACTTCTTGTGCTTCCTGACCGTCCAACTGTGCGAAGAAGTTAGTTACGGCACGCTTGACGGCGTCACGTAATAACTGGGGCTTGATAGTGCCGTTTGCTGTTTCGATTTTGCCAACGGTAAGCTGGTGAACTTCTGTGTTAGTTGTCTGATCAAACATTCTATTCTGCTCTTTATTAATTCTGTACTAATTCATCAAAATAACATTCCACGAGGGAATACTGTTCTGCAGCGGTTTCCAGCAGATTAAAGTCAGCCCTAAATTGGCGCTGAGCTTCTTGGTCTAGGTACCATCCCATATGTTTTCTGGCGAAGCGGATACCCTTGTATTCACCATATAAGTCATACAGTTTGGTGAGGTGTTCCAGCATCACTTCACGCTGCTGGGCAACCTCAATGGGCGCTAGCTTATTACCCGTGTCCAAGTAGTGCTGGATTTCTCTGAAAATCCAAGGCCGTCCTTGAGCACCCCGTCCTATCATCAAGGCATCGGCACCGGTGTATTCCAGCACAAAGCGGGCTTTCTCCGGACTGTCGATGTCCCCATTGGCGACGACAGGAATCGAGACATTCTGTTTGATTGCTTTGATCGTGTCGTACTCGGCGTTGCCTCTGTACATACATTGTCTCGTGCGGCCGTGAACGGCGAGCGAGGCGATGCCACAATCCTCTGCAATCTGGGCGATTTGAACACCATTCCTGTGTTCTGGCTCCCAGCCGGTGCGAATCTTTAACGTGACAGGCACATTCACTGCGGCGACCACGGCTCGTAAAATCTCTTTTACCAGCGGTGGATTTTGCATCAGCGCTGAGCCAGCCAGCTTTTTATTCACTTTTTTCGCGGGGCAACCCATATTGATATCAATGATGTGAGCGCCTTGTTCGACATTGAACAGGGCGGCTTGCGCCATTAAATCAGGATCGGCTCCTGCAATTTGCACTGAGCGGATGCCTTCCTCGCCAGAATGCGTCATGCGCTGGCGGCTTTTATCTGTATCCCAAACCTCGGGATTGGATGAAAGCATCTCGGAAACCGCTAGGGCTGCGCCATAACGAAGACAAAGATTACGGAAAGCTTGATCGGTGACACCTGCCATTGGTGCCACGATCAGCTGATTGTTCAGTTGATAGGGTCCAATCTGCATTTACTGTTTCACCTTAGCTCTTCAAAGGGGCGCTATAGTAGCCCTTTTTGTTGGCCGTGAAAAGGTCAATAAATGACCTAGAGGTAATTTTTTTTCTTGACTTTTAATCGGCGAGAAGTCAGAGGCTAAATAGTGGGAAGCCAGCGGTGGCGCATGTTGCGCCACCCTTTAGCGCTATTTACGCTTGCCTGTCAAGCGGCTCCAATCTTCTTTGTGAGCCGCTGCGTCCATATCGAACCATTGGCTATAAAAGTCAGAGATTTCTTGGGCTTGTTCTTTGAGGAGACCGGAAAGGGCAAGTTTGCCGCCGGTTTTTACGCGTTCTGCGATCAAAGGTGCTAATTCACGCAGTGGGCCAGCAAGAATGTTGGCGACCAGTACGTCGGCCTTGAGATCGGCGGGTTGGTCTTCTGGTAAGTACAAGGCTAGCTTGTCGGCGACATCATTGCGCTCGGCGTTAGCCCGCGAGGCGTCGATGGCTTGATAGTCGATATCGATACCTGTGACCTTTTTCGCGCCCAGTTTCAGTGCGGCCACGGCTAAGATGCCAGAGCCACAGCCAAAGTCGATCACTTCTGCATCGCTTAAATCTAAGCTGTCTAGCCACTCTAAACACAGTGCAGTTGTAGGGTGAGTGCCTGTGCCGAAGGCAAGACCGGGATCGAGGATCACATTGACTGCGGTTGGATCGGGGATCTCGCGCCAGCTTGGGCAGATCCACAGACGCGTGCCGAATTGGATGGGGTGGAAGTTATCCATCCATTCGCGCACCCAGTCTTTATCTTCAATTTGTTCGACCTTATGGCTGAAGTTCTCGCCGAGGAAGGGCAAGGTTTTCAACATGGCGATGGTCGGTGTCAGATCGGTTTCTGCATCGAATAAGGCAACGACAACGGTATCGCGCCACAGTGGGGTTTCGCCCAGTTTAGGTTCAAAAATAGGGGTGTCTTTACCGTCTTCGAAGGTGATAGAGACTGAGCCTTCTTCCATGAGCAAGTCGCTGATGGTTTCAGCGTCGTCGCTATTGGTGTTGATACGGAGTTGGATCCAAGGCATGGGGGCATCCTGTGGCTGAGTGTGCAAACGCTAAGGGTTCAAAATATCGCGGTATTGTATACCCAAACTATTTCAAAATGCAGGATTTGGCGGGAATTTAACGCGTTTTAGGTAAGGTCGTTTGGTTATCACTAGGGTTTAGGTTCTATGACTGACTATCGTGGTATTGCACTTTTGTCTATACGACAAGGTGTTAGCTGGTGAGTACGGATTGGTGTTAAAAAACGAATTGTCAGTTTTATTGTTTAATATAACACTATGAAAATATTGGCTAATTGGTTTTACCTTTGTTTGGTTTTGACTCGTTTTTTGTGATCGTCTTCTAAGAGTTCCACTCTGCATAGTGAGTTGGCTCACGCTTTAAATCTGTGACACTGAACGATGATTTTTGTTACTGCTATGGTGTAGTTTGCCAAGAGGTGCCAACGATAAACCACAAAGGTAGATGCAAGATGACAAGCGTAACGCGCGTTCACACTAGGGTGAGCACAACCTCGCTAGGCCACCCTTGGTCGGCGAAGGCGGATAGACTGCAGAGTGCAACGGGTATTTTACTCGGTTGTTTCCTGTTGCTGCATATGCATTTTGAGTCGAGTATTTTGCTGGGTAAAGAGGTGTTTTACCATGTCGTTCAGTTGCTCGAAGGCGGTATGTTTAGCAGCACGGGCCACGGCTTTCCCATTGTTACTAAAATGTTCTCCGTATTGATCTTGTTAGTGGTGATAGTGCATGCCGCCGTAGCGCTAAGGCGCTTTCCGGCACAACTCGGGCAATGGCGGGCGCTGCGCTCACACCTTGGGGGCATTAAGCATAAAGATACCCATGCGTGGTTTTGGCAACTGATCACTGGCTTTATTCTATTTTTCCTCGTGCCAGTGCATCTCTTTACCATGATTTTAAATCCCGAAATTGGCCCGCATTTATCGGCCGAGCGGGTTTATCACGATAACGCTTGGTTGTTATACGCGCTATTGCTGCCTGCTGTGGTGATACACGCCATGATTGGTTTGTACCGCGTGGCGGTCAAGTGGGGCCTGATCTTAAACCGCTCTGGTCTACGTAAACTCGCTAAGGTGTTGATCATTTACTTATTGTGCCTAGGTGCTGCTAGCCTTGTTTCTTATATCTTCATTGGTAGCGAGCTGAGCATCCCGGTACAACCCTTTGTACCCCACTAATTAGAAACCCGATACTGCTGCATCTGGAGTGAGTTGTTTCAACTCTCGGCAGCAGTATTTTGTTTCGCTGCTAATATTTAAGCATTCGATTAATTATTCGTCTCCTATTTGATCTAACTCAGGTTTTGGGGTGGATTTGTGAGCGATATTAATTTTGAGTAATGGGACTTATGGGATTGGCTCGATAGAGCTAACGGCGCGAGGCAAGAACGATGGCGATTAAACTAAATATAAAAAAATGGAGTGCGTGGCTGGATCTAAGCCAGAGTTTATCGGGAGTCATTCTCGCGGTGTTTTTATGGACTCACTTAGTGCTTGTGTCATCGATCTTATTGGGAAGCGATGCTATGAGTTGGGTGGCACGCACTATGGAGCTGAGTTTTCTCTCCGCCGATGGTCATGGTTATCCCTGGGTCGTCACTTGTATTGCCGTAGGTATTGCGGCTTTGGCCTTAGTGCATGTGCTGGTAGCACTACAAAAATTGCCGATGAGTCTGCGTCAGCAAAGGGCCCTGCAGCAACAAATGCAAGTGATCAACCATGGCGATACACGTCTGTGGCGCTGGCAGGCCATCACTGGGGTAGTGATTTTACTGCTACTGCCAGTGCATTTATGGCTCATCGGCTCAGCGCCCGAAACCATAGGTCCGCAGGGCAGCGCCGATCGTATTTGGAACCAAGGCGTGTGGATGGTGTATCTACCGCTATTACTCACTGTGGAGTTACATGCGGCCATTGGCATTTACCGTGTGGCGTTAAAGTGGGGGGCTGCGCGGGATCTCAATAGCCGTAGCCGGCTGAGAAAAATTAAGACCATTGTCAGCGTACTATTTATCACTGTGGGGATTGCTTCACTGTTGGCATTTCTACCCCATGCAAGTTAAAAATTAATAAAACCAACTAGTAATGAAGCACTGTGCAGCAAAAATAATATGAGAATAAACCCGACAATAACAGCAGATCCCATTAAGGAGCAGGCGTGAAACTGATTTATACCGATTCATTAGTGGTTGGTGCGGGGCTAGCAGGCTTAAGGGTGGCGATTGCCTCCAAAGAGCGTGGGCTCGATACCTTAGTTTTATCGCTTATCCCTGCCAAACGTTCACATTCGGCAGCCGCACAAGGGGGAATGCAGGCGAGCTTAGGTAATGCAGTTAAGGGAATGGGTGACGATGAAGATGTGCATTTTCAAGACACTGTGAAAGGTTCCGACTGGGGATGCGACCAAGAGGTCGCGCGTATGTTTGCCCACTGCGCACCTAAGGCGGTGCGTGAGCTAGCCAACTGGGGGGTGCCTTGGTCGAGGGTGACGGCTGGCCCAAGGGACGTGATAGTCAACGCGCAAAAGGTGACGCTGCATGAGGCACAGGAGGCGCACGGACTAATCAATGCCCGTGACTTTGGTGGCACAAAAAAATGGCGCACTTGTTATACCGCCGACGGCACGGGTCACTCGCTATTATATGCTATGGATAACAAAGCGATTTCCATGGACATCCCTGTGCATGAGCGTATCGAAGCCCTGGCACTTATTCACGATGGTAAACGCTGCCATGGGGTGATTGCCCGTTGCCTTATCAGCGGTGAGTTACGCGCCTATGTGGCTAAGTCAACCACGATTGCGACTGGCGGCTATGGTCGTATTTATGAAGTGTCGACCAATGCGATTATCTGTGAAGGGATAGGCCAAGCCTTAGCGCTAGAAACGGGTGTCGCCACCCTAGGCAATATGGAAGCGGTGCAATTCCATCCTACCGCCATCGTGCCCGTGGGGATTTTAACCACTGAAGGTTGCCGGGGTGATGGCGGATTATTGCGTGATAAAGACGGTTATCGCTTTATGCCGGATTATGAACCGGATAAGAAAGAGTTGGCGTCCCGAGATGTGGTATCGCGCCGTATGACGGAACATATACGTAAAGGTAAGGGGGTCGATAGCCCCTATGGGCCGCATCTATGGCTGGATATTACCCTGCTGGGCCGTAAACACATTGAAACTAACCTGCGTGAAGTGCAGGAAATTTGTGAAAACTTCCTCGGTATCGATCCCGCTAAAGACTGGATCCCGGTGCGCCCAACCCAGCATTACTCCATGGGCGGTATTCGCACTAATGCCACGGGTGAAAGTCCACAGCTTAAAGGTTTGTTCAGTGTCGGTGAGGCGGCCTGCTGGGATATGCATGGCTTTAACCGTTTAGGGGGGAATTCGCTGGCCGAAACTGTGGTCGGTGGTATGATTATTGGTAAGTATGTGGCTGATTTTTGTGAGAATAATAGCCTTGAAATCAACACCAAACTTGCCGAACAGTTTATGCATCAGGTTCAAGGTGAAATCGACACCTTAGTCGAGGGCGATGGTCACGAAAACCCCTTCGAGCTTAAGCGCGAAATGCAGCGCATTATGATGAATTATGTGGGGATCTTCCGTAATGGCCTCGAGCTTGATAAAGCCGTTGCTGAACTTAAAGTGTTGCTGGAGCGTTCGCGCAAGCTCGGGCTCAAGTGTAAAAAACGTCACGCCAATCCCGAATTAGTCGAAGCCCTGCGGGTTAAGCGTATGCTCAAAGTCGCGCTGACCGTGGCCTGTGGCGCTGCCGCGCGTACCGAGAGCCGCGGCGCCCATGCCCGTGAGGATTTTCCGCAGCGCAATGACCGCGATTGGTTAAATCGCACCCTAGCGAGTTGGCCCGATACCGATGCCCTCGAACCCGTGCTGAATTACGAAGCGCTCGATGTGATGAAGATGGAGCTACCGCCGGGTTATCGTGGCTATGGTATCAACAACGCCATAGTGCATCCCGATACCGAAAAGCGCGAGCAGCAAATTGTCGAAATTCTGGCAGAGCTAGGTGAGGATGTGGACCGTTATCAGCGGCAACGGGCCCTAATGCCCTTTGAGTTACCACCGAGTCTGCAACCTAAGAACGAACGATTAAGTGATACTTTAAAAAGTCCATCTGCCAATGCGTTAGGAGAAAAATCATAATGAGCCAAGGTCGAACGCTCACCTTTAATATCTTTCGTTATGATCCGCAGGAGTCAAACGATAAACCTAAAATGGTGCGTTATCAGTTAACTGAAACCCCTGGAATGACGGTATTTATCGCCCTGAATAAACTCAGGGAAGAGCAAGACACTTCACTGCAATTTGATTTTGTCTGCCGCGCCGGTATTTGCGGTAGCTGCGCTATGGTGATCAACGGTTTCCCGACGCTAGCTTGCCGCACTTTAACTGCCAAATATCCTAAGGGTGAAATTACCCTTATGCCGCTACCAGGCTTTGAGTTGATTGGCGATTTATCGGTTAACACGGGTAAATTTATGCGTGAACTCGCCGAACGCTTAAAGCTGTGGTTGCATCCAAAATCTAACGATATCAATGTGCATCGCCTCGAAGATCCTATGGATCCTGATGAAGCCGCACGTTTATATGAATTAGAGCGCTGCGTCGAATGTGGGGTGTGCGTTTCAGCCTGTGCGACTAAGCAAATGCGTGAAACCTTTGTTGGCGCCGTAGGCATGATGAAAATCGCCCGTTTTGAGATGGACAGCCGCGATGCTCGCACCGCGGAGGATTTTTACCATGTGATCGGTAATCAGGATGGGGTATTTGGTTGTATGACCTTACTCGGCTGCCAAGATAACTGCCCTAAGGATTTACCGCATATGCAACAAATCGCCTATCTGCGCCGTAAAATGGCGATGACATTGGTGTAAAAACAGCCCATAGGAACTAGAACGCTTCGCTGAAAGCTAAGAAGGATGCTTCGCTGTAGGATGTCGCTCGATAACTGCTCCAGCGTTATTCTACCTCCTGCATCTGACCACCATGGAGGGTGGAAATGTCATATTTTGTATGGAACAAAATTGACCATGCAGTCGTACGCTCCTTCTAGATTCTAGAGCCTTCGTTTATCTACTGGGCACAAAAAAGCCGCAATATTCACTGCGGCTTTTTGGTGAGATCGACGTTGAGACTAAGACTAAGACTAAGACTGAGACTAGGACTTAGCGCGTTTCATCGCAGTAAAGAACTCTTCATTGGTTTTGGTCATCGCCAATTTATCAATTAAGAATTCCATTGCGCTGACTTCATCCATAGGATTTAAGATCTTACGCAGGATCCACATTTTTTGTAGCTCATCTGGATTAGTGAGCTTTTCTTCACGACGTGTACCGCTGCGGTTGAAGTCAATGGCTGGGAACACACGCTTTTCTGCCGCTTTACGTGACAGATGCAGTTCTTGGTTACCTGTGCCTTTGAATTCTTCGTAGATCACTTCGTCCATCTTAGAACCTGTATCGACCAATGCGGTGGCGATAATGGTTAAGCTGCCGCCGTGTTCGATGTTACGTGCTGCGCCGAAGAAGCGTTTTGGACGGTGCAGGGCGTTAGCATCCACACCACCGGTTAACACTTTGCCCGATGAAGGAATCACAGTGTTATAGGCGCGGGCTAGACGAGTGATAGAGTCGAGCAGGATCACCACATCTTTCTTGTGTTCTACGAGGCGTTTAGCCTTTTCAATCACCATTTCGGCCACTTGTACGTGACGGCTCGCTGGCTCATCGAAGGTTGATGCGATAACTTCACCTTTCACAAGGCGTTGCATCTCGGTCACTTCTTCAGGGCGTTCATCGATCAGCAATACCATCAACACCACTTCAGGGTTGTTATAGGTAATGGATTGAGCAATGTTTTGCAGTAATAAGGTTTTACCCGCTTTAGGTGGTGCAACGATCAAACCACGTTGACCCTTACCGATTGGCGAGCATAAATCCAGAATACGGGCAGTGATGTCTTCAGTTGAGCCGTTGCCGCGCTCCATCCGCATACGTTCTTCTGCGTGGAGTGGGGTTAAGTTTTCAAAGAGGATTTTATTGCGAGAGTTTTCTGGTTTATCGAAGTTAACTTCATTGACTTTCAATAGGGCAAAATAACGTTCACCTTCTTTGGGTGGACGGATTTTACCAAAAATGGTGTCACCCGTTCGCATGTTGAAGCGGCGAATTTGGCTTGGTGAGACGTAAATGTCGTCTGGTCCGGCCAAATAAGAACCGTCTGAGCTGCGCAAGAAGCCGAAACCGTCTTGGAGTATTTCTAATACGCCACCACCGAAAATGTCTTCTCCACTTTTGGCGTGGGCTTTAAGGATTGAGAAAATAATGTCCTGCTTACGAGCGCGGGCCATATTTTCGAGTTTCATATTTTCGGCTAGCGAGACTAGGTCGGATATCGGCGTGTCTTTTAATTCAGTTAAGTTCATTTTGGGGGTCTTGTGTTACGCGACAAAGCTTACCGCGATCAATCAGTAAAGTTTGTGATTCAGGATAGTGATTGACGAGCGAGAAGTGGTTTAGTTAGAAAGAATCTGGTTATTAAAGTAGCACTAACAAAGCAGGGCGTCCAGAAATTTAGGGGGATTCCGGCACAATTAATTTATAGCCTGTGCCGGAGGTCACTCAATACGACAACAAATTAGATTTGTGCGTCGATAAACTCTTTTAATTGAGTTTTAGATAATGCGCCAACTTTAGTGGCCGCCAATTCACCGTTCTTGAATAACAGTAAAGTTGGGATACCACGAACACCGTATTTCGCAGGAGAAACATTGTTTTGATCAACGTTTAATTTAGCGATAGTGACACGACCTGCGTACTCTTCAGCTACGTCATCTAGGATTGGCGCGATCATTTTACAAGGACCACACCACTCTGCCCAGAAGTCTACCAATACTGGTAAATCAGACTTTAATACGTCGTTTTCGAAGCTGTCGTCACTCAGGTATATAATTTTATCGCTCATGATGTTCTCCAGTTTGGTTGCCATTGCTGGTTTGTTAATGGCTTACCATGTATATTGGGGTTGAAAAATAGCTTTTCAAGTTACCTTTTTACAATGTGGCTATTTCAAACGATCGAGTATCTTATTGCAACCCCAAATGGTATGCTTGCGCTATGAGCGAAACACATTTATCTACCCAAAAATTTGCCGACCTTCCTCTACATCCAGAGGTAAAACAGGCTCTTGCAGAAAACGGCTTTGAATTTTGTACGCCAATCCAGGCGTTATCATTACCCGTATTACTTCAATCAAAAGATATCGCTGGTCAGGCCCAAACGGGTACTGGCAAGACAATGGCGTTTTTGGTTGCCACATTTAACCATTTATTATCGACGCCTATTCCTGAAGGCCGTCAGCTAAATCAACCCCGTGCCATTATCATGGCACCGACCCGTGAGCTGGCTATTCAAATCGCCAAAGACGCGATTTTACTGGCTAAGCATACCCATTTGAAGGTGGGTATTGTTTACGGTGGTGAGAGTTATGACGTGCAGCGTAAGGTGCTCGATCAAGGCGTGGATATCCTGATTGGTACCACTGGCCGTATTATTGACTACGTTCGCCAAGGGATTATCGGTCTCAATTCGATTCAGGCTGTGGTATTAGATGAAGCGGATCGGATGTTCGATTTAGGCTTTATCAAAGATATACGTTTTCTCTTTAGGCGTATGCCCGAGTCGAATAAGCGCCTGAATATGTTGTTCTCGGCGACCTTATCGATGAAGGTGCAGGAACTGGCCTACGATCATATGAATGATCCGGTTAAGGTTGAGATTGCCCCCGAAGAAAAAACCTCCAAGAACATCAAAGAAGAAATCTTCTATCCTTCCCAAGAAGAGAAGATGCGTTTGCTATTGACCTTGATTGAAGAGGATTGGCCCGAAAAAGCCATCGTTTTTTCAAACACTAAGCACAGCTGTGAAAATTTATGGTCTTGGCTTGAGGGCGATGGTCACCGCGTAGGATTGTTAACGGGTGATGTGCCGCAGAAGAAACGCATTCGTATTCTTGAGCAATTTACCAGTGGCCAATTAGATATCTTAGTGGCGACCGATGTTGCAGCCCGCGGCTTGCATATTTCTGATGTGTCCCATGTTTATAACTATGATTTACCTGATGATTGTGAGGATTATGTACACCGTATCGGTCGTACTGGCCGCGCGGGTAACAAAGGGGTATCCATCAGTTTTGCCTGTGAAGAATATGCACTGAACTTGCCAGCGATTGAAAGCTATATTAATCATTCTATTCCTGTGAGTAATTACGATAGCGCAGCGCTGCTCGACGATATTCCACAACCCGTCAAGATCCATCGTAAGCACCCGAGTGGTACCCGTAATTTACGTGAGCGTTCTGGCACGGGTCGTCCTCAAGGGGCCCATCGTAGTGGTGGACGTCCACCTCGCCATGACAGGACGCGTAGACATTCGTAAATGCCAACACCCGCTTATGCCGCCATTACACTAGGCTCTAATAGCTTTAATATGCTGATCGCCAAAACAAAAGGTGGTCAGCCGCATATTATTGCTAAGTATAAGCGTAAGGTGAGATTAGCCGAAGGTATTGACGAGGACGGCACGCTAAATCAAGAGGTTATGCAACGTGGCCTCGATTGTCTTAGCATGTTTGCGCAGATGTTAGCCCAACATAAAATTCATCAAGATCACGTCGCTGTGATTGCCACTGCGACCCTTCGCTGCATCAATAATGCCGATGAGTTTAATCGGCGAGCATTGCCTCTGCTGGGTCATTCTATCGATATCATTTCGGGTATGCGTGAAGCCGAGCTTATCTATCAAGGTATGGTGGCAACCACTTGTGGGCAAGGGCGTCGCTTAGTGATTGATATTGGCGGTGCGAGTACTGAGTTTATTATTGGTGACGGCCATCAAGTCCTGTTCAAAACCAGTTTGCCTATGGGAAGCGTTACCTATAATCGGCAATTTTTCAGCAATATGCCGCTGCAACAATTGGACTTTGATGACGCTAAACAGCAGGTTCTAGCCACATTGGCCGAGCATAGAAAGACACTGCGTGACCTTGGTTGGCATTGTGTTGTCGGCGCCTCTGGTGCGGTGCAATCTGTGGTCGAAGTGCTAATGCATCGTAAACTGTCAGAAACTATCACGCTCAATGTGCTGAACCAACTTAAGGCTGAAATACTGGCTCAAGAAGATGAGCTGCTTTCCGGGCTCCTCGGATTAAGTCTCGAGCGCGCCCCGACCTTCGCGGCGGGTGTTGCTATCCTATTAGCTCTGTTTGAATTACTAAGCATAGAACAGTTGAGTTTATCGGGTGGTGCACTGCGTGAGGGTGTATTGGTGATGCTAGCCCAGCGGATAATTGAAAGCAGAATCTAGGACGTTGCTGCGCAACTGCTAGGACTCTCGCAAGCTCGCTCTAGAATCTAGACACTATCCGCTGCACTTTTTACTGCACTATCATGGTTGTCATTCCCGCGTCGATAACTGCTCCTGCACTCTTTCTAATTAAAGAGTTCTATCTCCTGCATCTGACCACCATGGAGGGTGGAAATGTCATATTTTGTATGGAACAAAATTGACCATGCAGTCGTACGTGAGGATGACGGCTTAAAAGCTAAAAGCTAAAAGCTAAAAGCTAAAAGCTAAGCGTTCTAGCATGGCTATGCCCGCCCTGCTTTATTTTAAGATATCTGCTAAATCTTGTTCGAGTGATACCGTTGGGCGTTCAACAATGCGGCCAATTTCTTTACCCTGTTGCTGAATAATAAAAGTTGGGATCCGAGTAAACGCATATTTTGCCGCCAGACCTTCGGGATCTTGCTTGCTGCGATCGACGCCGATATAGGTAACGTTAATATTGAGGTTGGCCACTTGTTCCATAATACGGATAAAGCGCGGGGTTTCACGGTGGCAATCTGGGCACCAAGTGCCGATGATTACTATAATTTCCGTTGGTTCTGTGATGTTTTTGAGGGGCGTTATCGCCGCAGTGTCTACCTGATAGCTTTTATAACCTTCAGCAAATTCATTGAGTTCTGTGACTAAATGCTGCGCTTCAACTATGCCTGTTAAAATCACTTCTTGTTTCTCCTCACTGCAGGTGGCAATCAAGCCCTGTTGTTGTTCTTCAAATCCACAGCCACCGTTGGCAAATAGCTGACAACTAAAAAATAAGGCTGTAGTGGCGAGTAATGCTCTAACATTATTGTGCATGATATGCCCTCGAAATCGAAGAAAAAGAATGGTGAGCCCGCATTCAAGCATCAATCTCGATTTTCTAAAAGACCATTGTTAATTTGCTGCAAGCGGGATCACGTAAGTGCTAGAAGCTAGGACGCTGCGCTTTGCTAAGGGTTATATACTCTTTCTCGTCATTCCCGCGTGCGCGAGGAAGACGACTTAAAAGATAGGGCGAAGCCCGTCCTGCTTTTAATTTAAGCCAGTTCGGCTTTTTCTAAAATTTTGTCTAATATCGGTTTATTCGCATCGGGGAAATCGTAGCCGGTAAGATCGTGTTGGTTTACCCACGCAATTTGTTGCCCCTCCAATCCCTGCGCTTCCCCCGAAAAATCGCTGACAGTGTGGATATCGAGCAATACTTGTTTATCGGGATAGTCATAGCTTAATGCCATAAAGGGCTCGCTTGAGGTGACATCGAGTGCCACTTCTTCTTTTAACTCGCGAATTAGGGCCTGAGTGACCGTTTCTCCTGACTCGACTTTACCTCCGGGAAACTCCCACTTTCCCCCTTGATGCAGGTGGTCTGGCCGTTTGGCCAGTAAAATCTGCTGGGCTGAATTGAGGATAATGCCGACGGCAACATGGATACGCTTAGTCATAATAAACTTCTACTGTTAGAGGGGCTTAACCTTGGTTATTCTTTAAAAAAGGTATCGTCATCGAAGCCAAATTCGTCCAAGGCCTCGGGATCGAATTCCGCCTTAACGGGGATGGCATGCTTTTCAGATGCCCAATCTCCGAGGTCGATAAGTTTACAGCGTTCACTACAGAAAGGTTTAAATTCGGATTCTGGCTTCCATTCGACAGGCGTTTTGCAAATCGGGCAGTTTACGGTTAAAGGCATAATGTGGATCTCGTGACTTACTACTGGATAACGGATCAATGCGGTTAGTGTAAAGGCTTCAGGCGCAGGTCGCTAGTAAGAAATCGATGGATCTATCGGAGTGGCGTTGCTGATCGAATTGGACAAAGTGAATCGCATAGCGGTTTTTATGTCCGCTAATGGTAGGGTAGCAACCTTGGGTGGCGTCAATTTTAACCCGAACTAGGGATAAAGCTTGAGCGCTATCACCTTGGTAAAAACCGGCATGGGCGACGGCGTTATCGTAATGTGCGGTACTGCGGGTCAGTTGCAGTAGTAAGGTAATAGGAGTGAGTAGTGGCTCAAAGTGGGCAATCCAAGTGAGATAATCCTGCTGCCTTTCTTCCCATGGTTTAGACAGCCAATAATGCAATTGGGGGAGATCGAAGTTACAACAGGCGCCGGGCATGCCAAATCGCTGCCTGAGCGCGGATAAAAATCTGTCTTGTTTGAGTTGGCTACCACAGCGCTCGGGTCTTTGCAGTGGCTCACGAGCTTGCATGAGGGCATTGATATAAAAGGCTATCTGTTCATTGTCTACATGGTCGAGCTCTTGCCATTTGTAGAGTTGCAGTAGATTTCGTTCAATATCTTTTAAGACTTCATTGCGATAATCGCAGCGTTCCGATAACTCGCACAGGGAAAACAGAGGGTAAAAACATCTATGCTGGTGGTCGTGACTTAGATTGTTACGCAGCTGCTTATCGAGGTATTCGAGCCGCAAATAGCTGCGAATTTTCTCGTTTAGTGGCTGTTCGTAAACTAAGTCAGTCATGGGCGTTATCTGTACCGGATAAGTGTAAATAGCGTTGGTGCAATGCTAGCACCTCTCGTTTTAAGGTTGATATCTCTCCCTGATTATCAATAATGTCGTCGGCTCTTGCGAGTTTTTCGCTGCGACTACATTGGCTATTAATGATGTTATTTACTTGAGTTGCATCTACATTGTCCCGTTTTACGGTACGGCTAATTTGCAAATCCGCTGAAATATCCACCACTAAAGTCCGATTGACTAACCTATCTAACCCATTCTCAAATAGCAAGGGTACGACCATAATTACGTATGGTGAGGTCGCATTTTCTACCTGTTTTTGCATTTCTTGGCGGATCATAGGATGTAAGAGTTGATTCAGCCATTCCCGTTCTTCATCATGGCTAAATATTCGTTGCCGCAGTTTGGCACGATCGAGACTGCCCTCTGGAGTTAAAATATCCGCCCCAAAATGCGCCACAATAGCCTTAAGCCCATCCGAACCTGGGGCAACGACTTCCCTGGCAACCACATCGGCGTCGACCAGGGTAATACCTTCGGCGGCAAATAAATTGGCAACGGTGGTTTTTCCACTACCAATACCCCCCGTCAGGCCAACAACAAATTTAGACATAACTCTCTCTTAAAAGTTAAGAAGGACGCTTTGCTTACAGAACGGCCTATGGCCTAACCGTGTACGGAACGGGCTTCGCCCTTACGGTGAGCGAAGCGTTCAGTGAGTGAGCTTGTGAACGTTCCGTAATCTGCAAGTTCAACCTGTTTTATAGCGTACTTAAATACCAATCTACTATCGGTTGCCCCCATATCACAGCTATCCAGCCGGCGGCGGCGATATAGGGGCCGAAGGGGATCGGGTTGCCCAGTTGATTGCGTTTAGTGACTATCATAGTGATCCCCACAACGGCGCCAACCAAGGATGAAAGCAGGATCACAAGGGGGAGCATTTGCCAGCCAAGCCAAGCACCAAATACCGCCAGCAGTTTAAAGTCCCCATAACCCATGCCTTCCTTGCCTGTGAGTAACTTAAATAGCCAGAAAATAGACCATAAACTTAAATAGCCCGCCACCGCGCCGATGATTGCATCGGTTGGGCTGGCGAAGGTGTGGTTTATATTGATGATCAAGCCGAGCCAAAGTAATGGTAACGTCATTTGGTCTGGCAGTAACATTTCATCCAAATCGATACCCGTGAGGGCGATAAGCACAAAGGTTAATACTGTAGCAAACACAAATTGCCAACTCGGGCCAAAATGCCAGGCTAAGGTGGCCACCAAAAGACCCGTGATTAATTCAACAATAGGGTAACGGCTTGAGATGGGGGCATTGCAAGCGGCGCATTTACCCTTAAGCATTAACCAGCCGAATATGGGCAAATTATGCCAAGGTTTTATCGCGGTTTTACACTTAGGGCAGGCAGAGCCCGGCACAATCAGGTTATATTTTTCGGGGTAGTTATCTATGGGTTTGTTGAGCTTCTCGATACCGATTTGTGTAACTATATCGGCATGGTATTCCTGTAAATATTGATTACATTCCTGCTGCCATTCGCGCTTCATCATCACCGGCAGTCGATGGATAACCACATTTAAAAAGCTGCCAATAGTCGCCGCAAAAATAAAGCTTAAGGTGATGAAAAGCCAAGGGCTCTGGCCAAAAGATTGGCCTAATAAAGTGATAAATTCAGTCATACTCTTACTTATAAGAAGTTATTTATGAGAAGTTACAAAAAATACGAAAAAAGAAAATGCTATGCGTACGGAACACTGAGTTCACGGATAACGGAACGCTGCGCTTACCGTAAGGGCGAAGCCCGTTCCGTCAACGGTGAGCCACGCAGTGGCATTCTAAAATCGCGAAGCTCTAGCCTACGATATTTCCCATTTGGAAGATAGGCAGATACATACCCACAATCAGGCCACCTACGAGTGTGCCAATCACCACCATCATAATGGGCTCAATTAGGCTCGATAGGCCATCGACCGCATCATCCACCTGCATCTCATAAATATTGGCGACCTTATTGAGCATATTATCTAGGGAGCCCGATTCTTCGCCTATCATCACCATTTGGATCAACATATCGGGGAAGAGCCCCGTAGTGCGCATGGCAACGTTCATTTGCATCCCCGCCATCACTTCTTGGCGCACCTTAAGCAGAGCCTTACGGTAGACCGCATTGCCGGATGCACCTGCGGCGGATTCCATGCCATCGATAAGCGGCACCCCAGCCGCAAAAGTAGTGGCTAAGGTACGGGAAAATCGTGCCATAGCCGCTTTATGCAATATCTCGCCGATAACGGGGATTTTAAGCACTAGCTCATCGACGCGATCGCGAACGGCCTGAGAGTTACGGTGGGCGCGCACAAATAACCAGATACTTATGGCAATAATAGCGAAGAAGATATACCAAGAGCTCTGTAAAAAACGCGAGATACCAATAATTAGTTGGGTAAAGGCGGGTAATTCGGCGCCAAAACCGTTAAAAATTTCTTCAAATTGCGGTACTACAAAGAGTAATAGTAAGGTCGTGACTAAGACGGCAACTACGACAACGGCGGCTGGGTAGAACATGGCTTTTTTAATTTTCGATTTTAACTGCTCGGCCTTTTCCCTATAGGTGGCAATACGATCGAATACCGCATCGAGTGAGCCCGAGTGCTCACCCGCTGCGACTAAGTCGACGTATAAATCATCGAAATAACGCCTATGGGGGCGCAGCGAATCCGATAGGGGAATACCCGATTGGATTTCCGACAGGATAGTGCCTAGGAGTTCACGCATCTTTAGTTTTTCATGGCCGCGGCCTAACATTTCTATGGTGGTCACTAGGGGAACGCCCGCCGCCAACATAGTGGCAATTTGGCGAGTCACCATGGCAATATCCATAGGTTTAATATCGGGATTACGGGCAAATAATGGTGAGGCTTTTTTACGCACTACCTTAGGGTTGACGCCCTGGGATTTAAGCTGGCTTTTTATTTCGGCAACTGTGGCACCCTTGAGTTCACCTCCGGTTTTTGCACCATCGCGATTTACCCCTTTCCATTCAAAGGTATAAATTTTCGGTTGGCCTTTTTGCTCCGTCTTTTTGGCGCGGGGCTTTTTTAATGTCGTTGCCGTAGCCATAAATAATCCTGTTAGGTTGAAAAACGAAGAAGAGCGCTGCGCTGAAAGCTAAGAAGGACGCTTCGCTGTTAGGGCGACGCTTCGCTCCTTCTAGAGTCTAGGATGCTACGCTTAAAGCTAAGAAGGACGCTGCGCTGCTAGGGCGTCGCTTCGCTCCTTCTAGAGTCTAGGACGCTTCGCTGCTAGAGTCTAGAATCACTGCCGTCATTCCCGCGAACGCGGGAATCCATAGTGACTTCTTTCATTTTTAAAAATACAAAAAATAAGTGCGTTAAAAGCTGGATCCCCGCATCGATAACTGCTCCTGCACTATTTCTAATTAAAGAGTACTACCTCCTGCATCTGACCACCATGGAAGGTGGAAATGTCATATTTTGTATGGAACAAAATTGACCATGCAGTCGTACGCGAGGATGACAGCCTAAAATCTAGGATGCTTCGCTGCTAGAGTCTAGAATCTATCCGCTGCGTTCTTTGCAGCGTCTAGAAGGGCGAAGTCCGCTCTGCTTTTTCTAGCAGCTGCGCTTTTTGCTGTGTTCTAGCAGGGCGAAGCCCGTCCAGCTGTTAAAAACTCGTCACCCGATTGACTTCGGCAATACTGGTTACACCCTGTATCACTTTTAATAAGCCAGATTGGCGCAGATCGCGCATGCCTTGGGCCTTAGCTTGGGTGGCAATTTGCAGCGAGTTGCCGCCCTCCATAATAGTGCGGGCAATTTCATCGGACATTTTCATCACCTCATAAATCCCCACTCGGCCCTTATATCCACCGGAGCAATGCTCGCAGCCAACGGGTTTAAAGCTGGTAAAGCCTTGGGTAATTTGCGCCTCGCTAAAGCCTAAGCGTTGCAATTCATGTTCGGGAACAGTTTCGGGTTGTTTACACTCGGGGCAGAGTCTACGGGCTAAGCGCTGGGCGATAATCAGGTTGACTGAGCTGGCGATATTATAGCCCGGCACGCCCATATTGATTAAACGGGTTAAGGTTTCCGCGGCGGAGTTAGTATGTAGGGTCGATAACACTAAGTGCCCCGTTTGCGCCGCTTTAATGGCAATCTCGGCGGTTTCTAAGTCGCGAATTTCCCCCACCATAACTACATCAGGGTCTTGGCGTAAAAATGAGCGCAGGGCCGAGGCAAAGGTCAGCCCCGCCTTTAGGTTAATATGTACTTGGTTAACGCCTTCGAGGTTAATTTCCACCGGATCTTCGGCGGTGGAAATATTACGCTCTTCGGTATTAAGGATATTTAATCCAGTATAGAGGGAGACGGTTTTACCCGAACCCGTGGGGCCAGTGACTAAAATCATCCCCTGGGGTTTAGCCAGCATTTCTAGATAGAGTTTCTCTTGATCCGGCTCATAACCAAGCTTCTCAATCCCCAATTGAGCGGAGGAGGAGTCCAAGATCCGCATTACAATTTTTTCACCCCAGAGGGTGGGCAGGGTGCTCACCCGAAAGTCGATAGACTTAGTGCGGGAGAGTTTCATCTTAATCCGGCCATCTTGGGGCACCCGGCGCTCGGCAATATCGAGTTTTGACATCACCTTTAACCGCGCCGACAATCTGCCCGCTAGGCTAATGGGCGGCTCTGAGACCTCATGCAAAATCCCATCGATACGAAAACGAATGCGGTAGCGCTTTTCATAGGGCTCAAAGTGCAAGTCAGATGCCCCCTTACGAATGGCATCGGTGAGGATTTTATTAATATAAATAACGATAGGGGCATCGTCACTGCTATCCCCCGTGGGTTCGTCATTGCGCCTATCGGTATCGGTGATTTCAATCCCCGCCAGGGCCGCCTCATCCATACCACCTAAATCGAGGCCGGTAATATCTTCTTCGAGGATTTTTTCCAGCGCCTTGGCGAGTTTATCTTCCTCCACCAAAATGGCTTCGGCATGTAGGCCTGCGCTAAATTGAAAATCCTCCAGCGCGGCAATATTGGTGGGGTCTGAGGTGCCGATATACAGTCGATTACCCCGTTTAAACAGCGGCAGGCAGCGGTGCTTTTCAATCAGTTTTTTATTGATAAATTCTTCGGGGATGGCACTAATATCAAATTCAGCTAAATCCAGTAGCGGTGTGCCATATTCCTCATAGCACAATTCGGCAATGGCACGGGCCGAGACCAGTTGGCCTTGCACTAAGGTGCTGACTAGGGCTTGTTTGGTTTGGCGGGATTTGGTGATGGCATTGGCCATCTGCTCTTCATTTAGCAGGCCCTTACGGATAAAGAGGGTTGATAAACCTAAATGAAGACCGGATGTTGGCATCTGTAACTCAATTTAATGTTTAAGGGGAGCGTTTATAACGTTCCCCCTTGAGAATTTTAGCAAAACTCTGTAGATGAGTTACCACATGTTGCAACCCAATTAACCTTTCCGTTGGCGAAGCTACCTGTTAACACATAGGTGTCAGCTGCCGCTAGTTTACTATCAGTAGGAGGAGTTACTGTTATTTTTCCAGCTGCGGTTGCAATGCCTACAATTCCAGCTCCTGCAGTTACATCGTCAGGTATACCGTTAGAACCACCAGTACAAGCGGTTACAGCTCCGAGTGTTTGCCCGCAGATTTCTACAGCAGTTTTGACTGCTGCGCTAGCATTTGTTATTTCAGTAAAACGAGCTTTTAACGTATAGTTTTGATACGCAGGTAGTGCGATTGCGGCCAAAATACCGATAATGGCGACTACAATCATTAATTCGATTAAGGTAAAACCTTGAGCTTGCTTATTTAGCCCTTTATTTAAACGAAGACCTTTCATTTTATCTCTCCAGCTTACGCAGTAAGTTACTAATTTGTTTGATATATAACATCGCACTGCTGATGCTTTGCGCTTTGTCATCTATCTGTCTTGTAGCTATCTTATATCGCCACGTTTTTATGGTTTAACCTAAGCTTTTTTACATTTATTTTACAAGTCAACTCTAGGCGACCGCTAGTTAATGTAAGTTTAAGCGCTTAGGGCTAATTAGCATGGTTAAAAGATACACCTTTCGGCAACCGTACCTTAAGTTGATCTATCGTTAGGGAAAGCTTACTGCTTTAGCTTAGCTTCACCTACGATGAACCTTTACCTCCCCCTAAAGCCATTGCTGGACACGTTATCAGTCAATACCTTTAGGGTGACGCATCAAGCATATTTGAGGTCTCATTGCTATGCCTACTTTAGGTTGACACATTTTTGACACCCTCTTTACTCCATCCTTTGTATCATCCCCTAGAACAGCAGGCTTATACAAACTTGCAGATGGCATATGCTTGCCTTTAGTGAGGTTGGCCTATGGCCATCTCGCCTCTGTAAAAGTTAGTACAAAGTTAAATAAAATGAAACAACAATTTTATCGAAAACATTAATAAAATGATTATTTTGTCTAAAAAACTGGCAGCATACCGCATTCTGTTCTAACAAAAATTTGACATAGTCAATATAAGTGCTGCAAGTATGACTAATGCCAATATTTAGTCATTAATTTGTATGAGGAGAAGGATGTTAACGATAACGGATAACGGAACGTTCGCAGGCTCACTCACGGAACGCTGCGCTTACGGAATAAGGTTTACGGATGACGGAACACTGCGCTTACCGTAAGGGCGAAGCCCGTTCCGTTATCGGTGAGTCGCATAGCGACGTTCTGTAGCCGCAAAGCGGCGTTCCGAATTCCGTAATCGCAGCGTCCTTTTTAGCTTTTTAGCCGCATTGATAGATCGAGTGCGCGCACATGCTTAGTGAGTGCGCCTACTGAGATATAATCGACGCCCGTTTTGGCAAACTCGGCTAAGGTGTCTAGGGTGACATTGCCCGAGACTTCGAGCTTAGCTCCCGCACCTTTGGCCTTGTATTGGTTATTGAGTTCGACAGCCTCGACCATCATAGTGATATCAAAGTTATCTAACATGATGATATCTGTGCCAGAATCCAGCGCTAATGCCAGTTCGCTTAAGGATTCAACCTCAACCTCGACGGGCTTATTCGGGTGCAGACTGCGGGCGGCATCGACGGCTTGGCGGATCCCGCAGCAGGCCATGATATGGTTTTCTTTAATCAAAAAGGCATCATAGAGGCCAATGCGATGGTTTTTGCCGCCGCCACAGGTCACGGCATATTTTTGTGCCGTGCGTAGGCCGGGAATGGTTTTGCGGGTGTCGAGTAGGCGGGTATGGGTGCCTGCCAGTTTATCGACATAGTGCTTGGTTAATGTGGCCACGCCCGAAAGGGTTTGGATAAAGTTCATGGCGGTGCGCTCGCCGGTGAGTATGGTGCGGGCGGGGCCCGATAATTCACACAATACTTGGTTGGGTAGCACGAGATCGCCATCATCGACATGCCAATGCAGCGCGACGTCACCGCCAAGTTGATTAAAGACCTGTTCCGCCCAGGCTTTGCCGCAGAAAACGCCTTCTTCACGGGTGATAAGGGTGGCCTCGGCATATTTATCGGCGGGGATCAGCATGGCGGTGATATCGCCATAGGCTATGGCTTTGGTATGCTCGTTAATCTCGGTACCACCTAGGTCTTCGGCGAGGGCGGTTTTTACGGCGTGGCGAATATCGTTTTCTAACATGATTGGGATCCTTGCGCTTGTACGTCGGGCGAGTGGGCATGGCTGAGACTGCCTGCTTGCGTATGAAGTAAGGTTATCAAAAAGCTAAGAAGGACGCTACGTTGCAAGCCAAGAAGGACGCTACGCTGCTAGGACGGACTTCGTCCTGCTAGGGCGTCACTTCGTTCCTTCTAGAGTCTAGAGCTTAGAGTCTAGAAGGGCGAAGCCCGCTCTGCTTTTCCTAGCAGTCGCGTAGCGACGTTCTGTTTTTAAGGAGTAAACATGAGTTTTGATTTTGGCTGGTACAGTGGTGCCAGGCGTAGTGAGTCGCCACACTTTAATCAGCGTCCTTTGGGTGAAGTGAGTTTGTTGGTGATCCACAATATCAGCCTACCAGCGGGATGTTTTGGTTTACCTTATATTGATCAATTGTTTAAAGGGTGTTTAGATATCCAAGCCGATGACAGTTTTGTCGATTTAGTGGGGTTGCAGGTGTCGGCGCACTTTTTGATCCGCCGTGATGGGGAATGTGTGCAATATGTGAGTTGTGGTGATAGGGCTTGGCATGCTGGGGTTTCCCGCTATGGTGAACGGGAAAATTGCAACGATTTCTCTATTGGCATTGAGCTGGAAGGCACAGATACTGACGCCTACACTGATGCTCAATATCAGAAACTGACGGAGCTAACCCAAGCCTTAATGGCACAATATCCATCATTAAGTGCAGAGCGGATTGTAGGGCATTGTGATATCGCACCAATGCGTAAGACGGATCCAGGACAAAGCTTTGATTGGGAACGGTATTTAGAAACGCTGCGCGGCTTTTAGAATCTAGGACGTTGCTGCGCAACTGCTAGGACGCTCGCAAGCTCGCTCTAGGATCTAGAGCGTAAGTACATAAAGCTGGATCCCCGCGTTCGCGAGGATGACGTTAAGGTGTACGTTTCTGCCGATGGAGTTAACGCTGGATCCCCGCGTTCGCGAGGATGACGTTAAGGTGTACGTTTCTGCCGATGGAGTTAACGCTGGATCCCCGCGTCGATAACTGCTCCTGCACTCTTGCTAATTAAAGAGTTCTACCTCCTGCATCTGACTACCATGGAGGGTGGAAATGTCATATTTTGTATGGAACAAAATTGACCATGCAGTCGTTCGCGAGGATGACGGCTTAATAACGAAGGACGCTAGCGCTAGGGCAGAATCTAGAAGGGCGAAGCCCGCTCTGCTTTTTCTAGCAGCTGCGCTCTTTGCAGCGTCCTAGCAGGGCGAAGCCCGTCCTGTTTTTTTTACAAGGAGTACGAACGATGGCATTGTTTTCATTGTTAATTGCTATTTTAGTGGAGCGACTTAAGCTGCTGCCGGCATCGTGGCAATGTGACCGATTATTGCAGTCCTATCAGTCGACCTTTTTCGGTGATAAGGCCTCTTTAACCGCGCCTATGACGGCTCTCGCCTTAATCTTGCCCGCCTTGGTGGTGTATGTTTTATGTTGGTTAGCCTCGGGCATGTTATGGGGATTGCTGAGTTTAGCCCTGTGGCTGTTAGTCGCTATCATTTGTTTTAATCACCAAAATCAGCGGGATATTTTTAAAAAATATATGCAGGCGGCGTGTCGCTCCGATGTGCAAGCCTGCTATCACTTTGCGGCGGAACTCGATTGCAGTGAGTGTTTAGATGCGGTATCGGAGCGGGATTTAGGCGCTAAGGTGGGCCAGAGTGTGGCTTGGATTAACTACCGCTACTACGGCGCCGTGGCGCTGTTTTTGATTTTCTTAGGCCCTGTGGGGGCTATGCTCTATTGCACAGCACGTTTTTATGCCGAAGAGAATGCGCGCAAGTCTTTGAATTTACCGTTGGTGAGTGATGTTGTTGCCGTTTTAGATTGGTTGCCTAGCCGAGTATTCGCCTTTGGTTATGCCCTAAGTGGGCAGTTTAGTGAAGGACTGACTGCCTGGTGCAGTAGTGCGTTAAGTTTCAATACCAGCGCCAGAACTATTGTGGTTGAAACGGCATTGGCGGCGCAGCCTTTACCCGAGGAATCAACTGCGCCTATTTGTGTACAATCGACTTTGGCATTATTAGTGTTAAGTAAACGCAACTTTACATTGATGGTGGCGATACTTTCACTACTGACTATCTTTGGGTTGGTGAGTTAAAAGAAGGACGCTGCGCTGCTAGGGCGTCGCTTCGCTCCTGCTAGAATCTAGGGTCTAGAACCTAGAGCGTAAGTACATAAAGCTGGATCCCCGCGTTCGCGAGGATGACGGCTTAAGTGCTCCTTCTAAAACCTAGAACCTAGAACCTAGAGCGTAAGTACATAAAGCTGGATCCCCGCGTTCGCGAGGATGACGGCTTAAGTGCTCCTTCTAAAACCTAGAACCTAGAGCGTAAGTACATAAAACTGGATCCCCGCGTTCGCGAGGATGACAGCCTAGAATCTATCCGCTGCGCTTTTTGCAGCGCCTAGTAGGGCGAAGCCCGCTCTGCTTCTCCTAGCAGCTGCGTTGTTTGCAACGTTCTAGCAGGGCTAAGCCCGTGCTTTTGTTAAATGGTCTGACCCCGCGGGCATTTTTTTCGGCTATGCTCTCTCAGCGTGGGCGCGGTTGGAAAAGATTGCTGCTTTTGAGACGGATCACCTTTTTAGGTTGATTTTCAATCTGGACATCAAAAGTCTGATTTGATAAAGTGCGCTCACTCATAAAAATTGGTAAGACCAATTTACAACGGAGCTGAGTGCCTAATGGCCTATAGTAAAATTAATCAGCCAAAAATTTCTGATGTGATCATGGCGCAATTAGAGCGGATGATCCTAGAGGGCAGTTTACAGCCCGGGCAGAAGTTGCCGCCTGAACGCGAGCTGGCTATCCAGTTTGAAGTGTCTCGTCCTTCTTTGCGCGAAGCGATTCAAAAGCTTGAGGCGAAAGGGTTATTAATGCGCCGCCAGGGCGGTGGCACCTATGTCAAAGAGCAACTCTGGCAAACCCTTGCCGATCCTATCGTTGAGTTAATGAATGCCGATCCGGAGAGTCAATATGACTTGCTGGAGTTTCGTCATGCCACCGAAGGTATGATGGCCTATTTTGCCGCGCTACGTGGCACAGACGCCGATATGCAAAATATCAAGCGGATGATCCTCGAGGTGGAAGCTGCCACCAGTATCGAACAGAAAGCCGCCGCCATTGTGCGTTTTTACCGTGCCGTTGCCGAGGCGTCACATAACGTGGCTATGTTGCACCTCGTACTCAGTTTAACCCCTGTGCTGCATCAAAATGTGGCGCAAAACCTGGAGCTTTTAAGCCGCCGCGAAGAAGCCTCCACTATGGCGAACGATCACAGACGCGCCTTGCTCGCTGCTATCGTTCGCCGTGATCCCGACGCCGCCAGAGAAGCCTCGAATGAACATTTAAGTTACATCGAAGAGGTGATGTTATCTGTGCGGGAAGAAGATAGCCGGTTGCAGCGAAGCTTGCGCCGATTAAAGAGTGGCGCTTAAGTTTCCGTATTTAGCCTTAGCTAAGCCGAGATTTGCCGCAAACACCATTCATTATCATGTATATAGAGAAGGACAGTGTCATGTCTGAAGATATGCTACAAGACGTAGATCCGTTAGAGACTCAGGAATGGGTTGATGCCCTGCAAGCTGTGTTGGAACAGGAAGGCCCAGAACGCGCTCATTTTTTATTAGAGAAGCTGATCGATAAAGCGCGTCGCAATGGCACACACTTGCCTTACACTGCGACTACCGCTTATTTGAACACTATTCCTGCGGGTCAAGAGCCGCACATGCCTGGCAATCAAGAGATGGAACGTCGCATTCGCGCCATCATCCGTTGGAACGCCTTAGCTATGGTGCTGCGCGGTTCTAAGAAAGACTTAGAACTTGGCGGCCATATCTCCAGTTTCGCCTCAAGCGCGACTATCTATGACGTGTGTTTTAACCATTTCTTCCGCGCACCGAATGAAAAAGACGGTGGCGATCTCGTGTATTTCCAAGGCCATATCGCCCCAGGTATTTATGCGCGCTCATTCCTAGAAGGTCGTTTAAGCGAAGAGCAACTGGCTAACTTCCGTCAAGAAGTGGATGGCAAGGGGCTGTCTTCATACCCGCATCCAAAACTGATGCCGGATTACTGGCAATTCCCAACGGTTTCTATGGGCTTAGGTCCAATTCAAGCCATCTATCAGGCGCGTTTCCTTAAGTATCTGACTGATCGTGGTCTGAAGGATTGTTCGGCGCAAACTGTTTACTGTTTCTTAGGTGACGGTGAGTGTGATGAGCCAGAAGCCTTAGGTGCCATTGGTTTAGCGGCCCGTGAAGAATTAGATAACTTAGTCTTTATTGTTAACTGTAACCTACAGCGCCTCGATGGCCCGGTACGTGGTAACGGTAAGATCATCCAAGAACTTGAAGGCGAATTCCGCGGCGCAGGCTGGGAAGTTGTGAAAGTGATTTGGGGTCGTTACTGGGATCCATTATTGGCCCGTGACACTAGCGGTAAACTGCTGCAGTTAATGGAAGAAACCGTTGACGGTGAATACCAAAACTGTAAAGCCAAGGGTGGCGCTTATACTCGCGAGCACTTCTTCGGTAAGTACCCTGAAACCGCCGAAATGGTGGTGAATATGTCAGACGATGACATTTGGCGCTTAAACCGTGGCGGCCATGACCCTGTTAAAGTGTACGCAGCCTTAGATCACGCCCAAAAAACCAAGGGTCGCCCAACGGTAATTCTAGCTAAAACCGTAAAAGGTTACGGCTTAGGTGATGCCGGTGAAGGTAAAAACATCGCCCACAACGTGAAGAAAATGGGTATCGAGTCTATCCGTTACTTCCGCGACCGCTTCAATATCCCAATTCCTGATGACCAGTTAGAAGATTTACCTTTCTATCATCCAGGCCCAGATTCGGAAGAAGTGAAGTACATGATGAGCCGTCGTGAGGCGCTGCATGGTAGCGTGCCACAACGTCGTCAAAAGTTCAGCGAAGAGCTGGAAATCCCGTCACTGAAGATTTTCGATTCGATTCTTGCTGGCTCTAATGGCCGTGAAATTTCATCGACCATGGCGTTTGTTCGCGTGCTGACTGCGCTGCTAAAAGACAAGAAAATTGGCAAAAATATTGTGCCAATTATTCCCGACGAAGCTCGTACTTTCGGTATGGAAGGTCTGTTCCGTCAAGTGGGTATTTATGCCCATGAAGGCCAAAAATACGTACCGCAGGATTCTGACCAAGTCGCTTACTACCGTGAAGATAAAACCGGCCAGGTATTGCAGGAAGGGATTAACGAACTCGGTGCTATGTCATCATGGGTTTCGGCAGCGACCAGTTATTCAGTTAACAACGTGCCAATGATCCCCTTCTACATCTACTACTCAATGTTCGGTTTCCAACGTATTGGTGACATGGCTTGGGCAGCGGGTGATATGCGTGCGCGCGGCTTCTTAGTTGGTGGTACTTCGGGCCGTACAACGCTTAACGGCGAAGGTCTGCAGCATCAGGATGGTCACAGTCATGTATTGGCGAACACGATTCCTAACTGTATTACCTATGATCCTACTTTCGGTTATGAAATCGCCGTTGTGGTACAAGATGGTATTCGTCGCATGTACGGTGAGAATCAAGAAGATATCTTCTACTACTTGACCACGATGAACGAAAACTATGAGCAGCCAGCGATGCCAGAAGGTGCCGAGGAAGGCATTGTTAAAGGTATCTACAAGTTAGAAACCGTTGCAGGCTCAGGTAAAGGTAAGGTTCAGTTAATGAGCTGTGGCACTATTCTTGAGCAAACCCGTAAAGCGGCGCAGGCACTGGCGAAGGACTTCGGTATTACTGCCGACGTATTTAGCGTCACTAGCTTCAACGAACTGACCCGCGATGGTCAAGCTGCCGAGCGTTGGAACATGCTGCACCCAACCGAAACGCCAAAACAAGCCTATATCAGCCAAGTGATCTCAAGTGATGCACCCGCAATTGCGGCCACTGACTATATGAAGATTTACGGCGAACAGTTACGTGCTTATATGCCAACCGATTACAAAGTGTTAGGTACTGACGGTTTCGGTCGCTCAGACAGCCGCGATAATCTACGTCACCACTTCGAAGTGGACGCTAAGTTTATCGTGATCGCGGCACTGAAATCTCTGGTTGATCGCAAAGAGCTGCCTGTCGATGTGTTAGCAAAAGCCATTAAAGAGTATGGTATCGACGCTGACAAGATCAATCCACAGTACGCGTAAGAGGCAATAAAAATGGCTGAATTAAAAGAAGTTTTTGTTCCTGATATCGGCGGCGATGAAGTGCAAGTGATCGAAATTTGTGCCGCTGTGGGCGATACCCTCGCGGCCGATGACTCGATTATTACCGTCGAAAGCGACAAGGCGACTATGGATATTCCAGCGCCTTTTGCCGGTGTGTTAGCCGAATTGAAAGTGGCTGTGGGCGATAAAGTCTCCGAAGGGACTTTGATTGCTATGATGCAGGCAGCGGGCGCGGCAGCCGCGGTTGCCGCTCCTGCGGTTGCACCTGCCAAAGCGGCTGAACCAGCGCCAGTTCAGGCGGCTCCAGTTGCGCCAGCTTCTGCTCCAGTAGCGGCGGCATCGTCTGTTATTGAAGTGACTGTACCCGATATCGGTGGTGATACCGATGTATCGGTTATCGAAGTCTTAGTTGCCGTTGGCGATAAGATTGAGGTTGATAGCGGTTTAATTACCCTAGAAACCGATAAAGCGACCATGGACGTACCATCGCCATTCGCCGGTGTGGTAAAAGAAGTGAAAGTGGCTGTGGGTGACAAGGTTTCCCAAGGCTCATTAGTGGTTATGCTCGAAGTGGGCGGCGCAGCACCTGCTGTGGCAGCTCCACAAGCAAGCACACCAGCTCCTGTGGCTCAAGCCGCTCCAGCAGCGCCAGTTGCACCAGTAGCAACTGCGGCTCCTGTTGTTGCCGTAAAAGAAATCCAAGTGCCGGATATTGGCGATGCCAGCAATGTCGATGTGATCGAAGTTCTAGTGTCAGTCGGTGATATGATCACCGCCGATCAAGGTTTGATCACCCTTGAAACCGACAAAGCGACTATGGAAGTGCCAGCGCCATTCGCCGGTAAACTGCTGTCTTTGACTGTTAAAGTGGGTGACAAGGTTTCTCAAGGTAGTGTGATTGCCACCGTTGAAACGACGTCTACAGCAACAGCAAGTGCGCCAGCACCAGTTGCTCAAGCGGCGGCTCCTGCTCCAGTGAGCGCGGCGCCCGTTGCGGCCTCAACACCTGCAAGCCGTCCTCCTGTGCCACATCACCCAAGCGCAGGTACGCCTGTGTCTACCGGTGCGGTACATGCATCCCCTGCGGTACGTCGCTTAGCCCGTGAATTTGGGGTCGATTTGACCCAAGTGACAGGTTCAGGCCGTAAGGGTCGCATCATGAAGGAAGATGTGCAGGCGTATGTGAAATACGAACTGTCGCGTCCGAAAGCGACTGCGGCAACCTCAGTTGCAGCGGGTAATGGCGGCGGTCTGCAAGTTATTGCTGCGCCTAAAGTGGACTTCAGCAAGTTTGGTGAAGTGGAAGAAATTCCATTAAGCCGCATCCAGAAGATCTCTGGTCCTAACCTGCACCGTAACTGGGTAACCATTCCCCATGTGACTCAGTTCGATGAAGCTGATATCACTGAGATGGAAGAGTTCCGTAAGCAGCAAAACGATGCGGCGGCGAAGAAGAAGGCCGATTATAAGATCACGCCTCTCGTCTTTATGATGAAAGCGGTCGCTAAGACGCTGCAACAGTTCCCGGTGTTTAACTCGAGCTTAAGCTCTGATGGCGAATCACTGATCCAGAAGAAGTATTTCCATATCGGTGTAGCGGTTGATACGCCAAACGGTTTGGTTGTGCCAGTGGTGCGTGATGTGGATAAGAAGGGCATTATCGAGTTATCCCGTGAACTGGCCGATATCTCTATCCGTGCCCGTGACGGTAAGCTGAAATCCGCCGATATGCAGGGTAGCTGTTTCACTATTTCAAGTTTAGGTGGCATCGGCGGTACGGCGTTTACGCCTATCGTGAACTACCCAGACGTGGCGATTTTAGGTGTGTCTAAATCTGAAATTAAGCCTAAGTGGAATGGTAAAGAGTTCGAACCTAAATTGATGTTGCCACTGTCGCTGTCATACGATCACCGGGTGATCGATGGTGCTATGGCTGCACGCTTTAGTGTGACGCTGTCAGGAATTCTGTCCGATATTCGTACTTTGATTCTGTAAACAATTAAGGCTGCTCAATTTGAGTGGCCTTTTGTTTATTGTGATCGGTATCAAACACAGGTTAAAATGCGCCCACCTTACGCGCTGGCGCATTTTCGGTTGGCAGGATTGGTCTCCTCCAACGGATTGAATGAGAATTAGAGGAAAACATGAGTAACGAAATCAAAACTCAGGTAGTGGTTTTAGGTGCAGGTCCTGCTGGATATTCTGCGGCCTTCCGTGCGGCAGACTTAGGTCTACAAACCGTTATCGTTGAACGTTTTAGCACTTTAGGTGGTGTGTGTCTGAATGTGGGTTGTATCCCATCTAAAGCACTGTTACACGTCGCTAAAGTGATCGAAGAAGCCAAAGCCGTTGCCGCCCATGGTGTGGTGTTCGGTGAGCCAACTATCGATTTAGATAAGTTACGTGGCTTTAAAGAAAAAGTGATCAGCCAATTGACTGGCGGCTTGGGCGGCATGTCCAAGATGCGTAAAGTGAATGTGGTTAACGGTTTCGGTAAATTCACTGGCCCTAACACACTGGAAGTGACCGCTGAAGATGGCACTGTGACTGTTGTTCAGTTCGAGCAAGCGATCATCGCTGCGGGTTCTCGCCCAATCAAACTGCCATTTATTCCCCATGAAGACCCACGTATTTGGGATTCGACCGACGCATTAGAACTGAAAGAAGTTCCTGGCAAACTGCTGGTGATGGGCGGCGGTATTATCGGTCTAGAAATGGGTACTGTGTATTCATCTTTAGGCAGTGAAATCGACGTGGTTGAAATGTTCGACCAAGTGATCCCAGCGGCCGACAAAGACGTGGTTCGCGTATTCACTAAGCAAATCAAGAAGAAATTCAACCTGATCCTCGAAACTAAAGTGACAGCGGTCGAAGCCCGTGAAGACGGTATCTACGTTTCTATGGAAGGTAAGAGCGCACCAGCAGAGCCAGTACGTTACGATGCAGTGTTAGTCGCTATCGGCCGTACGCCAAATGGCAAGCTGATCGACGCTGATAAAGCTGGCGTTAAGATTGACGAGCGTGGTTTCATCAACGTAGACAAGCAATTACGTACAAACGTACCGCATATCTACGCCATCGGTGACATCGTTGGTCAACCCATGCTCGCTCACAAAGGTGTGCATGAAGGCCACGTAGCGGCCGAAGTGATCGCTGGCATGAAGCACTACTTCGATCCAAAAGTGATCCCATCAATTGCATACACTGACCCTGAAGTGGCCTGGGTTGGTCTGACTGAGAAAGAAGCTAAAGAGCAAGGTATTGCTTACGAAACAGCGACTTTCCCATGGGCTGCAAGTGGTCGTGCTATTGCGTCAGATTGCTCTGAAGGTATGACTAAGCTGATTTTCGATAAAGACACTCACCGCGTGATCGGTGGGGCTATCGTTGGTGTTAACGGTGGCGAGCTGTTAGGCGAAATCGGCTTAGCGATTGAAATGGGTTGTGATGCCGAAGATTTAGCATTAACCATTCACGCGCACCCAACACTGCATGAATCAGTGGGCTTAGCCGCTGAAATGTACGAAGGTTCTATTACTGATTTGCCAAACCCAAAGGCAAAGAAAAAGTAATTTAGCTGTCGATTAAAAAAGCGCTCATTTGAGCGCTTTTTTATTGCCTGTATTTTTTTGTAACTTTTATGTAAACAAGCGGATGAATTGATAGAGTTGAACTGCTAGAGTAAGAATACGGTACGAAGTAAGTCGTCAAATGAAAATAATAATAACTAGAACACTTCTGACATGTTTCATCCTTTTGTTTACTAGCCTAAATACAGTTTGGGCCAGTGGCTTAGTGCAGCGTGTCTTTACTGATAGGGACGGGCTCGAGGCGACCAGCATTCGGGCGTTAGCCCTCGATGATTATGGATTTGTTTGGGCGGCAACTGAACAAGGTTTGTATCGGGTCAGTAATTCGAAGGTGCGACGCATCGATAAAATTGGTACCGAATTACGTCTTACGGATGATTTTATTACCTCTGTGGTTAATATCGATCGCGATCAATTATTGGTTAGTACCAATGCAGCGGTTTACCTTTACGATATCGTTGACAACCAATTTATGGCCTTTGGCTCGTCTAATTTGTTTCCACATTTTCCGGGGGGAGCACTGGTATCTGCGGCCAGAAAGGATGGCCAAACATGGCGGTTGTTGATTGATAACGGTCAGCTTTATGAGTTTTCTCCTTCGGATTCAACACTGCAACTTATCACCCAGTTGCCCGTTAATCGCGACCTTCCTTGGCGTAAATTACTGGTGATGCCCAATGGGCAAATGCTGGTCGCTGGGCAGTTGCAACTCGTACTCCTCGGTAACAAGGGGGAGCGGTTGTTCCAATATCCTTGGACCGAATCTATGGGCAGCATTTTCGATATGCTAGCGGATTCAAAACAGCGCATTTGGGTTGCGACTGGACGTGGTGTCTATCAACTTGACCCCCTAGCCCGGCAAATTACCTCCGTTGCTGAATTACCCGATTGGGGTACTGCCATCATTGAAGATCCGCAGGGAGATCTTTGGGTTACCAGTCGGGTAGGCCTATTAAAGTGGTCACCCAAGACGCGACAGATTGAAAATTATCAATCTGAGATAAAGGCTGAGGCCAATATGGAAATCCTTAAGGCCATGTTGTTTGATGACTCTGGCCTAATGTGGGTTGGAGGCTCGGGTGATGGATTGGCACTCTTAGCCTCAAAGCCGGAATTTATTCTCGATACTTTTACTGAGGATCAGCCCTATGCATTGAGCGATGCGATGACCTGGTCTGTGCATGCGGCCGATGAAGGTCTTTGGCTCGGTTCCTCAAACTTAACATTGATTGCTAAGGGAAGTGATAAAGCGATCGAGGTCCCGATTGAAGGCTTAAGTTCCCATGAAAGTATTTATAGTATCAATGAGTTAGGTGATAGATATTTGCTTGTGTCGACCACGAATGGGCTCTTTGTGGTCGATAAACAAACCCTGTCAGGGGACAGTTTTGCCGAGTGGGCTGGTGGCAAGGATGAACTCAAAAATAAAGTTATTTATAAAACCTATAACGATCCTCTACTTAAGGGGCGTGTTTGGATTGCAACATCGACGGGGCTCTATTTTTGGGAATTAGGCTTAAGGGAGCCACAACCTTTTAATATTGATAAATCTGTCAGTGATGGCCCCAAACGGCCAACCATTCGCACCCTTTACCGTGCATCTGATGGCAAATTATGGGTCGGCGGTAAAAAAGTCTTTGGCTATATCGATGGTCAAAATGAGTTCCATAATCAAATGGGCTTATTTAGTGCCTTAGCTTCAGCGCCGACTGTGAGTCATTTGGAGGAAATGTCACCCGGGGTGATGTGGTTTGGTACCTATGAAAAAGGCTTATTTGAATACCAGCAACTGACGGGGAAGCTAACTTCGTTAACCTCCCTGTGGCAAGTTAATTGTAGTTCAGTGTTTTTTATCCAAAAAACACCTAAGTCTAACCTCGTAGGCTGTGCCGATGCTTTGGTGCGACAGGATATCCAAACTGGCGACATTGCCATGTTTAATCAGCTCGACGGTTTGATTTCCGACGAGTTAAATGAAGGAACTTATTTCTACTCACCAAAAACAGGCTTTTATGTAGGTACGCCCGAAGGGGTTATGCACTTGGATGTGGATAAGCTGGCTAACCGTATTACCGACGACCATATGATGCTCGAGTCTGTTTCCGTTTATTACGATAACGCCACCGAAGTGTCATTACTGCCAAAGCCTATGATGACCATCAAGCCCGATGCCAATATGGTGAGCTTGCAGATCACCAATTTAGATTATCTTGATGATTCTCCAATTAAATTTAAGTATCGTTTACGCTATCAAGGTGAAGAGAGCAATTATGTTTTGCTGCAAGGCGAGTCGCAGATCAACCTCGCGGGTTTGGCCGCAGGGAAATATGTTTTAGACATATTGAGCCAAACCAATGGAGTGTGGTCCGATAAACCCTTTTCCTATCCTTTCTCTGTCGAGCAGCATTGGTGGTTAACGAAAGAATTTAAAGGTGTGTTGCTGCTACTCTTTTCTATTATTGTGCTGAGCTTAGCTTGGTACCGGCAACGGCAAGTCCGCACTTTTATGAATATGAACCAAGCGCTCACCGAGAGCGATGACCGCCTTAGGCAGTCTTTGCGCGGCAGTGATTCCGATCTGTGGGAGTGGCATAAAGATACTCAGTGTTTTTATCTGGATAATCGGGGAGCGGTGCTGGGCAGCCATGCCAATGAAATTGTGGTTCCGCTCGAGGAGCTACCCATGCATCCACAGGATAAAGAGCAGACCCTCGCGCAGTGGAATAGCATGTTAGCGGGGGAACAGGACCGTTTCGAGGCCGAATATCGTTACCAGCGTAAAGATGGGGGTTGGGGTTGGTTAAGGGTCAGGGGACGTCCTGTGGCTCGTAATAAGCAAACCAATGAGATTGAACGAGTTGCCGGTATTTATAGTGATATCACAGTGCAGCGTCAGCTTGAAGATGAAGTGAATTTACTTGCTCAAGCCTTTGAAAATACGTCGGAAGGCGTGTTGATTTTAGATGCCGATGAAAATATTCGAGTTGCGAACCATGCTGCGCAGCATATTATCGGCACTGAACAAACGGATTTAGTCGGACAGTCATTTTCCCAATTTGTGCAAATGAAGGATGGTCTCTCTACCGAAGTGGCTCAACTCCTTGGGCAAGATACCTCTTGGACGGGAGAGCGGGAGTTAATGGGGCAGAATGGATTGCTGTACCCCGTATGGCTCAATGTGTCGGTGATGCGCTCGGCCCATGAAAATGTAGTTCACTATGTGGTGGTATTTTCTGATATTACAGAGCGAAAACGCACCGAAGCCGATTTGCGACGATTGGCAAATTATGATGTGCTGACGGGATTATCCAATCGATCTTTGTTTTCGAGCCGTTTGTTACAGTCGATACAGGTGGCACAGGAAACGGGCGATAAGCTCGCATTATTATTCCTCGACCTCGATAGATTTAAGCATGTTAATGATTCCTATGGGCATAGCATGGGGGATGCCTTGTTGGTGGAGGCCTCTAATCGTCTTCAATCATGCATAGGGAGTGAGCATTTACTTTGTCGGTTTGGCGGCGATGAGTTTGTTATCCTATTGAAAAACGCTGATAGTTTAGATGAGATCAATCATTTAGCCGAACGGCTGTTAGACCAAATAAAGGCTCCCTTTAAACTGTTTGGCCGTGAGTTTTATATTTCGACTAGTATAGGGATCAGTATATGGCCCGACGATGCGGTGCAGCCCGAGGCCTTTATCAAGAACGCCGACCTTGCCATGTACCACGCCAAGGAGGAAGGACGGGGTAATTTTAAATACTATTCATCGGAGCGTAATACCCAGGCGCTATATCATTTACGCCTAGAGGCCGATCTACGCAAGGCCATAGAGCGGGAAGAGTTTGAACTCTATTATCAACCGCAAATTGATATTCTACGCGGTGATAGGTTTATCGGAATGGAGGCCTTGATCCGTTGGCGGCATCCGAAGGAAGGATTTATTCGCCCTGATATTTTTATTAAGGTGGCGGAAGCCTGTGGTTTGATTGTGGAGATCGATCGTTGGGTGTTACGCCAAGCCTGTGTGCATGGGGCTAAATGGGCGAAAACTTATGCTGAACCATTTAAATTATCGGTCAATATATCGGCGATTCATTTCCGTCAACCCGATTTTATCGAGGGTGTAAAACAGATACTTACAGAAACTCAGATGCCAACCTCATACCTAGGGCTTGAAATTACCGAAGGGGTATTGATGAAAGAGTTGCAGGTGGCAAAGAGCCATTTAACGCAATTAAAATCCCTCGGTATCGAAGTCGCTATCGATGATTTTGGCACTGGTTATTCTTCTCTGGCCTATTTGCGCCATTTTGACGTGAATACCTTAAAAATTGACCGTTCATTTTTGATTGATATTGCGACTAACTCCGCCGATCAGGCCATTGTCAGCAGTATTATTGAATTAGCACGTAACCTAAAACTGAATGTGGTTGCCGAAGGGATTGAGACCGTGGAGCAGTTGGAGCAGGTCTTTAGTCGAGGATGTTATATTATCCAAGGTTACTATTTTGCCAAACCTATGTCTGTGAGTGATTTTGAACATTATTTAGTGACAGATAATCAAGCCGAGTCGATTTAGATAAAATATGACTGACGGTTAAATAGATAAATTTGTTAATATTAACTCGAAATTTTATCCAATAAAAAGTAGCCAATCATGATGCGTAGAATACTCGCTTCTCTCTTTTTATGTCTGTTCCTCTCCCCTCTAATTGCAGCCGAACGGCCTAAGATAGGGCTGGTTCTCAGCGGTGGTGGTGCCAAGGGAGCTGCCCACGTAGGAGTGCTCAAAATATTGGAAGAACATCATATTCCGGTCGATTACATTGCAGGTACCAGTATCGGTGCCTATGTCGCAGGCATGTACTCACTGGGGTACAGTGCGAGCGAAGTCGAAGCCATTATGATGGGGGTCAATTGGGACAGCGGCTACTCGGATACTATTCCGCGCAATGTATTGAGCTACAGGGATAAACAGCTAAGGGATCGTTACAACATTCCACTGAACATTGGCTATAACGAAGGGGAAGTGAGGGCGCCTAGCGGTTTGCTACGGGGTCAGACCATGTCGCAGTTATTGCGACAATCAACGGATTTAGTGAATCAGTTCGGTCATTTTAATGAGTTAGCCATTCCCTACCGAGCGGTGGCGACCGACTTAGAAACCAGCTTACCGGTAGTGCTCGACCAAGGCAGTATAGTCAAGGCGATGCAGGCCTCTGCCACTGTACCCGGCGCGCTGCAACCTACCCAAATCGATGGCAAGCTGCTCGTCGATGGTGGTATTGCCAACAATATGCCCGTCGATGTGGTGAAAGCCATGGGCGCCGATATTATTATCGCCGTGGATATTGGTTCACCATTAGTTAAGAAAGACAAATTAGACAGTACGATTGCAGTGCTCGATCAGCTTTCCAACTTTTTGACCAATGCTAGCACCGAAAAACAAAAATTACTGCTGACAGATAAAGATGTGTTGATCCGCCCCGCGATCGATGCCTTAAGCACCACAGATTTTACTATCATGCCGCAGGCATTAACCTTAGGTAAAGAAGCCGCCAACGGCCAGCTTGATAAGCTGAGCAGTATGAGCGTGAGTCCCGAGGAATATGCTGCCTACGTCGCTGCCAAACAAGCCAAGGGCAAAGTGCTTATCGCTAATGTGAGCCATCCCATCCAGGAAATAGTGTTCGACAACCAGTCTAAGGTGAACCTCAATCTATTGAAGGAAGCCTTAGAGCTTAAAGCGGGGCAATCGGTCACTAAAGATGAGCTGAATGAAGCATTAAAACGCATTTACTCCCTCAATAAATTTGAGCGTGTCGATGCCGAATTTGTTGACGGTGAACACGGCCGCATACTCACAGTGACCACTAAAGCGAAATCCTGGGGCCCTAATTATTTCCAACTGGGCTTTAATTGGGAGGATGACTTTAGTGCTGATTCGGCTATCACTTTTGATACGGCTTACACTATGACGGATCTCACCCGCAACGGTGGCGAGTGGCGTAATGAAGTTAAGCTCGGATTTGAAAAATTATTTGCCACTGAGTTCTATCAACCTTTGGATAGGGATCAGGAGTTTTATAGCCGCGCGCGTTATCAATACGATACCCAGAGTTGGAACCTATATGACAATAACAATCGCGTCTTTGATTTCGATAAGCGGACCCATACTATCGAACTCGGTATGGGTTATAACCTTATCCTGCAGGGCATAGTTGAGCTTGGGCTAGTGGCGGAGAAAGGTGTGATAGTCAACGATGCTTGGCTCACTGAGGATTTTGATTTCAGCTCCTTCGGCGCCTATTTTAAATTTGGTTACGATAGTTTAGATAGCATCAGTTTCCCCACATCGGGGAATCGTGTCACCTTAAACGTCTATGTGCGCAATGAAGATTTCGACGATATTGTCGACAATAATGAAAATGAATACAGCGTGCAGATTGAAGCCGACTGGAAAGGGGCATTGAGTGTGGGCAACCATGCTTTTGTGGGTAAAGCCTCACTTGGTACCAATAACAATGATGGTGTCAATACGCTGCATCTCTCCGAGTTAGGTGGTTTCTTAAACCTTTCGGGTTACCACAAAGATTCACTGAGTGGTTCACATAAAATCTTTGGTGCCTTTATCTACCAGTACGACTTGGGGCGTGATGCCTTAGGTATGACGGATTATCCTTTATACCTAGGTTGGAGTTTAGAGGCGGGAAATGTTTGGTATGAAAGGTCCGACGTCAGTCTATCCGATCTTATCTATGCCTCGAGTTTGTACATAGGCACAGATACATCCATGGGGCCGGCAGCGCTGGGTTTCGGGATCACAGATATGGGTGATAAATCCTTCTATTTATTTGTAGGTAAAGCCTTTTAGGCAATGACTTAGCCGCAGCTAATCAACAAGGGCATGACTAAACTCATGCCTTTTTTCGTCATAGTGCTGACAATAAGCTCTAAAATAGTCACTAAAATGTCATATCCTTTTACAAAATCCTGCTACTGCGGGGCAGGGCAAGATGCTAAGGTTTTGCGGGAAAATCAATAACACACTCAACGGAAGCTGGGGAAAACAATGAAGAAAATTAGCACACTGGCTCTGGGGATCGCCCTGAGTTTAGGTTTAGCCGCTTGCAGCAGCGAGCCTAAAACGGAAGTCGCCGCGGTTTCTGGCATTGAATTACAAAATTTTGATGCCTCAGTTCGCCATCAAGACGATTTCTATTACAGCGTCAACGGTAAGTGGTTAGCGAATACGCCCATTCCTGCCGATAAATCCAACTACGGTGCATTCTCTGTGCTCTACGATCAGAGCCAAGATGCATTGAAAAAGATCATCGATGAAGTGGCCGCGAAAAAGAATCCAGCGGCGGGCTCTAATGAGCAGAAGATCGGTGACTTTAATGCCAGCTTTATGAATACCGAACTGCTGGAAACCTTAGGTGTTACCCCACTTAATCGGTTATTAAATGATATCGCCAGCGCGAAAAGCCACGCCGATTTACCCGCAGTCATGGGTAAGTTACTCACCAGCGGTGCTAGCATTCCCTTTGGTTTTTTTGTTAACAATGACGCGAAAAATTCGACCCAATATGCGGTGTATTTAAGCCAATCGGGCCTCACACTGCCGGATCGTGATTACTACCTTAAGGATGATCCTAAGTTTGCCGCTAATCGCCAAGCGATGGCGAAGTATGTCACCGATATACTGACCGAGGCGGGTTATAAGGACGCCAAGCGAGCGGCCAAAAACGTGGCGGAGATCGAATTGATGCTGGCGCAAAGCCAGTGGAGCCGCGTTGAATCCCGTGATGCGAATAAGGCTTATAACAAGCGCGATCGCGCTGAACTCCAACAGTTAACGGGCAAGTTCGATTTTAATGCCTTCGCCGCGAATGCGGGTTTTGGCGACAAAGTCACTGAAGTGGTTGTGCGTCAACCTTCCTATTTTGAAAAACTTGGGGCAAATTTTGATGCCTTCCCCGTTTCGGCGTGGCAGGATTATCTCGCGTTCCACTTAGTCGACAGTTATGCCGAACTGCTGAGCAAAAACTTTGTCGATTTGAACTTCGCTTTTAAGAGCAAAACCTTAATGGGGATCGAAGAGCAACAACCTCGCTGGAAAAAGGCCGTCGATGGCGCCGACCAAGTGATAGGTGAGCTAGTGGGCGAGGAATACGTTAAGCAATACTTCAAGCCAGAAGCTAAAGCTCGTATGGAAACCATGATCAAAAACCTGATCAAAGGGTTTGAGGTCAGCATCAATGAGCTCGAGTGGATGACGCCCGAAACCAAAGTTGCCGCCCAGGAAAAACTGGCTAAATTCACCTATAAAATCGGCTATCCAGATAAGTGGAGAGATTACTCGGGTTTAGCGATCAAATCCGATGAGCTGGTGGGTAACTATATGCGTTACGCCCAGTTTGAATATCAAGACATGATCAACAAGCTCGGCAAGCCTATCGATCGTACCGAGTGGGGCATGACGCCGCAAACGGTCAATGCTTATTACAGCCCAGTGAAAAACGAAATCGTGTTCCCTGCCGCTATTTTGCAGCCACCCTTCTTCAATATGGATGCCGACGATGCGGTGAACTACGGTGGTATCGGTGCCGTGATCGGCCATGAAATCAGCCATGGTTTCGATGATCAAGGCGCTAAGTACGATGGTGACGGTAACCTGCGTGACTGGTGGTCGGACAAAGACCGCGAAGAGTTCCAAAAACGCGGCAAACAGCTTTCGGCTCAGTATTCTGGCTATGAAGCGCTGCCGGGTAAATTCGTTAACGGTGATTTGACCCTAGGGGAGAACATCGGCGACTTAGGTGGCTTAACCGTGGCTGCGCGCTCTTATCTGATGAGCTTAAACGGCAAGCCAGCGCCTGTGATTGACGGTTTAACGGGCGAGCAGCGTTTCTTTGTCGGTTGGTCGCAAGTTTGGCGCCGTAACTACCGCGATGAAGAACTGGGACGTCGTTTACTGACCGATCCCCATTCACCTAGCCACTACCGTGCAATGGGTACGCCACGTAATCTCGAAGCTTTCTATAAAGCCTTCGAAATGAAAGAGGGCGATAAGATGTATTTAGCGCCTGAGGACAGGGTTAAAATCTGGTAACAGATTGAGTTAAAAGTAAAAAGCCAGACAATATCTGGCTTTTTACTATATGGATGCATGCAACTCTACTACTGGGATAATCATTTTTGCGCCTAGAATCTAGAATCTAAAGTAGGCTTACGCCGTTAACACCTCGGGTAATGCGAGCAAAGTGTCTGTTTGATGATGTGCAATCACCCATTTAGCTTCATCCCTCTGTTCTGCGGCGGGAATAGCGACGGTTTGCATATTGGCGGCGCGGGCGGCGATCAAGCCGTTAAAGGAGTCTTCGATGGCGAGGCAAAAGCGGGGATCGACACCTAGAGCTTTAGCGCAGTTTAAATAGACTTCAGGGTGAGGTTTGCCGTAGGTAAGATGTTCGGCCGATTCTATCGCCATAAATGTTTCACTAAGCTCTAACCTAGTTAATACGGCTTGGATAATGGTATTTGGGGATGATGTGGCTAAGCCAATTTTTAACCCCAGAGTTTGGCAATGGGTAATCGCCTCATGGACACCTAACATAGCTTCGCCACTAACCAGAATTTCCGCCGCGACTTTATCAACAATCGCCTGGCTGACCTTGGCGTTGTCGTAGTTTGTCCAAGGGGCTTTGTGATACCAATAATCGACACATTGGTCGATACGTAAGCCCGTGGTCTGTTGAATCGTTTCTATGGTGACTGGGACTCCGAGTGCCGATAGCACTTCATACTCGACCCGCTGCCATAGGGGTTCAGAATCGATTAAAACGCCATCCATATCAAAAATGACGGCTTGAACATTTAGGATTGTCATTGGTACTCCGATGGGCGGGGATAGAATCACTTAGCAATGCGATAAATTGCGTTTGAGTGTAAGTTTTTGCACTGCATCTTAAAAGTCAAAATCCACAAAGTTGAGAAATATTTACGCATATTTAAGCCACAGAGCTGAAAAATTCTTGTTTGATTTCAAATTTGTGAAAACATGTTAACTATTTGTGTTGTATGGTTTTTTATCTGTTTTCAAACTATTGTCTAATTTCCCTTGTTTTATTCTTCCCGTATGTTGGGCATCGCCGCCGGATTTAGCCCTTATTTCGTCCTTCGTCGAGTGTGAGCTGATTCATACTTTTGCAAAGCTGTAGTATACTGCAGGCCGGAAATACGGGTCGATCATGTCGGACTGTCAGCTTCAATAAAGAAGACGTGCAGTTTCGTTGTTAGAGCGCCAAACAAAGAGGAATGTTGCCGTGCTAGAAGCATATCGTAAACACGTCGCAGAACGTGCTGCAGAGGGCGTAGTCCCTAAGCCATTAGATGCACATCAAGTGGCTGAACTGGTTAAATTGGTTCAAAATCCACCCGCAGGTGAAGAGGCTTTCGTTCTCGACCTGCTCGAAAATCGAATTCCCCCCGGTGTTGATGAAGCCGCTTATGTTAAAGCTGCTTTCTTAGATGCAGTGGCTAAAGGCACTGTTGCTTCACCTATTCTATCTGCTGAGCGTGCTACCGAGTTATTAGGTACTATGCAAGGCGGCTATAACATCGAACCTCTGATTGCGCAGCTCGACAATCCCGCGCTCGCACCATTGGCCGTTAAAGCCCTCGCTCATACTCTACTGATGTTTGATTCTTTCCACGATGTGGTTGAGAAGATGGAAGCGGGTAATGAGTTTGCTAAGCAAGTGGTTGAAGCTTGGGCAAATGCCGATTGGTACTTAAGCCGTCCAAAACTTGAAGAGAAAGTGACGCTGACAGTATTTAAAGTCTCAGGTGAAACCAACACCGACGACCTGTCACCTGCACCTGATGCTTGGTCACGCCCCGATATCCCATTGCACGCGTTAGCTATGCTGAAAAACGCCCGTGATGGTATTGAGCCTGACGTTGCTGGCGCCGTTGGCCCAGTGAAAAAAATCGAAGCGTTAAAAGCACAAGGTTTCCCATTAGTATATGTGGGCGACGTTGTGGGTACGGGTTCATCACGTAAATCGGCCACTAACTCAGTGCTGTGGTTTATGGGTGATGATATTCCATTCGTACCCAACAAACGTGCTGGCGGTTTCTGCCTTGGCGGTAAAATTGCACCGATTTTCTTCAACACTATGGAAGATGCCGGCGCACTGCCTATCGAGCTCGACGTGAGCAAGATGGAAATGGGCGATGTTATCGACATTTACCCATACGCTGGTGTGGTTAAGCGCCACAGTAGCGATGAAGTGATTTCAGAATTTAGCCTGAAAACTGACGTACTGTTAGACGAAGTGCGTGCGGGTGGTCGTATTCCTTTGATCATTGGCCGTGGTCTAACCGACAAAGCCCGTGATGTATTAGGTTTACCTGCATCTGATGTATTCGTGCGCCCACAGGATGTCGTTGATTCTGGTAAGGGTTATACCCTAGCACAGAAGATGGTCGGTAAGGCATGTGGTGTAGCTGGCGTGCGTCCTGGCCAATACTGCGAACCTAAGATGACCTCTGTCGGTTCACAGGATACTACTGGTCCTATGACCCGTGACGAGCTGAAAGACTTAGCCTGTTTAGGTTTCAGTGCCGATTTGACTATGCAGTCATTCTGTCACACCGCGGCTTATCCAAAGCCAGTGGATGTGAACACCCATCATACTCTGCCAGATTTCATCATGAACCGCGGTGGTGTATCACTGCGTCCAGGTGATGGTGTTATCCACTCATGGCTAAATCGTATGTTACTGCCCGATACCGTTGGTACCGGTGGTGACTCACATACCCGTTTCCCTATCGGTATTTCATTCCCTGCAGGTTCTGGTCTAGTAGCGTTTGCTGCGGCGACGGGCGTTATGCCACTCGATATGCCTGAATCAGTATTAGTGCGCTTTAAGGGTAAGATGCAACCCGGCATCACCTTACGTGATCTAGTGCATGCTATCCCATTAAAAGCCATCGAAATGGGCCTGTTAACCGTTGAGAAGAAAGGTAAAGTGAACATCTTCTCTGGTCGCGTACTGGAAATCGAAGGCTTAGAAACTCTGAAAGTTGAGCAGGCATTCGAACTGTCTGACGCGTCTGCAGAGCGCTCTGCAGCGGGTTGTACTATCAAGTTAGACAAAGAACCTATCATCGAATACCTGAACTCAAACATCATCATGCTGAAGTGGATGATCGCTGAAGGTTACGGCGATCGTCGTACGATTGAACGTCGTATCAAAGGCATGGAAGAGTGGTTAGCGAATCCTGAACTGATGAGTGCCGATAAAGATGCCGAGTACGCTGCAGTTATCGAAATCGACCTAAACGACATCAAAGAGCCAATCCTGTGTGCGCCGAACGATCCTGATGATGCAGTACTGCTGTCATCTGTTGCGCAAACAAAGATTGACGAAGTGTTCGTCGGTTCTTGTATGACCAACATTGGTCACTTCCGCGCAACCGGTAAGATGCTGGACAAGTTCGCTAAAACTCTGCCAACCCGTCTGTGGATTGCACCACCGACTAAGATGGACAGAGATCAGCTGACCGAAGAAGGCTACTATGCGATTTTCGGTCGTGTAGGCGCGCGCATCGAGATCCCAGGTTGTTCATTGTGTATGGGTAACCAAGCACGTGTGGCCGAAGGTTCGACTGTGGTATCGACTTCAACCCGTAACTTCCCGAACCGTTTAGGTACAGGCGCTAATGTCTACCTAGCTTCTGCGGAATTAGCGGCGGTTGCTGCGCTATTGGGTCGTCTGCCGACGGTTGAAGAATATCAAGCATACGCTAAAGAGTTAGACGCGACTGCGGCTGACACTTACCGTTACTTGAACTTCGATCAAATCGATTCCTACACTAAAAAAGCCGCGGAAGTGATCTTCCAATCCGCCGTGTAATCGATTGTCCTTAAGGTCATTTGATGTAAAAAGCCAGCGCCAGCTGGCTTTTTGTTAATGTAAAACAGTGAATAAACATCGAGAGAGGAACAAGAATAAACGAAAAACGATGTTATGCAGCGCACTCACACCAGTATGTGCGCCTTAGCATGGATGGGCATTATGCCTGTTGGGCTTGCTCTGAATAGTTGTTATGCAGTACTTCGAGGAGTTCGTCCTCAAGTTCAAAACGGGTTTCCATCGCCTGGGCCAACTCAGACAAATCTTTATCGAGTTGATACAGCACTTGGTCGTCCTGTGCTTCGGCGTATTTATCGTTGAAATCCAGTGCGATATTGGTCGTTGGGGTAATTTGGGGTAGCACTTGCTGAGCTAAGGTCTTGCTCGATTCACCAAATTTTTCGCAGTCGGTAACGACGCGATCATACACTTCAAAATGACCTTCGGAGACATAATCGACTAACAGATCACAGAAGGATTTTACATTGTCAAAGGAGGGGAGGGATTTCTCTGATTTAGTGTAGGGAGGTAAGCCGGCAATTTGGCAGTAATGCACTAACAGCTTGCGACGATTTTCTAGCCATTGATCTATAAGCTTATTTGAACCGCCCCACTTCTGTTCTGCTTTTTCGAGTTCTCTCAGCATGATGCATTCCATTTAAGTGCCCGGACATGCTTCTAATGTAGGGGAGAAACCGCTATTTGATCAACCCTTTTTATCGGGTTTTGCGAGAATAACCCGATGGACAAACCAGCTGTTTTGTATAAAAAAATACCGAAATAAAAAGCCCAACGATAGAAACCTATCGTTGGGCGAGTAACGTATATAGCAGGCTCGATGCGACGAGCTTCTTGATTGTTCTTGCTAGCGCAGACTTTTTATACCAAAGGCAGGGAACTGGCGCAACTTTTTTCTGTCCGAGTGTGACTTTGGCTCTGATTGCTAAACAGGGTGTTATCTGGTTAACATTTTAGCGCTAAGTGGTTAATTGGACACCAATGATGGGTATTAGCTCACATTAATTAGCTCATATTGGTTACATTATTCGCGTAAATGCTAAACTACCGACCCAGCGGATCTCAATAAGTCTAGGAATCAAGCCAAATGGCAGAATTAAAGAATGATCGTTATTTACGCGCCCTACTGAAACAACCTGTCGATATGACCCCCGTTTGGATGATGCGTCAAGCTGGCCGTTATCTCCCTGAATATAAAGCGACTCGCGCCCAAGCGGGCGATTTCATGTCTTTATGTAAAAACCATGAGCTGGCCTGTGAAGTGACCCTGCAACCCCTGCGTCGTTATGAGCTGGATGCGGCCATTTTGTTTTCCGATATTTTAACTGTGCCCGATGCTATGGGTTTAGGTCTGTATTTTGAGGCGGGCGAAGGCCCACGTTTTGAGCGCCCAACAGACACTATCGATGCGATTAAAAAGCTATCAATCCCAGATCCGGAAGATGAGCTGGGTTATGTAATGAAGGCCGTGAGCACTATTCGCCGCGAACTGAACGGCGCTGTGCCGTTGATCGGTTTCTCGGGTTCACCTTGGACGCTGGCCACTTATATGGTTGAAGGCGGTTCGAGCAAAACCTTCGAAAAAATCAAAAAAATGGCCTATGCCGAGCCCGCCGCGCTGCATATGCTACTCGATAAGTTAGCCGATTCTGTGACGTTATATTTGAACGCACAGGTGGCTAACGGTGCGCAATCTTTAATGATTTTCGACTCTTGGGGCGGCGCTTTGTCGCACTCGGCTTACCGCGAGTTTTCATTGCGTTATATGCAGAAGATTATCGATGGCCTGACTCGTTTTGCCGATGGCCGTCAAGTGCCTGTGACCTTATTCACTAAGGGCGGCGGTTTGTGGTTAGAAGCGATGGCAGAAACCGGCTGTGACGCCTTAGGTTTAGACTGGACTGTGGATATTGCCGATGCCCGTCGCCGTGTTGGCCATAAAGTAGCGCTGCAAGGCAATATGGATCCGTCAATGTTGTATGCGCCAATTCCTCGTATTGAAGAGGAAGTCGGTCACATTCTGGCGGGCTACGGTGAAGGTTCGGGCCATGTCTTTAACTTAGGTCATGGTATTCACCAGCACGTTGACCCAGAGCATGCGGGTGCCTTTATTAAGGCGGTTCATGCGCAATCGAAGCAATACCATAAGTAATCTTGGGTTTGCGAAACAGGCCCGCTTACGGGCCTGTTTTATGTCTGATATTTGAATTGATAGCGTTGGGAACTTCTCGTGAAGGTATCTTTATGGATCATCATATGCGGTGGTTTCTATAGTCTGCAAGCTTAATGCATCTTACTTTTAAATAACGACTTACATACCCTATATTCACATACTGATTATGTATGAATTATCTTGAAAAAATGTAAAATTCACAATCGGTTAATTTATAAATTTTATTTTTAAATCAAAGGTCTTGAATTGATTTAATTGTATGAAAATGTCTACTTTAGCAACGACTAAAGCTAAGTGATGTTTAATACTATTCGTAAATAAGCTATGTTGCATGGCGAAGGGAAAGATGATGCGAAGCCATCAGTCAATTTAGTCATAAAAAGCCGTGGTAAGAGATGCACATTGGCAAGAAAATATTGGTATTTATTGCGGGCTTTTGTCTTCCTGCGGTTGTTATTGTTTCCTATTGCCTTGGTTGTTGGTATGACCATCGTGTCGAATTATTGCGCCAAGACAGTGCTAACCGTGAGCTGGCGAATATCCAACAGCAATTCCAAATTGATGTCGACCGTTTAGCCTTTTTAACTAATATCTACGCTTTGCCGCTATCCCAGCTCGATGGGTCGCAACTTAACACCTTAGAATCCTCATGGCACTCCAGCTCAATGTCGGCCAATCTCAGTTGGTATATTCTCGCTGACGCTGAGTTACGCGCATTTTTCCCTAATGAGCGGCCTTTTGCTAGCGATAAACTGCAGGAAATTGCAAACGCCGTGACAGCCATAGGTAAACCGAGTGTTGCAGGAGCTTATTTGATTGGCAATCAAGCCTTTGTGGTGACGGCAGTCGCCTCTGCACCCAAGGAATATGTGTTGCTAATACGCCAACTGACACAGAATGATCTCTTAGAATATGCACAGGCCTCCTTGGTAACTAAGGTGACTATGAGCCACTCGGCCATAGCCGCAGCACACTCTGAAGGTACTCATAGCGATATCATTGAAATTCCAGGTCTTTTAAAGAACGAGCCTATCTATCTGCAGGTCTTTTTCTCCGACGGTCTGTTCCAAGCGGTAAAGTTTAGGCTCGACTGGGTATCCCTCAGCTTTATTCTGCTGGGGGTGTTTATTGTTGCCCTCGGTTATATTTGGCTTCGCAGGGGCCTACTAAAACCCTTTAAGCACCTTATGCAGCAATTGGCATTGGTCGATCCTATGGCCAGTGTGTATCGACCCGTAATGGCGGAGGGGAATCAAGAGTTAGAAGTGCTCGCGAGCCGTGTTAATAGCCTGTTGGCAAGAATTTTTCAGCAAAAAGAACGGGCTAAAATTACCTTAGAATCCATTGCCGAAGCCGTCATTTTGACCGATGTCGATGCTAAAGTGCTTTATATGAATGCAAAGGCCGAGTCGTTGCTGGGTGTGCTGAGTGCTGACGCCCTCAATCTGAGTCTTGGGAGTCTCCTAAAGGCCAGTGAGCCGCTCAATCAAGCGGTATTCAATTGTATTCGCCTCGGCGATTCGACTCCCCAGACTGAAAAAATTAAGTTATTAACCGCCTCACCGCGGATCATGGAGCGCAGTATCAGCAATGTGCGCAGTCATAATAAAGACATAGTCGGTACTGTGGTGGTACTGCGTGATATTACCCAGGAAGAGTTGCTTAAGCGTCAACTGCAGAGAAGGGCAAATATCGATAGCGTAACTCAGTTGCTCAATCGGCAAGCCTTTGAGGAGCGGCTCCCCCGTTTTGCTCATAATGCAAAGAGCATCGCCGTCTGTTACCTCGATTTAGAGCAGTTTAAGCTGATCAACGATAGTTGCGGTCATGCTGCGGGGGATCGTATGTTGGCTATGGTGGCAAAGGCGATGCAAGCTTGTCTTGGGCCAGGGGAGTTGTTGGCGCGTCTTGGTGGCGATGAGTTTGGGCTGGTGATGTGTAATCGTACGGCCTTATCTGTGGCGCAGCTTCTAAAGCAGGTGAGCGCCCAGGTGGCTCTGCAAGTGTTAACTGACAAAAATTGTCACTATAAAGTGGGTTTAAGCATAGGTGTCGCCTTTGGGCGCGCGCCTTTTATTGATGCCCAAGAACTCTTGAAGGATGCCGATATTGCCTGTATTGCCGCTAAGGCCAAGGGATCTAATCAAATCCATTTTTACGATGATAAGGATAAAGAACTCACCTATCAAAGGAATGCACCCAAGTGGGCGGTGAGGATTGCACAGGCGATTGAGGACAATGAACTGATCCTCTACTACCAGCCTATCCGTGGCCTAGGCGCTGGGCCTAAGCGTCAACGGATGGAGATTTTACTGCGTATCCAGGAGCCCTGTGGCCGTATTCTCGCTCCGGCACAGTTTATTGCCGCCGCAGAGCGCTTTAAGCTGATGCCTGAAATCGATAAAGAAGTGATCCGCAAAGCTTTTTTATGGTTGTCCCTGCACCCCGATCTTTGGCCTGATCATTGTATTTCGATCAACCTTTCGGGCAATAGTTTAGGTGCCGAAGGTATGGTGGAGTACATCGCTCAGCAGCAAGGTATCTTTGATATTCCAAGTCAATGTATTTGCTTTGAAATTACCGAAACCACCGCGATTCAGAATCGCCATCGTGGCATGGAAATGCTCAAACAGTTGCGTAAATTAGGTTTTTCATTCGCATTGGATGATTTTGGCAGTGGCTTTGCTTCCTATGGCTATCTGCGAGAATTGCCCGTGGACTATGTGAAAATTGACGGTTGCTTCGTTAAAAATCTCGCCGTGAATGCCAAGGACTATGCCATAGTCAAATCGATTCAGGATGTTTGCCGTGTAATGGGAATCGAAACTGTTGCTGAATTTGTTGAAAATCAAGATATTATCGATTGCTTGCAAAGTATAGGTATCAACTATGCGCAGGGTTACGCCATCGGCAGGCCGCAACCACTCGCTAACTATCGTGAACAATATGATATAGAAATCCCACAAAGTGCATAAGGGATTGCGCTTTTGGTATGATTATGACAGTTTACTTTAAAGCATAATTGACACACTAATAACAAGGGAATGGTTATGGATGGACTCACTGGTAAAGTCGTGGTTATCACGGGTGCCTCAGAAGGCATTGGCCGAGCGCTCGCGACGGCAATGGCACGTATTGGGTGCCAACTGGTGCTCAGTGCGCGCAATGAAACCCGCCTTGCTTCACTCGCCCTCGAAATTGCCAATTATGGCCCCACGCCCTTTGTATTTGCCGCCGATGTGACGAGTCCTGAGCAGTGTGAGGCACTGATCCAAGCGACTATTGCCCACTATGGCCGTCTCGATATCTTAGTCAATAACGCAGGCATGACCATGTGGTCACGTTTCGATGAGTTAACCCAGTTGTCTGTGCTTGAAGATATAATGCGAGTCAACTATTTAGGCCCTGCATATCTGACTCATGCCGCCTTGCCCTATTTAAAGGCTAGCAAAGGTCAGGTGGTGGTAGTGGCGTCAGTCGCTGGATTAACGGGCGTGCCGACGCGCAGTGGCTATGCCGCTTCTAAGCATGCTGTGATTGGTTTCTTTGATTCGCTGCGGATTGAGCTTGCGGATGATAATGTGGCCGTGACAGTGATTTGCCCCGACTTCGTCGTTTCACAAATTCATAAGCGCGCCCTCGACGGTGAGGGTAAGCCCCTCGGAAAATCTCCGATGCAGGAGTCGAAAATCCTCACCGCCGAGCAGTGCGCTAATATGATGTTACCTGTGATTGCGACCCGTGGGCGGCAGTTGATTACGTCTCTGCGCGGTCGCCTTGGGCGCTGGCTCAAACTGATCGCCCCAGGCTTAATCGATAAAATTGCCCGCAGGGCGATTGCCTCTGGACATTAGTGGTTATTGAGGTGTTTAACTATGGTTTGCTCGGCTTCGTTTTGGGTCGCTTTAGCTCCCTCAGTGAGAATATTAATCGTCGCTTTGTGGCCAGTGAGAACCTCTGCAATATGTAGTCAGTCGGGATGCCAGTAAAAATCCTGTCCCGAGGGTGTTTGCCAGTTGTGTACGCCGGACTTTTCGCCTCGATAAATAATGTCTTTAATTGAATAACCCATAGAAAACCCCTGATTTATTGTTTATTGCACTTAAGTTTCAGTGCCTTAAAGTCTAGAGTATTAAGGTTTAGCACATTGGCTAGGGGAGCTTGTACCTTTCCAAAGCGTACTGTCATCGCTCAGTGACAGCGGGATAAAGGTTAAACCTTGGCTCATATTCGCAGGCGGCAAATCGGTTTCGAGCTCATACATGCCCATGGGCATAGTCCCCGCCGTTGCATTGCTGGCCGTTTGCGCGGCCGCAAGGCTGGAGTAGCGCAGCCCCAGCATATCGAAATGGCTGCGCCAATCTTTACCTGTCAATTTGCTTAGGGAAACCAACATAAAGTCGTTGCCTGGAATGTCTCTAACCGTTTTACCACCGTAGACGCTGTGGCTATCGAAGGGGAACAAGTCAAAGCCCAGTTTGCTGCGGTTGGCTTCCCAGTCGCTGGCGTTATTGGCGTATTTACCGAAGATGCGGCTGTGCTGGTACAGCAGGGTGAAGATATTGAAGCCATTACTTAAAATTGTACCGTCACTGAGCGTTATGCCGTGGGCTTTTAGCGCCATTTGGATGTAAAACGCCATGCGATAACCGTTATGCACGGCATAGGCATTGCTGGCCCAGGGCGCTGTGTATCTGTCTTCACCAACATCTAGCACTTTGCAGTTGGCGCCAAAGACCACGCGCTTGCCACTGGTATCCGTGGTGCCCGCCGCATCGGACATAAACACATAGAAGAGATCCTTATGGTCCATATGACCATCGGTGATGCTGCTCGTGTTGCCGTCGCGCAGATAATGGGTTTTCCACTTCACTACATAGGGGAAGATGTTATTGGAGTTTTCCCCTGCGCGGCTGCCATAACCTGTCCAATTGTCGCTATTAGCCGCGGTGGCATATTGCACATTGAGGCGGTTAGTTTGCAGATTGTGGCCTAACTCATGGTTATCGCCCCAACCCGTTGGCGAGATATTCCATGCCGCATCCCAAGGGTTACCACTGCAACCGGCGCCGCAGTGGGCATTTTGATCGTAATTGGCGTGTTGAATAATAGTGCGGGTATGCAGATTATTATCGATGCAGTCATCGCCAAACAGCCCTCTGCAGGCTGACTCAACATCGTCGGGTAAGGATTCGCTTAAGCTTTTACCTTGGATCTTAAGTCCCGCTAGGGTGTAAACGCTGTTGATATGGTCATCGACAATACTGTTAAGAAGCGCGTTCACATCGGGTACATTGCCACCGATGGCATTCATAAAACGGTCGCGGCGCAAATGCTGCTCGGCACCATCGGTACGCAGATCCACATGGGGTAATTCGCTATTTTGAATGCGATCGTTAAAGGCCGCGACCTCGGCAGGATTGGAGAAATCCATAATGGTCGGATGTTTAGCCACATTTTGCGCATTCACATCGACACTGAGCGCGCCTTCGCTGCCACTGATATAGAGGTAAATTGGCCCACCATAGGGTGTTGAAAACTCAATACTTTGTCCTTTGGCGAGCTTTAGGCGCTGCTGTGTTAACTCTAGCGGCGCGCGATAAATATTTTGCTCATAGGCGCGGTTGGTATTACGTCTATGGTAGTTGAGCTTGATTTCCACGTTGGCATTGGTGTTATCTAAACGACTGAGCTTGATGGTTTGCCCTGGCAGGGCGTACCAGCCCGTGGTCGTCCATTGGCCTGTATAGGGCACACTAATGGTTTTACGCTCTGAAACCGTTGTAGGGTAAGCGTAGTGCGCATTGCTGCCCTGGCTCAGATTGGTCCTGTCGGTGACATACTCACCTAAGTCAGCTTGGGCTAAGTTATGAGTACGGGCATAGCTCACGGTCCAATCGGCAAACAGTGCCTGCTGCCACTGGGCGAACTCGCTGTAGGCTATGGGGTAATCAATCTCGCTACGGTATTTATCGGCGAGCAGTAAACCAGCCTTCATCAGTGGAAAATTTGTGTGACTAAAAACATCGATACTATTGCTATCTAAGGTTTCGGCATTACTGCGATACCAATCTGCGCCCGCTTTAAATGCCTCAACAAAGGCTGGGGCATTGCAGCTTAAGTAATTGCCTGTGCAGTCATTTAATACTTGAGTGTCAAAGCGCTGTTCTCGAAGGTTTGTCAGCAGTTTCTTAACATCCCCAAGGGTTTTATCTTCGGCCAGAATGGTGCTCACACTCAGATTGTCGGCATTGAGTTTGGACCAATAGTTGCCCGCGGTAGAAAGCCCCATTTCAAGATAAAGTGGCGACAGCAGTGGGCTTTCATTGCGCCAGTAGTTAGAGAGTAGCAAGGGAATACCCGCGGCTTTAGCCTTAGCGATGGCGGCCTTTATCCCCGCAAACCCCTGTGACTGACGGTCTATATCACTGATAATGATTAAATCTGGCTTTAGGGTATCGATACAGTTGCTTAACTCGCTGTAGTCACAGGTATTTGCCGCATTTATGCTATGGGCATCGGGGTAGTTGTTTGTCAGCCAAGTGCGGATCCCTTCGTTATGGGGAAAGTACCAACTGTCGGCTTTGCTCGGCATGTGGGCGGTCACTATGCTGAGGCCATCGGTTTTATCGGCGCCTTTGGTCAGCCAGCCTAAAAGATTTTTCAATAAAGTATCGGTTTGCGCCGAAGTGTTGACGGAAAATAGATTTCCTCCCATGGCCGCATATCTTTGCCCCTGTTGCTCGCTTGCCATTACTAGCCCGCGAACCGCGTTTGCACCACTGCCATCGACATTCGAGGGTAAGACAGTAAAAGTGTTTTCCGGCATAAAGCTCGAAAAGGTAATAGAGTCATGGGTCGGATGCCAACTAATGCTGCTACCGACACCTTGATAGAGCTGATTTACCTCGGCTTTACGTTTGATGTCGACATTAGCGAGTTCGGTGATGCTGAAATCAATTAACTCACCCGCACTGGCAAGCCTGTGGTCTTGGTGCTTAATGGCATTTTCGGCGTTAGCAATAAATGTCGGCGTGATAGTGCAATCTGCCGTTATGGCCGCAGTGGTGTAAGTTAGCGCATTGAGCGTGCCACCACAGCCTGTAATGGCCTCAAGCGTAAAGCCAGTATCGGCAGTAATGCTAAAGACGGCGCTTTTGCCTGACTCCACTTTTTGACTGCTTGGATCTAAGGCTCCGCCATTTACTGACACACTGCTGGTAATGTATTGCACCGGTGCGGGAGGTTGGACTGGCGGCTGAGTCGGTGGTGTGGTCGTGCCAGCCTCTTCTGAGTCACCACATCCACTAAGCAGTATGGCGATGCACAGCAGTCTAATCCTCATGGGGAGTCCTTGATATTTAGGTGTTTAACATTTGGTTGACATTGTATCTCGTTGCTCCAATTTTCAATAGAATTAATTATGTAATTTTATTGAAAATCATGATGTTATATTTGACGTTCGTCAAAATTCAGGCACAAAAAAACCGGCTTCTGGCCGGTTTTTCAACGTGCCTAGCAATTAGTCTTGCTGTTCACGTGCAATCGCGCGGTAGCCAATATCGGTACGGAAATACACCTCATCCCAGTGGATTTCATCAACCAATTTATAGGCGGCTTTTTGCGCTTCAGTGACAGTGTGACCTAGTGCAGTGGCGCACAATACGCGACCGCCATTGGTAACCACATGGCCGTCTTTCATTTCGGTACCGGCATGGAAGACTTTGGCATCCTGATTACCAAGGCTTAGGCCGTCAATCACATCGCCCTTGCGATACTCATCTGGATAACCGCCAGCGGCTAATACCACGCCAACGGCTGCGCGCTCGTCGTATTCGGCGGTCACTTTATCCAATTCGCCACGGGTGGCGGCTAAACAGAGTTCCACTAAGTCAGACTTTAACCGCATCATGATTGGCTGAGTTTCTGGATCGCCGAAGCGGCAGTTGTACTCCAGTACTTTGGCGCTGCCGTCTGGAGAAATCATCAAGCCAGCATACAAAAAGCCTGTGTAGACATTGCCTTCGGCGGCCATGCCATCCACGGTTGGGCGAATCACGTTGGCCACAGTCCAATCGTGTACCGCTTGAGTCACCACAGGTGCGGGCGAGTAGGCGCCCATACCGCCGGTATTCGGACCATAGTCGCCGTTATCACGGGCCTTATGATCTTGGCTAGTCGCCATTGGCAGAATGTTTTTACCATCGACCATTACGATAAAGCTGGCTTCTTCGCCTTTTAGGAATTCTTCGATGACCACGCGTGAACCCGCATCGCCAAACTTATTGCCCGCGAGCATATCATCAATTGCAGCGTCGGCTTCGGCTTGGTCCTGGGCGATAATCACCCCTTTACCTGCGGCCAGACCGTCGGCTTTGATGACGACAGGGTAGCCAGTGGTGGCCGTTAATTCACGCACAAAGGCTTTGGCGTCACTTATTTCGGTGCAGTTTTTATAACCTGCAGTTGGAATATTGTGGCGGGCTAAGAAGTCCTTGGTGAAGGCCTTTGAACCTTCAAGCTGAGCAGCCGCCTTAGTTGGGCCAAAAATCGGCAGACCTGCGGCGTTGAAGGCATCGACTACGCCTAGTACCAGCGGCGCTTCTGGGCCGACAATGGTCAGTGCGATCTGATTGGTTTTAGCAAAATCTAATAGGGCAGGAATATCCGTTGCGCTGATCGGCAGATTCTCAACATTAGGTTCTAGGGCTGTGCCCGCATTGCCAGGTGCAACATAGACAGTTTCTACTTGAGCCGACTGAGCCGCTTTCCAGGCTAGGGCATGTTCGCGACCGCCACCACCAATAACTAATACTTTCATTGTAAAACTCCCATGAATCGAAATGGATAAGGTCCTAGAATCTAGAATCTAGAATCTAGAATCTAGGACCTAGTGATCAGTGACGGAAGTGGCGCATGCCCGTCATCACCATGGCCATGCCGTGCTCGTCCGCAGCTGCGATGATTTCCGCATCGCGCATTGAGCCACCCGGTTGGATGATGCAGCTAATGCCCGCCGCCGCTGCGGCATCGATACCGTCGCGGAAGGGGAAGAAGGCATCGGATGCCATCACAGAGTTCACCACTTCTAAACCTTCATCGGCGGCCTTGATGCCGGCGATTTTAGCGCTGTAAACGCGGCTCATTTGGCCTGCGCCGACACCGATAGTCATACCGTCTTTGGCATAAACAATCGCGTTAGACTTAACGAACTTAGCGACTTTCCAGCAGAACATTAAGTCTTTCAATTCGCTTGCAGTCGGTTGACGTTTAGTCACGACTTTAATGTCGTCTAAGCCGACCATGCCTTGGTCGCGATCTTGCACTAACAAGCCGCCGTTAACGCGTTTGTAGTCTAAGGTTTGGGTCTTAGTGTTCCACTGGCCGCACTCCAACAGACGTACGTTAGTTTTCTTGGCAACCACGTCGCGGGCCGCTTGGCTCACCACTGGCGCAATAATCACTTCAACGAATTGACGCTCAACGATAGCGCTGGCCGTCGCGGCATCTAACTCACCGTTAAAGGCGATAATGCCACCGAAGGCTGACGTTGGGTCAGTTTGATAGGCGCGATTATAGGCATCGAGCAAGTCTTTACCTAACGCCACACCACAGGGGTTCGCGTGTTTTACGATAACGCAGGCGGGTTCCAAAAATTCTTTTACACACTCAAGGGCGGCATCGGTATCGGCAATGTTGTTGTAAGATAGTGCCTTACCTTGCAGTTGTACCGCAGTCGCGACTGAAGCTTCATCGATCTTAGTGTCGACATAGAAGGCCGCTTTTTGATGGCTGTTTTCGCCATAGCGCAGATCTTGCTTCTTCACTAATTGGGTGTTGAAGGTGCGTGGGAATGGTGAGTCTTCGAAACATTCGTCCGCGCTGTGGGCCGGAACCATAGTGCCGAAGTAGTTGGCGATCATGCCATCGTAACCCGCAGTGTGCTCAAAGGCCGCAATCGCTAAGTCGAAACGCGTCGCATGGGTCGTGCTGCCATTGTTGGCGGCCATTTCTGCTAACACGCGGTTATAGTCGGCCGCATTCACTACGATAGTCACATCTTTATGGTTTTTCGCCGCAGCGCGCACCATAGTGGGGCCGCCAATATCGATATTTTCGATAGCATCTTCTAAGGTGCAACCGGCTTTAGCCACAGTTTCTGCGAAGGGGTAGAGGTTAACCGCAACCAGATCGATGGGGTTGATATTGTTGTCGACCATAACGCTTTCATCAAGACCGCGGCGCGCCAAAATGCCGCCGTGCACTTTAGGGTGCAGCGTCTTAACACGACCGTCCATGATCTCGGGGTGTCCTGTATAGTCAGATACTTCGATAACAGGCACGCCGTTATCCGCTAACAGGCGAGCGGTGCCGCCAGTGGATAACAGCTCCACACCTTGGGCGTGAAGTGCTTTGGCGAACTCGAGAATTCCGGTTTTATCTGAAACGCTTAACAGCGCGCGACGAATGGGTCTGGCATTATTTGCAGCAGTCATTTGGGTACAGGGTCCAGTTATTTTAGTGTCAAGGATCTTTCGGAAAACAGAACAACTTTAATCAGATTCTGCTTTCCAAAAGCCCCTTGGTCCTATTTTTACGTTATTAGCTAACTTTTATCCCTTCATCACGGCGCGCGTATTCTACCGTAAAACGGAATTTACGGGTGTTTTTTCTGCGCGATTTCACAATATTGATATCAGAACAAAGTGGAGTGGTTTTTGAGTGCGGTATAAAGTTAAAAATAGCCCTTGACCTTGGAGTAGGCTCTAAGGTTTATACTCGCTCCATCAGATTAATTGTCAGCTTGGTTGGGGGATTCAACCTCTGCTGCAAAGGATATCACTATGTACCGAATTGGTGAGTTAGCCGATTTATGCGAGGTTAAAGCCGATACGCTCAGATTTTATGAGAAGCACGGCCTGCTCTCGCCCTCGAGTCGAACCGACTCAGGTTATCGCGTGTATACCGATGCCGATGCGGCGCGGCTACGTTTTATTCTGCGGGCGAAGGCCGTAGGTTTTACCTTGAGTGAAATTAGCGAGCTATTGTCTATCGATCTCGATAAATCCAACTGGGCATGTGCCGATGTGAAGGGCATGGTCGATATTAAATTGGCCCAAGTACAGGCCAAAATTGCCGAACTGCGGCATTTTCAAACCAGTTTGCAGAGTCTGTCGGATGCGTGCTGTGGCGGGCCGCGTAGCGCCGAACATTGCTCGATTTTAGAAGCGCTGGAGTCGAGTACCGAACGAGTGCGTGTTGAGCACGACCATGGACAGGACTCCCATTCAGAGCATGCACATATTGCTGCAACAGCGGATAAATCAGGGGATTAATGATGTTACTGAAGAATTTTATCGATCTGTTTTTAGATTCTGCCCCTTGGTTGCTACTAGGGTTGATTCTGGCTGGCTTACTTAAAGTATTCGTGCCTATGGCATGGATGCAAAAACAGCTCGGCGGACATGGTTTTAAAACCGTGGTGAAGGCGGCATTGTTAGGCGCGCCACTGCCTTTATGCTCCTGCGGTGTTATCCCTGCGGCTGTGGGGCTGCGCCGCTCCGGTGCCTCTAAGGCGGCAACGACCTCCTTTTTAGTCTCTACCCCAGAAACTGGGGTTGATTCAGTGACGGTTTCCTATGTCTTGCTTGGGCCTTTTATGGCGATAGTGCGTCCGATTGCGGCGGTAACAAGCGCCATTGTCGCGGGCCTATTGGTTGGCCGTGATGATGACGATGGCAAACCTGCGGTTAAGGCCGAAGCTCAATCGGACAAGGCATTAGATAGCGGTACTCCTGTTGCTTCATGCTGTGCCTCTAAATCCTCGGCGCCAGCGACAGTGGTAAAAGCAGAAACAGTGAAAAGCTGCTGCACATCGACAAAGGCACCTGAGATTACCCCGGTAAAATCATCCTGTTGTGGCAGTGATGGTGCGAAAAAGCCAACGGCTGAGTCAAAAATCAAAATGACGCCTATGGCTACGCCGAGCTTAATGACGGCTTCGCCAAGTGTGATGGCTGCTGGTGGCCAAACTATAGGATCGATTCAAACTATGGGGTCAGTGGCTAAGGTCAACCCTGTTAAGAGCGAAAGCGCGGGTTCATGCTGTGGTAGTCAAACTGCCGAGTCTGAAAAAATACTGGTAGTGAAAAAAGGCGCCTGTTGCGGCAGCACCCATTCGCAAACGAGCGACAAGCCTCAAGACGAGAGCTGCTGTGCGTCGACCCAAGATATGGCGACCGAGTTAAAGTCGGAGTCTGTGATTGCGCGGATTGGGATTGGCCTTAAGTATGCGGCGACGGATCTGGTGCGCGATACTACGCTGTGGCTGTTGGTGGGCTTATTCTTTGCGGCGTTAGTTCAAACCTATGTTCCTGCGGACTTTTTAGCTAAGTGGGGCGATGGGTTGCTAGCCATGCTGGTGATGGTGCTGGTGTCTGTACCTATGTATATCTGCGCGACGGCATCGACGCCGATTGCAGCGGGATTACTGCTCGCGGGTGTGTCTCCTGGTGCCGTGCTGGTGTTTATGATGGCGGGACCCGCCACCAATATCGCCACCTTAGGCGTGGTCACTAAGGAGCTGGGTAAGCGCGCACTCTATGGTTATTTGGGGGGCGTGCTCGGTGTGGCCCTGGTTGCCGGCGCTTTGGTGAATTATCTGGTTGCGGCCTTTGGCTTTGAGGTGATGCCACAGATTGGTGAGCAGCACCAAATGTTGCCCGAGTGGTTAGTGGCAACCTCGGGTATTGTGCTTGCGCTATTAATGGCGAAAGTGGTGTTTGAAAAGATCCCCCGCGGCTGGTTACGTCGCAGCGATTGCTGCTCATAACGATTTGACTCTTAACAAAAAGTCCCCAGTTATGCTGGGGATTTTTTTATTGTTGATTTAACCCTAAGCTTAGTTGGCTTTTTTCACATCGATAAAGGGCAGGGTGCCTGTCGGCAGCATAGTTGTCGGTAGCTTACCGTCCCATTTTTCCGCCTTGGTTAATTCAACTAGGTTTTGATTCTGTGCCAGCGCTTCGGCGCGACTCTTAATCGCAGAGGCTTCGGCATCACCTTTAATGCGAATACTTTCGGCTTCGGCTTTAGCTCGGGCCAATTGCGAGTCGGCCTGTGCCTGTGCTTGGGTGACGGCGATTTGCGCGCTGACGCGCTCTTTTTCTAGGTTTTGCAGTTGGGTCTGCACTTCTACTTCGGCATGCATTCTGTCTTCAACGGACTTTTCATAGGCGTTGGAGAAGTCGATATTTTCAATTTGTACCGAGGTGATTTCTACCGGCCCTTTAACGGATTGGGTAATAGCGTTAGTGACATCGATACCGAATTTTATCCGCTCCTGCACCACTGAAATGGCGTGTCATAACCCATACTTACAGTGTAAATCTTATTGCGAATTGTTCTCACCAAAGCTAGAGTCCCAAAATTATAATTCTTCCATTGCTTTCATACTCTTATCTTTATTTAAAGGATGTAGGACGAGAAAGTACATAGATAAATGGACTCGAATGCTAACGCTTTGTGGTGAGAGGATAACATCCCGTGTTGCAACTTATATTCCTGTTGTCGATGCTTATAGCCTGCTTGTTATTTTATTTGAGCAATAAGCAGCAAAAGTTATTAGTAAGCTCCCTTCCTAAGCGACCTTGGCGGCTACTCGCCTATGGTGTTGCCTTTGCCAGCTTAATCGGTTGGCTCAGTCTATTTACCCTTAGCGCCGCGATTTTTATCTGGTTAGCCCTGTTGATGTTGTTCTCGGGGTTAGTGCCTTTTCTCTCACTTATCGGTCGGAAATAAGTTATGGCGCGTTTAGCTGAACAGGACAAATTGCAACCCGACTGGTGGACTAAGTCACTGGCGGGGTTGATTTTAGGATTTACCTTAGCGCTTGGACTGGTGGGGTTATTTGCTTGGTTTGGCCCGGGCGGCATCGATGCCGATACCAAAGTGCAGTTCAATATGTGGCTGATTGCACCCATCTGGTTATTGATTTTAAGTTTTAGTTTTCTCTTTAAAACCGGGCTAAGGGCAATCGGCTATTTAGGCCTACTCAACGTTTTGACTTATATAGTTTTATATACCTTTAGGTGATAAGGAATGAAAGTTCGCAGTGATGTGTTAAGGGTGTATCAGTCTATTCATATTTGGACTGGGATCATCGCCGGAATCCTATTATTTATCGGCTTCTATGCGGGCTCGCTCACTATGTTTAAGGGGGCGATTGAGGCTTGGTCAATGCCACCCTCTGTGACTTTGCCCCGAGTCTCTGCCGATAAGCTCGATGACTTAGTTTCGCAGGTGCTAGCACAGGATGATAAGGCGAAAATCGGCTTTAGTTTGCACTTGAATGATGAACATCAATCGCCGATGACCTGGTATCAACAGGGCTCGGAGCGGGAACTCAGTATGAGTCACCAGCTTTGGCATGCCAGCCTAGATGAAAATGGGCAGTTACTCACACAGTTAAGTACGCCCAGTGAGTTAGCGGAGCTTATCGATCAATTACACCGCACTGCGGGTATTGCGGGTGAAGTCGGCCACGATCAGGCGGGCGTCTATGTGCTGGGCGTTGCCGCCTTTTTATACTTCTTGGCACTGGTTTCTGGGGTGATTTTTTTACTGCCAACCTTAACCAAAAGCTTTTTCGCGCTGCGTAAAGATAAAGGCGAGAGTCGTTTCTGGCTCGATGCCCATAACTTAGTGGGCATTACCAGCCTGCCATTTCATCTGGTGATAAGCCTAACTGTGATCGTGTTTGCCTTCCATGATCAACTTTACGATGGGCTTAAGCATGCGGTTTATGGTGAAAAACCATTATTTGCTCAACCCGCACCAGACAAAACGCCCTATACACTCGCCGATCTGCCCAAAGTCACTACGGTGTTAGCTAAGGTGCAGGAAATCACTCCCGATTATCAAGTAAATGAAATGACTTTTATGAACTTGGATAATTCCCGTGCGACCCTACGTTTAGGGCTATATAACCCTAATGGTTTTATGCGCGGGCCGGTAACCGATTTCTTATACCTGCATCCCTATAGTCTTAAGGTGTCCAATAGCACGATTGACCAAAGTGACAAGGGGATTTGGGCCAGAACGGTTGCGGTATTCTTTGGGCTGCACTTTGGTAGTTACGGGGGAGATCTTGGTCGCTGGGTGTATTTTCTTTTAGGCTTGAGCGGCGCCTTTTTATTTTACAGTGGTAACTTGCTGTGGCTGGAGAAGCGCCGTAAAAAGCAGTCGAGTGAACAAACCCGTGCCTGTCGTTTAATGGCGAGCGCGACCGTGGGGATTTGTCTTGGATCCGTTGCCGCCTTAGCGGTAAGTATGTTGCTGGGTAAATGGTTATATGCGCATGTTAGCAATATTAACCACATTTACCTGTGGTTGTATTATCTAGTGTTCACCGTGTTGGTGGCCTATGCCTTTTGGCGTGGTGCAGCCAAGGCGGCTCTGCTGATTTTACCTTTGTGTGCCTTGGTCACCTTGGCGATGCCAATGACCTCTTTAGTTGCGGTATTAGCGCCAAGTTTAGGCTTGTGGGCACCTTATTCTGCGGCAACTTTAGGCGTCGATCTGGTGGCCTTAGCCTTTAGTGGGGGATTCTACTATTGCTATAGGCTGACTCGGCAACGGGTATTTTACGGTCCCCAGGATAGTGTTTGGGCTATGCCGACTAAGGCTTTATCGTTGGAGTCAGTACTAACCCGTTAAATATTTGTGTTGGCCGCTTGTTGTTATTGATTTGAATACCCAGCTTAGCTGGGTATTTTTATATTCAACTTAAAGTTGCTAACTATAACTCTTTAGCCATTGATCGAACGCCGATTTAGGTAAAGCTCCGGCTTGCTGCGCGAGGAGTTGTCCTTGCTTGAAAATCATTAGAGTCGGAATGGAGCGAATATTAAATTGGGCCGCCAGCGCTTGTTGTTCCTCGGTATTAATCTTGCCGAAGCGGAATTGGGGTTCCCATATTTTTGCCGCCTCGGTAAAAACAGGTGCAAAGCTTTTGCAGGGGCCGCACCAGCTTGCCCAAAAATCGACCACTAAGGGCAACTCTGACTTATGGGCGTGATTACTAAAATTGGCGCTTGTAAGCTCGATGGGCGCAGCGGCAAACATACTGCGTTTGCATTTACCGCAGGTCGGCTGCTCAGTTAACCGCTCGTTGGGCACGCGGTTTAAGGTGTCACAGTGGGGGCAAGCGATAATCATAATCTAGCTCCTAAGCTCGAGGGATAATCTCAATATGGGGATGAATAGGTGGAATTTAAAGGAGGATAGGCGCAAGTGAGCTAGTTCTTGGCCACAAAATCCCCTACACACGCCGACAAGTTGACCTACCGATGCTAGAATAGACGCTTTGATAAGTCACTTGTATTAAGTGAAGGGTAAGAGATTAATTAAATGACTGAATTAGAAGTAATAGATCTGGTTGTCGGTGAAGGGAAAGCAGCCGTAAAGGGCGCTTTGATCACCACCCAATACCGCGGCTTTTTGCAGGATGGTACCCAATTTGATTCCTCCTATGACCGTGGTCAGGCATTTCAATGTGTGATTGGCACTGGCCGAGTGATTAAAGGCTGGGATCAAGGCATTATGGGGATGAAAGTCGGCGGTAAGCGTAAGTTGTTAGTGCCTGCTCACTTAGCCTACGGTGAGCGCCAAGTGGGTGCTCATATCAAACCTAATTCGGATCTGACCTTTGAAATTGAATTATTAGAAGTGCTGACCAGAGACTAATTAAGGAAAAATATTTTTCGTGACTTCGGATACCGCAGCGGAACAGATTAAACAGCTTCAGGCTGAAATCGCTCAGCTAAAACGGGAAAACGCTAATTTAACGGCGTTGAATCGTCGTGCCGAAGAAAAACTGTTTGCCGCCCTCGATGGTAATGGCCTGTGTCTGTGGGAACAGCATATTCCCAGTGGGAATTTGACCATATTTAATATGCGCTGGGGCGAATTATTAGGTTTCAGCCGTGAAGAACTGGCAGCGCATATCGATAGCTGGAAAAGTAAATTACACCCAGAGGATAAAGAGTGGGTGATCAAAGCCTTTGAAGATCATGTCAGTGGTAAAGCCGATTACTATCAGGTGGTACACCGAATGCTGCACAAAGATGGCAGCATCACTTGGGTGTCCGACCGGGGGCGTATCGTTGAACGTCTTGCCGACGGCACGCCGCTGCGAATGATGGGCAGCCATATCGATATTACCCAAGAAAAACGCTATGAAATGGATTTAGCCCGCTTAGCCCACAGTGATCCTTTAACGAATTTGATGAATCGCCAAGCCATAGCCAAGGCATTCGATGACTCCTTGCGTTCGGGTATCCACGGGGCATTACTCTTTATCGATCTGGATGGTTTTAAAGCCTTAAATGATCATTACGGCCATAAGTTTGGCGACAGTTTGTTGATGCATGTGGCGCATACTTTAGTGTCTCACTCGGGTGAGCAAGCGAAGATCGCTCGGCTAGGTGGTGATGAATTTGTGATTTTACTACTATCATCCGAGACAGAATCTTTAGCTATGCTCGCCCAGTCCTTACTCGATGTGTATCGACAAAAATTTCTACTAGAAGGCTGTGAAGTGGAAATAGGTTTGAGCATTGGTATCGATATTTTTGGCGATGACGATAGTTTCGCCGAAAGTTGCGATCGCGCCGATGCCGCCATGTATCTGGTGAAACACCAAGGAAAACATGGGTATTGCTTCTATCAGCCCCCCAAATAAAAAACCACCTCGCGGTGGTTTTTTGTCCTAAATAGCCATTCCAAATGATAGGAGCAACTATTTAGCCTGTTACCTGTGATGCGCCGTCTTATGGTGTCACTAGTTCAAATCGTGGATGACAGCTTACACATAAGTTTTCAGATTTCTTATGTACGTGGTGGCATTTAGCACAATCTGTCTCAGTAGCGAAGTGACGGTTGTTATGGGGATTTGTTGGTTTCACGTCTGCTGTTTTTGCCGCGAGCTTTTCTGTGTTGTGGCATTGCACACATTTAAGCATGGGCACAGCTTGACGTTCTCCAGAGCCATGGCAACTGGCGCATTTTACCCCTTTCGATGCATGGGTTTGATCGAGTAGAACAGTGTCTTTTGCTAACGCGCTGCCAGCGAAAATACTCAAGACAAGAGAAAGCATAATTGTTAAGTTCTTCATTGTGTTATTCCATTGTTCATTTAACTGGATGCCCAAATATGAAGCCTCCATTTTTGATGACTTTGCGCGCTATAGTTTGGCGACGTATTTGCCGGCTAAGTAACCGAAGGTGTAACAACGGCCTAGGGACAAGCCGAATACGGTCAATGGATAGTCAACGCCACCATAGAAACCGGCTCCAAGGTTGCCGACAATGAATAAACCCGGAATTTCTTTACCATCGGCATCGAGTACTTGATGGTTTTCGTTAACGAGAATACCTGAACATAGAGTCGATATTCGCATGCGACGGTGGATCCCGTAGAATGGAGGCTTGAGTACTGGCACCATCTTGCTCGCCGGTTTGCCGAAGTCCTCATCTTTGCCTTTTTTGCATAACTCGTTGTAACGGTTAACGTTAGCTACAAAGGTTTTTGGATCGCATTCCAGTTTCACTGCCAATTCTTCTAAGGTGTTAGCTGAATAGGTATTGATCAAAGAAGGGTAGACGCCCTTTTTCTCGCCTGGCTCTTCAGGCATATAGACTTTCATTTCTTCTGGAGAATAGAGGTGGCCAGGCCAATCTTTGGCTTGCGTCATATAGTCTGAATCAAATACTTGGGAGTAATGACCAGCGTTCTGCTCATCTTTCAAGTAGTTATTCATCAGAGACATCTCGACCTTTTCATTCACAAAGCGCTCACCTTTACGGTTTACGGCTAGGAATGGCATGTCGCACATTGAGGCAGGACCCGCATCGAAGTCATGGAGCATTTTTGTGTGGCCAACGGGTTCGATCACGCCACCCGCCCAATAGGCCATGGCAAAACCATCACCAGTGCGGTCCATTTGCTTACGTTCAAAGTTTTTCAGTTCGGGGATGAAGAAGTCACACATGGCTTTGTTATTTTGATAGTCACCGGAAGACAGGATGACACCTTTCTTAGCCATGTATTTGTGGTACTTACCATCACGAGTCTGGGCAATGACCCCAATCACTTTTCCTGATTCGTCTTGGATTAACTGTTGTGCAGGCGTGTTAAAGAAGAATTTTACGCCTGCTTTTTCAGCAGTCTTAGCTAAAGCGCGAATGCCATCACCCGTAGTGTAGGGTTTAGGGCCGCAGAATGAGGTCACAAAATTTAAACGATCACCTTCATCTGCAATACCGCGAATACCATGTTGCGGTTGAGTTCCTTGGTCAACAATCTGACCGCCACCCTGTTTAACGCGGTCAATAACCCAAGTCACAGCTTCACCGGAGTTGTAGGCCCATTGTCTTAGCAAACCAGGGTGTGAACGATGGGCATTGTCCGCCATTAAACGGCTAACTAACGCTTCGATTGCCGATTTGTCGCTATTTTTTAGATCAATCCCTGAACCTGTATTGCCTTGGGATACGGGAATAGCTTGCTTTTGCAAACAAGCAACGCTTGCGCCGCTTTCTCTGGCGGAGAGAGCCGCTGGCACGCCCGAAGCGCCAGCACCGACAACGACAACATCAAAGGTTTGGGTTGTCGCAATATCTTTATCAGCAATAGGTTTTGGCTTAGGTAGAAAACCTAAGGTTGCGCCACCAATCTCACCATATTCAGTGCCAACCTGAAGTGGCGCTGCACTAGCAGCACCCATACCAAGACTGGCGAAGGCTAAGCCACCGCTGCCTACCGCTGCTCGCGTCAGGAAAGTTCTTCGAGATATACCATTTTGCAGGACGCTAGCAGTGTATTGATCAATTTCTTTCGATTCTTTACTCATTTAATACTCCTTTGGCCCTCATTGCTAAAGAGGTTCCCCTATAGCAACGACACTGGATCTATGTATAACCACATATGTTTGCTTGCTTTAAAAACGTAAAATGCAGTTGTGCGAAAGTGATTAAATTTCACCTCATTAACAACATACCTTTAAATGTATGACATATGACAATAAACCAAAAGGAGTATTAATAACATCTTTGCAGTGCTTCACAAAACGCTGGAGTTTTGAGCGATAAATATGATTATTTTTGGGGAAATTATCTAATGTAAGCTTTTATTGACTAAGTGACTTTATAAGTATTGGGAATATTAAACTTTAGTTTTTATTATGTTTTACTTTAAATGAACATAGATTTTATTGGCATATTTATAGGGGGACATTATAAATAAGAAGCCTAGCTTTAAATAATGCCACCCCAATCTTGTTGGGGTGGCATTAGGGCTGCGATGTCTTGGTTATTATTCAGGTGTTACACAGGTAAAATTGGCGGCATCTTCAATACTACCTATACCATTATATTTTGCGAATTGGGGATATGGGCAGAGGATCCTCGTTCTGCTTTTTGACCAATCATTGGGTAATTCGGTATTTTCAGGGCGCACGGAGGCCGTGATATTTTGTGGTTCTACACCTTTTTCAACCCAGTCAACCAATGCGCGGACCATGTTAAACTTATCTGTGGTAGGACCCTTGCCGCAATGATTCATCCCTGGGATTAAGAACAAGCGGGCGAAGTTTTCGGCGTGCCCAGCATTGGCATCTCCTAATTCCTGATACCAGTTCACTGTATCATTGACTGAAAATACGGGGTCCGATGTTCCGTGAAATACCATCATCTTTGCGCCGCGATTTTTTAAGACAGAAAGATCCGTTGGATGGGGAGGCGTCATAAAATCGATACCCGATTCGGAGTAAATCGAATCCGTGGCATAGATCCTTTGGGCGTCCTCATCCATGCTAAATGATTGCACAAATTCCAAACTGGATTGTTCAGTTCCACCATTAAAGGGCGTGGGTGGTGAACTAAAGATAAAACCCACGGCGCCGGGATCTCGATTTAGCGCCATAAAATATTCCCATTCGGACCAACCCGATGCACCGATACCCGCATCGTATGGGAAGTCAGTATAAATGGCTTCACCTGTCTTACTGTTATGGGGTCCTGCCATAATATTGCCTAGAACCTGCTTTTGCTCTGGGGTTAAGCAGGTATTGTCTCTGCCACTTGAACAGGTTGGAACATCACGTTCAAGGTCAAATGACTTCTGACAGGAGTAAGTGTCGGCAATCATGCCATCGCTCACGCCGTCAAGGGCATCACACTGCTCGAGGACTTTTTGGGAAACGAGGGAAAATTCTTCGGGGGTAATGGCGGTTTGTAGTGTGGCTAAAATATCAGCACTATCAAATTCAACGAGTTTTGCATATTGCTGAACGCCATACATTTGCGCTACTGCAGCTTTGGGTAGGTTAAATCCGGGGTTACCTACCAGAAAGCCATCGTACATATCGGCAAAACGACTGGCCGCGACCATAGTGTGTCTGCCACCGTTAGAACAACCGGCAAAATATGATCTATCGGGTTGTTTGCCATAGGCTTTTTCTATCAGACTTTTCGCCATAGGCGTTAACTCGGCCACTCCGTTGTAGCCGTAGTCTTGCCTTGCTTGGGGGTCTAAGCCAAAAAATGGCGTTGGCGCTGGATGCCCCATATCAGAACTAATAACCGCGAATCCTTCATTCAGGGCGGCGGAATCTGGACCAGCGGAAAATACGATTCGACCTACAGCCTTAGCTACCGAACCATCGAGGCCGCCGTTGGCTTGATAATAGAATCGTCCATTCCAGTTAGTGGGTAAACGCATTTCAAAGCCGATAGCATAGCGAGTCTCTCCCGCAATGCCAGTGCCTATCCTTTCGTTCATATAGCCGGTTACTAAACAATGTTCTGGGGCACGGTAATGTTCAGTTGCGCTATAGGCAACATTTCCAGCAGAAACTAATTGTGAGTCAGTTATTACCGTGTTTTTAAAACTATATTGTGAGGCTATTTCATTACATATATTTAATGTGCCAGATTTCGCTGGAGTTAATTGTGGTAATGAGGCTTCTGAGTCATCGTTATTTCCGCATCCACTAAGTAAGATACAGAAAATGGCCATGGCTGGGATAATTAAGAAATTCTTTTGTTCCATTTTTAATCTCAATAATTAAATCAACGTATATTTGCCGCAACTTTTAATTGGAGATGAGTATTTTGCGGTATAAAAACCGGGTGTATCTAACAAAGCTGATACACCCGCATTAAGTTTTGGTGCAGGGGAGTTGAAACGGATGAAACTATTTACCTAAAACAAATTTGTAAGTGACATATAAACGTAGATCGTCAAGATCTTCACCTTGATCAACATCGACCATGGCATAACGCGCCCTAAGTCCTAGGCCTGATAACGTACCGGAAAACTTATAGGTGATTGAAAAGTCTGTTTCGTTAAAATCTTTTGCGGCACCAGTTGGAACTTCGTACTGTCCATAAAAGGCATAGGCTTCTAACCCGTTCAGGCCCAGTTTCTCAAAGTCATAGGCAAGTCTTAATGCATTGACTTCTTCCTCGCCCCGTGCCGATTGATATACCTGTTGAATGACCACTTTATCATCGCCCCATGGGGTAAGCAGTGTGTCATCGCCTGTCTTAGCATACAAATAGGTGATATCAGCACCGGCAAGTTTGGCACCTAAATGGAAACCATATTGGTAGGTATCGAGCGGACCGCCCGTTTCATCACCCGTTGCTTGCTGAGTTAAATAGGAAGGTGTTAGGTACAGATTAGTTGCACCCACATCGGTGGATAGTTTCACCTTGGCATAGGTTTGGTTGAAGACATCTTCCATGCGGTAGTGCCATAGATTGACTTCAGTTTTGACTGTCTCAAAGGGCAATAGATACTTTGCTCCTAGGGCATAAACAGGATTATCCGCTACATCGGCGATAACGCCTGCCCTTGCTAGCTCGCTTTGTACGGCTTCTTTAACGGATACAAAGCTGTTATCGGACCATCCCATAGAATCGGTAATATATAGGGCAGAAAGGGTAAGGTTATCAATGCTCTTGTTCTCTGCAGAAAAACCGCGGAACGTCCGTGGGATAGCGCGAATATCATGGGGATTCATCATAGGGGTGCGCAGTTCCTGTGCGCCGAGCTTGAATTTAGTATTCCACCAATCGCCTTGGACAAAATATTCTTGTAAGCGGTTAACATCGTCATGGTCACCGTTGGCGTCGCGAGCGACTAAACCATAAACATCATCTGAGTCGTTGATCCAAATCGGATTTGCAGAAGCGAAGCTAGTGCCAAAACTAATACCGTTTACTTTTGCGGTATTGTAGTAAAACAGGCCACCAAATGAGGTGTCATGTTTGGTGTTCGTCGTATTATCAAAGTCACGGGTAAAATCGAATAGCCGTAATTCACCCTTTAGTGTCCCTTGGCTAAACATTTGATCAATGTTGGTATCTGCAATGGCTGGGATGCTTAACACCGATAGCACAAGTAAAGATAAATAAGATCTGTTCATCATCATTTTCCTTATTTTTGTTTGTCCCGATCGGAATGGTCCGAGCGAGTTAAAAGGTTATCGTTAACCTCTTTAGGTGAAATGTATGATGTATAACCTTTGCTCGCAATGGAGTAAGAATGAATATGAGAAACGAGTTACGAAATTCGTACAGATGTTACATTGATCAACAAAGATGAAGATTTTTTAATCACTAATGTAGGAAATGCGGGAGTACTTTTGCCGAATTATCTGAGTCTTATGGTAGAATGGCACCACTGAGTCTATCCGAGATTATAAATTGCATATCTTCAAGCCTATTAAGCAGATAAAAGCTTCGAGTGAAGTTGGCCAGCAATTGAAAAATGCTATTTTAGGGGGCGACTATAAGGCGGGTGATAAGTTGCCCTCCGAGCGTGAATTAATCGAGCTATTTCAAGTTAGCCGTACTGTGGTTCGGGAGGCGATTAAGAGTCTCGAAGCGGGTGGGTTAGTTGAAATTCGTCAAGGGGCGACGGGTGGTGCATTTGTTAAGCATTTGACCTTTGAGCGTTTAAGTGATGCCTGCCACGACTTATTTATGATGGGAAAACTCTCTCTACCTGAGCTGTGTCAGGCACGAATGTTGATTGAGCCCCAAGTGGCGCGGATGGCGGCCAAAAATTGCACTCCAGAGCAAGCGAAAGCCTTACAAGAGGCCAATAGCCATGAAAGTGATACCTATGATTATCCGGATACCGTCATTTTACGATCTCAGGTGCATTATTTGCTGGCGGAAATGTCGGGTAATCGTTTTCTAGAAGCGATCGTAAAATCCTTGTTGGTTTTATTAAGTAATCAAACGACTAAATTCCAGCCACCGACAGATGAAATTCACCCTTTAGGCTTGCACGATGTCATTGTCGAAGCGGTTATCGCCAAAGATGAGGCGAAAGCTGAAGCCGAAATGTTGGCACATCTGCAAGATTTTAATCAACGCTTAGCTGAAATTGAGCGTAAGTATATGCTTAAAAAGGCTTAAGTGAGTGCTGACAAAGCGCTTAATGCTTTAGCAAGCACCAGCGTAAATGATTAAATACCCGTCTAAATGGACGGGTATTTTTGTATCCTGGGGATTAAGGAAAAGTAGCGCAGCCCCACAGTTCGACCGCTGCATCTTGCTTGTTAGGTGCGCCAATCCAATGGTCCATGGCTTGGCATTGCACCTTGCCAGAAGGCTGCGCGAAACAAATATCAAAATCCCCCGCTTCGGGTGTGCGGCCTAAGCGTAATTTAGGCAGCGTTGGGAGCTTAGGCCGATAATGCCAGCTGCCATTGTTAAACACCGCATCATCTGGGATTTCCATTCCCGCACCAGTCCCTTTAACTCTCGCCTCGACTAACACTAAGCCTTGGGGCGTGATGTTATAGTCCTCCTCCCAGCGGATTTTTTCTATGCTGTGGTTCCATGACAAGGTGAAGTGGTCTGTGGGCACTTGCGCCCACAGTGTGCCCGCTAGGCCTAAACATAGACCTAGCATTTGTTGACTCCCATCCAGATATTAATAACAGATAATTCCAAGGCTTATCCCTGCTCGGCAAGGCGCTTAAGTTTACGCGCCCGCCAACTGTGCTGCAGGATAAACAACAGCGCGAGTCCAAAGCCGATTTCATCGCTGAGCGGCGTGGCAAGGATTAAACTTGCTCCGGCGAGGAAACCCATCAATCTTTCCCACCAATAGAGTTTTTGCAGCAGATAACCCGTAAATATCACCCCCCAGATCCCAATGCCCACAGTCGCCTTCAGCACCACAAAACCGATAGCCAACCAGCTATCGCTTTGTAGCATTAATGCGGGATCGTAAACCGCCATAAAAGGAATAACAAAGCCGGCAATAGCGATACGAATCGCCCATAGGCTAATTTTAAGTCCTGACTCCTTGGCAATCGGGGCGGCGGCAAAGCAGGCCAAGGCTACGGGCGGGGTGAGATCGGCCATGATGCCAAAATAGAACACAAACATATGGGACACTATCAAGGGCACGCCTAAGTCGAGCAATGCGGGGGCGGCAATTGAACTGGTGATAATGTAGTTTGGAATAGTCGGGATCCCCATACCCAATACCAGACAAGTGAGCATAGTTAACACTAAGGAGAGAAACAGATTATCTTGCCCTACCGCCAGAATGTAGCTGGCAAAGGTTGAGGCGATACCCGTCAGTGACACTATGCCGATAATTATTCCGACTAAGGCACAAGCTATCCCCACGGGGACGGCGTGACGCGCACCTTCCACCAAAGCATGTAAGCAGATTATCAGGGTATCTTTGCCGCCCTTAATAAACCAACATACCGCCACCAATAGGGCAATCACAGCAAATACCACCGCAATCCCTAATTGGAAGAAACCCGCACATAGCACACCTAAGGCTATCCAAAAGGCAAAACGCAGCGCATTCGATGGCAGTCTCAAGACGATGGCGGAGCCTAGGATAACGATTGAAGTCAGTGCTAAGCCGACCATGCCAGAAAAGAGTGGCGTTCTGCCGGAAAAAAGCAGGTAGATCAAAATAAACAAGGGGATAAGTAGATACCAACGTTCCTTAATCGCGGCCCAGGGATCGGGACATTGATCCTTAGGTAGGCCGCACAGATTGGCGCGCTTAGCCTCTAAATGTACCATCCAGAATACGGAGCAGAAATACAGTAAGGCAGGGATCAGTGCCGCTTTAGCGATTTCAATAAAAGGCACGTTAATGGTTTCGGCCATAATAAAAGCCACCGCGCCCATAATGGGGGGCATGATTTGGCTGCCCATACTCGAGGTTGCTTCCACCCCGCCGGCAAAGGCGGGGCGATAACCGAAGCGTTTCATCAAGGGAATGGTAAATTGCCCCGTGGTGACTACGTTGGCAACTCCCGAGCCCGTGATAGTCCCCATCATTGCCGAAGAAACCACGGCGACTTTGGCTGGGCCACCCAGCTTGTGGCCGAATAATCCCATCGCAAAATCGGTGAAGAGACGGATCATCCCCGCCTGTTCTAAAAAGGCACCAAAGAGAATAAATAGGAAGATGTAAGTTGCCGACACATAGGTCGGAGTACCATAGAGTCCTTCGGTGCCAAAGGATAGCTGATTGATAATCTGATCAATCCCATAGCCGCGGTGCATTAGCTCACCGGGTAGATATTGGCCGAACAAACCGTAGGCCAAGAAGAGGCTACAGATAATGGGCAGCGCCCAACCCATGACTCGCCGAGCAGCTTCAAACACTAATATAATCAGGATGATACCAATCACCATATCGGCATCGGTCAATTCACCCGAGCGCTGGATCAGATCGGCTTCAAAAATCCATTGATAGGCCGCAGTGGCGATCCCCGCAAGGCCGAGTACCCAAGCCAAAGGTTGCCAAGGTCTGGATTTACCCACTGCCGGATAACTCAGAAAAACCACTAACAGGAGGAATCCCACATGGGTGGCACGCAGCACCTGAGTCGAAACAGGGTGAAAGGCGGCGGTAATAATCTGAAAAATAGAGAAAACTAAGGCGGTATAAAATAGTGCCTTGGGCCAGTCGCTAGGCTTAGCACTAAGGCCTTGCTCGGAATCGCTCATATTATGCCTCACAGCATTAGACTACAGAGGGCGACATAGCACTCGAGCCTTAGTGTTAACTTATCGCTCAAGTGCTTAAGTGGAACATTGGTCGCACAGGTTTAGATGAAAGGCTTAGAGTGCGCCTACTTCTTTGAAATAACGCTCCGCACCAGGGTGAAGCGGTGCAGGTAGCTTTTTAGTCGCGTTATCTAAGCTAATAGCCTTGGCGGCCGAATGAGCGTTACCTAGACGCTCTAGGTTTTCAAACATGATTTTTGCCATTTGATAGGCGAGATCATCGGAGACGCCGCTTTGGGTGACGAAGATGTTTTGAATAGCAACCGTGGATACATCCGCCGTTTGGCCTTCATAGGTGGCAGCAGGAATAACGCCGTATTGATAGGCGGGATTATTGATTTTGAGGATGACATCTTCGGGGACCTCGACAAAGTTAATCGGCATGGTCGCCGCCAAATCGCGGATGGCAGCCATACCGAGGCCGGAAGATTGTAAGGTTGCATCTAACTGACGATTTTTAATTAACTCAACGGATTCGGCATAGGGTAAAAACTCCACTTTACCCATATCTTCGTAGCTTAATCCCGCCGCCTTGAAAATGGCTCTGGCGTTGAGTTCAGTGCCCGATTTAGGCGCTCCCACAGAGATACGTTTACCTTTTAAATCGGCTAAGGTTTTGATACCAGACTCTTTATTGGCCACGATTTGAATATAATTGGGGTAAGCGGCGGCAATCACACGGATTTTGTCCAATGGCTTTTTAAAGCCTGCATCGACATCTCCTTGATAGGCCGCGGCAACGGAATCACCTAGGGCTAAGGCTAATTCACCACGACCAGCCTGTAGCAGGTTAAGGTTTTCAACCGAAGCCTTAGTCGCTTGAACTGAGGTTTTGGCCCCTTCAATGCCTGTACCGTAGAGTTGGGATAGGGCAACACCTATGGGGTAATAAACACCGCTGGTGCCACCGGTAAGAATATTAATAAATGCGGGTGCGGCTGCCATAGTGGCTGCGCTGAGTGAGAGTGTCAGTGCGGTACCGACGGCGATAAAACGTTTGTTAATTTTCATACTGAAATATCCTTATTTTTTATTGTGTTATATAGGGCTATTAACATCGACTCTGTTGACTGCTGACTTTAGTATCACTACTTATATACCCAAAACTGCTCAAAATACAGGCTTTAGATGCAGTTTTATACCTTAGCAAAAGGTCCAGAGAATGTAGATTTAGCTTTAGTCTAGGTGACATTTTAAGATGTAGGAGATTTTAGATTGTAATTGTTTAAAAACAATAAATTACAATTATTTTGGCGCAAGTGTTAAACGGGCATTTTTTGAGAAGGACTGAGCCACTACAACTGAGGTGGATAATAAAAAGGGCTAACCTAAGTTAACCCTCTATTGATGTCGAATGCGCAACTTAACGTGGCACAACACTATTTAGTGTTTTCTAAGAAACCCTTAGAAGCATTTTTAGCGTGTTTTGCTGCTCTTTTTTCTTTTGCAGACATTAACGGCTTCTTCTTAGTCTCTTTGCGGTTTTTTTGCTCTTTACTCATAGCTAACTCCATGTACTTTGTGGTTGTTCATCAGGCTAATCATGTAAGCCATACGCGTGAAACCCGTTCCATGATGTCCTGATTAAAGCGAAACGTTTAAACTCGAATTACACCATTTTTAAATCACAACTATTTAAAACGATAGGTAATTTATTTGAATTTGTTTGCCTCTCTGAGCTGTACTCGCAAAATAATCTTATCACCGAAATCCGTGGCGAGATCTATCCTCCACTTAGAATAATTCATGCTATGGGTAGTGCTAAACTGTCTATAAAATATGCTATCCAGCGCACAGTTTTTACCATCAAGCCTGCGTAGGCGTATAACAATGCCTATCTGCGGGTTGATTTACCTAATATTCCCCCTAGGAGCCCCCGAAGAATTTGTTTTCCCAATTGATTACCCACGGTACGTGCCGCCTGTTTAGACAGTGTTTCGGCTAAACCTTGGCGGCGTTTATTACCGAAGATTAGCTCGCTAAACCAACCCTGCTCTTCTGTTTTAGGACCCGCTTGAGCGGCATTTTCTGAGGACGTTGATGGTTCGGGCTCACTATTAGATCGCCTGTTGTGGAGTAATTCATAGGCCGATTCGCGGTTGATTAAATGGTCATATTTGCCACCAATAGGGCCTTGTGCCCGAACTTGTTGCAGCTCATCGATCAATGCGGGTCCCATACGGCAGCGGGGTGGGGCGATGAGCGCGCGTTCTACCATACTAGGCACTCCTTTATCGGCCAGCATGGAGACTAAGGCTTCGCCCACCGCCAGTTGGGATATCACATCTGTAACGACTAGCTTAGGGTTGGGTACAAAGGTTTCGGCCGCGGTGTTAACGGCTTTTTGATCCCTTGGGGTGTAAGCCCTAAGGGCGTGCTGAATACGATTGCCGAGTTGCCCGAGGATTTCATTGGGAACATCATCTGGAAATTGTGAGCAAAAATAAACGCCAACGCCCTTGGAGCGGATAAGCCGCATAATTTGTTCAACCCGTTTTAATAGGCTTGGCGGGTACCCTTCAAACAGTAGATGTGCCTCATCGATAAAAAAGATCAGTTTAGGTTTGTCGAGATCGCCGACCTCTGGCAGATTTTCAAATAACTCTGATAACAACCAGAGTAGAAAACTTGAATATAATCTTGGCGTTAAAATAAGTTTATTGGCGGCGAGTAAATTGATGATGCCACGCCCCTGCAAATTAGTACGCATCAAATCTTCGAGTTGTAATGCGGGTTCGCCGAAAAAGTCTTTACCGCCATCGCGCTCTAACCCGAGCACAGCTCGTTGAATGGCGGCGAGGGATTGGGCGCTGATAAGGCCATATTTGGCGGAGATTTCTTTACGCTCATCGGCGACTAAGTTGAGCATGGCCCGCAGATCGTCGAGATCGAGCAACAACAATCCTTGGTCGTCAGCCAGTTGAAAGACAATATCTAAAATGCCGCTTGGGGTGTCATTAAGCTCGAGAATGCGGCCAAGCAAGGTGGGACCCATTTCACTGACGGTTGTGCGTAAGGGGTGTCCTTGCTCTCCCGCTAAATCCCAGAAAAACACCGGATTGGCCTCGGTTTGATAGTCCTCAATCCCGATTTCGGCCGCCCGCTGGAATAGCTTGTCGTTTGGCATATTTAAGATTTAAGTGAACCTGTTGCTCACCTTTCCCTAGGAGTAGAGTATTCAAGCGCAGTCCTTATCTTAATTTAACAATTCAAGAATCGGTCGTGTGTGGATAGCAAATCATCATCCAGTGTTTGTCTTTAAAAAATCTCTGTCAACATTGTTAAGTGCTGCATTGATACGGCTAAGATAAAGCCAGCCAATGCTAGCTTGGCTAAGTGTAGCTATTTTGTTGCATTTGTTGAGGCACTGAAGATGAAAACGCCATTGATTATGTGAGTCTTATCCGCATCATTACTCATATCTGCCTGTGCAGAGTTAGTCTGCTCCGCAAGGACGGATGTCGATCCCTATGGGCCAATGCTAGATAAACAGCGCTGTGTGGCCGAGGCGGATAAACAGTTAGCCGTGGATGAAAAAGCTAAAAAGGCGACAGAGGAACACAGGGCGGTATCGGTCAGTTTTTTATTGGGCTTGCCATGATGTGTGCAGGATTTTATCTGCTACTCAATGCGATACAGGTAAGCTCCAGTTTTGGACTGGGCTATGGACTCTACCGCATGAATGCCTTTGGGCAGGGATTTTCTATCATCACGGGTATGGTAATGTTGCCCTTTATCCTAGGGGTTATGATGGTGTTTTTCGATGCCAAGACTAATAGTGACCATAACCATTTTCATTTGCTAAATGGTTATGGATGAATTTATCGCCACGGCTAGTTTAAGTGAATTGAATTAGCTTATTTCCAGTTGATCATGTCGATCAAAGGTGTTGCATCGACATTGCTACCAGGAAGTTTAACGAATGCTTCAACTTGAGTTTGATACTCAGGCTTGATGTGTTCTTGTATCCAGTATTGGGCTCTTGTGAGAGCGCTACCCTGCAGACCAAAAAGGCGTTGTGGGTTTCCTGTTGTGGATTGTTGAAAAAAATCACCGCTTGTGGCTTCAATCATGCTAAGTAAAATGGAGTAGTTATCGTGGTTTTGGTCGGCGAGTGGATCCCCGTTGAATATCGCATTGGTCAAATGGGCTGTGGTGTATTCTGGCGTGCAGATAATGCCATCTTCGCCATCGTTATAATCCGCTGCGAACAGATTTTCCACATCAATATGACGTACATGGGTGCCTTTATAGGTTAGATTTGCAGGTTTGATATCGTGTAGAAAGATATTCTCGTTATGCAAGGAGGATAAATCCTCTAAGAGAGATTTAAAGTGAATTAAGGGGATCTTATCCCCTTGCTCAATTAATTGCGCTACTTCTATACCACCATTATGGGCAATCATGGTTGAATCGTTAACATAAAGGGCGGGACAAATCGAAGGATGGTGTTTAAGCTGATCCATCATCAACAGGTTGTACTGACTCTTATCTATATCAAGTGTGTCATTATAAATATGTAGTTGCACAAATTGACTGTCTTGGCGTACAAGTTGTTTGAAATTTCCTTTTCCTGCCGGTTGAAACTTAGCAGGTGTTCTTGCGACTAATTCATCTTGAGCATTATAAAAATAACTACAGCCCGCCTTAGCATTGGTGAGTGATTTAATGCCGACAGTGTTGATCTCTGCACCCGCTTTTTGTTGTTGATAAGAGTGATATTTCTGTTGTATGAGCTTAGCTGCTTTGATCCTCATTAGCTGGGGAGCATTCATCACTGTATGCACATCCGCGAGTGAACTTATCATTTTCTCAGGTGTTTCTTTCCCTTGGTGCTGGTAAATTCTCAGGACATTGAGCGTATTGGGTATGGCGGCGAATTGGCTATAGGCTTTATAGTTGGGGAAATTGGAATGAATACGCATGATGATCTCACTAAATTAATGGATATGATTAACCTAACGTAAATATGTTTCTAATAGTTAATGATAAATAATGAATATTCAGCAGCTATGGCCATTATTTCTTCGTATTTATAATGATTTCTGCTCATTTTTGATAAGTGACATTTATGACAGTTACCACTTTTAATCAGAATATTTCAAACAAAGTCTAGTGTGTGTGGCGGTCACTGTTTTATATAGTTGTTAAGAGTAAATAATGACTCATTCACAGTGATGACACTAGTGAACATATGACCATAGGAGTACCGGATGCCAATTTCCAAACCCACTATCAATCCACCCTCGTTCGATATCAAGAGTGAAGACGTCAGTATCGCCGCCGCAGATAAACTCGAGATTAAGCAGGTGAGCCATAGGCCTAGTATAAAAAAGCGCTTATTATCTCTGTTGAAATCTATCCGTCTCAAACCTCGCTCGAAGAATGACAAAAAAATGTCGGTTGCAAATAAGCCACCTCAGTTAGCCAAACCAGCTCAAGTTGCAGCAATGGCAGTTAAAGCACCGGGGCAAAACGTGGATCCCAATTCGGCATTATTGCAAGCGATTCGTAACGGAGTTGACTTGAGACCGGTAACGGTAGATCAGAAAGTACGACCTGTGACGATCAATTCCGATAGACCATTTTTGCAAGAGATCGCAAACAGCCCGGTATTGAAAAAAATCCAAGACGCTCGAGTGGGTTTATCCAGCCAAAGCGCAGTCCCAGTCACGGTGCAGGCAGAGATACAGCCTCAGGCAACATTAGCTGTGACAAGTGATACATTACCCCCCCCACCTCCACCTCCTCCTTTGCCGTCACTGGTTCAGAATCAGCCTGTTAATGTGATGGCTGGTATGACCGCACAGTCAGATGCAGGAAAGAATGCTTTACTAAATGCGATTACAGGTTTCAATAAAAGCAATCTTAAAAAAGCAACGGTTGAGAATAAAACTGCTGAGTCTCAGGTCCCTGCAGCGAAACAAGAGCTGGTGGATGCGCTTTACTCCGATGAATTATTGAAAACGGCACCCGGTATGGACGGGGCGGTTCGAGCAGAACTCTGTGCACAAATGAGTGATCATATTGTGAGTGCGATGGAGGTTGATTGGGAAAAGATGTTACTCGATCAGTATGGCAGCTATAAGGATATCTCTACCTTAGAGACGGCGATGAAGGGGCAAGCTGAATCTATTGCTAGTTATTGGGCTGAAGTAAAACGCTTTCCCGACCTATGGAAACAAGCCGATGTTGTGTCAGATCAGCCATCTCAGGCTGAACGAAAAGGTGTTGTCGCAGTGGCAATGAACCGCCTTAATGCGGGAAAAAATGGGGTGTTTGGCTCGGATAATACCCGAGGCGCTAAAGAGATGAAGAAAGGAGAAGCGATTCTGGAGAGTGCTCGTCGTTTGGCCAATCAACATGTGACGAGTGATGAAAAGCTGCATTTATTGGGTAACAATTACCGTCAGGCGGCGCTCAACGTACTCACGGAAATGCCTTTTATGGAGGGTTTTGTCGCTAAGAATGGTAAAGATGCACTCGCAAAATTGGAAAAGCAATTTATGGCAAGTATCCATGGTGTCGATAGTCTTAAAACAGATGTGTCGACATTTCTAGCAACGCACATGCAGAACGGATTTGCCGATTTTACTTTCTCAGGGCAGGAGGCTTTAGTCATAAAACAGGCCGCTTTAATAAATGAGTTGCAATTAAAATTGGGTTTATTATAGAGAGTTAAATTAACTAAGGCAGATAAGGCTGGGCTGACAGTGACCTGTTAATAATAGGTCACTGTCAGATTGGATATGGATTGGTTACGCTTATGTGAATAATTGTCGATGAATATTAATTCAACCTTAAAATTATTGACGTATTTTAAATTGGGTTAGCTTGAACTCAATGATGAGCCATATAATGCATTGAGTATATCTGATGTTTTTATGAATTTTTATGAATTGTTGTGAGTCGATGTCTGTTTTGTGTTTTGATGCATTTTGAATCTTTTGTTTCGTTTTTATTTCCTTGCGTTAAGTGTGTTGTTGTTGTTGTTTTTGTTTTTTGTTTTTTTTCATAAATGAAGTTAATGTATGATGTTTTTTGCGGTCATGTATTACTTTTTTCTGAAAAAAACATCACAATGTAATCGCTCTCAATAGAATTGAGCCGCTTTTAATCATGAAGCTTTATCATGAAATGATGAATTTAGGAGATAATATATGACAAGACGCTATGCATTAGGAAACCAAATTATTTACGATGTCCTTAAAAGGGAAATTAGTATAGATGAGTATGTGGTGAGTATTGGTGGGCGTGAAGCCGTCATACTTAAGCTGCTGTGTGATAATGTTAACCGAGTGCTCAGTAAAGAAGATATTCAAGAAAAAGTGTGGGGGAATGTGTTTGTCAGTGAAACCTCGTTAACCAAGGCTATTTCTAATTTGCGAAAATCTCTCGCTCAATTTGATTGCTTGGCCTGTGAAATAAAAACGATTTCCAAAGAGGGTTACATGCTGATTTTGGACGAAAGCACTACGGACATATTTATGACCGAAGAGGCCCCCATACTCGAAGTAAAAAATATCGTGAAGAGTGATAAAACTTATTTTAATCATTTAGCTATCTCCTCCTCTTCCATGGATGTAACGGCACAAATGCGTGCGGAATTTCCCGTAAAAAGTATGTTTTTTATCTTAATATGTTTTGCTTCAGCCCTGCTTGCCGCCATGTTGGCAACCGCTGCAGTTATGGTGCTCAGCAAACTCGGTTAACTGCTAAGTTTTATAAATGTTTAAATCATCGGAAATTGTACGTTGTGATCATTCACTCAATTTGGGGTTGAGTGAATGAGTCCACGCCTATAAGTAGAGTATGTTGATACCAGTAAGAATGTATTTTTCACTAACATATTCTGTCGCAGGGATGCGTATAAATGGTAATGTATCAATTTTGATTAATTGATTAATATATTCTAGTAAATGTTAGTACTATTGGTAAGGTTTGAGGTTATAACTACGGTGATGGATATTGATGTTGCATTGAAGTAATGGGTTTTTAACGAAAAAGCATGGCTTTTTTATTTTAAGCCTGCAATAGAGCAATACTGTTATCCTATTTGTATCATGTTAGTTAAAGTTTGCATCGTACGGCAATGTAAAACTATGGCGAGGTTACTCGATGTTTAAATTAAAATAACAGTTTTTTACTGGATATTTCAGGAGTAATCTCGTGATATTAATGATGATAGGTGCATAATTATTATTCTTTAATCTAACTTAAAATGCAGGGAATAGTTATGCCGATAAATAGTGTTGTAAAGCCAATAGTCATAAACGAACCACTAGATGTTAAGATCAAAATAGGAGAGGAACAGCAGTTAAATATCCACCGTGTTGCTCATACTGTGCAGAAACCCACCATCAGTCCAAATCCAAAACTGTTGAGTCCTAAGCCTTACTTTAAGGATGTGCCAAAACTTAAAAATGGCAGAGAAGTGTTCTCGTCTTTAATTCGTAATAATTTGATAACGGGTAACCGTTCAGCCTCTGAGCGTGCACTCGATGCGGTAGCTTCCAGCTTGAGTCGTGTTCTTAATACTGCGGTTAAAGATGTAGATCTAACTGGAAAGAAGGTTTTTGTAAAAAACTTCCTGCAGTGCGACCAAAATGAACAGATTAAGGTGACCGCAGATCAGTTTAGCCCTGTTCATCAAGCAGAAATTTTTTCCCGATTATCCATTTGTTTTGATGGTTTTATGAATAGTAGTCCCGATGAGTTAAGTGAAAATTTAAATGCTATTAAGACTAAACTCTCTAAGAATGAAAAACTTAGTACGGCAGAAGAAAATCAATTACTTGAAAAGATTTCTCAAGATGCTTTAACTGATGCTAAGGGTAATAACCTTTATACCAATAAACTGCTCAAGCCTGCTAATCTCGTACTGGAGTTTCCGGGGGATGCTGCGGTAGTTAAGACTGGCACTGAAGCGAGAAATAATAAGATATTAGTGGAGCAGTTAGGTTTTCCTCGCAGTCTTTTAGAACGACCAAGTGTGAACCTACATGAAACTTACGCATTAAAAGCATTTATGAGTGAAAAAGGTGAGCCTGTGACGCTAGGTCAGCTTTTTGGTGGTGGATTGCAGGGGATCATGCGCGCACCCGTTGATCCAGGGAGAGATGCTCGGGGTTACTTTAATGAAGAAGTGCTTGCTTCCGGTGGGTTACATTTTGATTTCAGACCAAATGACAAAATGTATCAAAACAATCTTGATTCCCTTGGGCAAGCTATACTCGATTTAGCTGTGAATCTAAATATGGATAACTTTAGCCGACAGGATATGGAAGGTTTTACCGCTGGTGTATCAGGGAATGCCCTGCACTATACCATTCAGGCGGCGAAGCATAGTCGTGCCACGAATAAAGCATTTAATTTTGAACAAGTTGTTGATGTGTGCTTAGAACACTTAGTCGGCGATAGTGTCAAGCAGCCAATGCATCACAGTTTACCTGAAGTTATACAAGGCGCTTATATAGGCAATATGCTCATTAATAAGGGTATATTGAATCCGCAGTCAGAAATCATGAACCATGATGAAATGCTCGAGAGTTTAAAGAATGCCATCTCCGCTGCTGATCAGAAAGTCACTGATTTGATGGCAACGACTTACCATAGAGAATGAGATAGTCTTTTATTGAGAATAATACTCACCTCAGCAATCTTTTCGTTCAAACCACTTGTAAAGGTGGTTTTTTAATCTGTGTTGATTGCGGAGGGGAACTGAAAAATAGATAGCTCTACAGATTAACTCAAGTCATTTATTGTGTGATGAATAATGTGACGTAATATTTCAATAATAATCGCTTGTGTATATATTCTATGGGAGATAATGATGCAGCTCTTAATCGGTGAAATGAGAGGTGTATATGTCAGTTATTATAAATCCTGCCTTGAGAGAACAGCTAGGGTTAAATATATCGTCGAGCGAACTAAAAAAACTCGAAAAACTGGATGTGAAAAATATTCGTAATGTGGACATCTTACGTTTAAAGCAAACATTAAGAACCAGTCATAATGAGCTTAAAAAAGGCATCATAGCTAAAGTGTTAACTAAGCTAGCGCAACCGCAGGTACAGGTGCCTGAACCGCGTCGGCAACCTTTGCCACATTTACAACCGCGCCTACAAGTGCAACCTCGGCCATTACCACAACCACCACGACTAGGTAGACAAGTGCAACCGCGGCCAGATTTACAGGCGCAACCTCGGCCATTACCACAACCGCCACGACTAGGTAGACAAGTGCAACCGCGGCTAGATTTACAGGCGCAACCTCAGTTATTATCGCAACCGCCACGGCCGGGCGTGCAAGCGCCCCTTCAACCCCGAGCACTGCCGCCACGGCCAGACTTACAAGCGCAATATCAACCTCGCGTGCTACCACCTCGTCCGCGCCTACAGCCAGCCCCACTGCCGAGTGATGCTCAAGCATTACCACTCAAAGAACGGTGTCAAGTCGATGGAAGACAGCCCAAAAATATGCCTCTCCTTCATCCAGAAAACATATCTCAATTAATCGAAGGGGCTAAAACTGGGAAATACAAAAAATTTGCGGGAACCAATCGAGAAGTCTTTATCGATAAAAAAACTGGCCAAGGGTATAAGATCTTCAAACAAGATAGTACATGGAAACAGTTAACCAATGCCGATTTACGGATTAATGATATATATCATGATCCCCATTTTTATGGTGGTAAATATTCACGTTTCGGTTCCAACGAAATCATTACTATGCGGGATGATAGGTGCAAGGGTACTCCGCAAGTGAAAGTGTTTACTTTTAAACAAATCCCAGAGGCTTTACACCTAAGACGTGACGAAAAAATTCCATATTCAGTCCTAGTCATGATGGAGCAAGCCGGTTTTCGGCCTTTTGATATAAAGCCTGATAACTTTATGAAGATCGCCAATGCTCACGGGGGCTATGACTACCTACCTATTGATGCGAAACAAATAGGATTAACGCGGAGTAATAGCGGACGCTCTAAAGAAGTTCGCAATTTTAAGGAACAACATGGTCCTTATTGCTATGGTCAACGTTTTGTTGACTATAAAAGATAAGGTTATAGAGAAAATAAATGGATAAATATTTAGCCAAAGGACAATGCATGAAAAAAGCATGGCTATCTATTCTGATTACTCCATTGGTAAAAGCGAACCTATGCTCAGGATCTTTAGGGCAGTAAAAGAAAGATAGAAAATGGCTCTTTGCGTGTCAAATGAAGTGGCTAAACACAAACTCATCACAACACCAAGAGCCATGATCCGTGTAAAGACTAAGGAAAGTATAGATATAGATTTCATGAAATATGCGTATGTCTTAGTGTTATATTAGTTGAAAAGTTTTCCTGAATATTTCAGGAATAGTCTCGTGAGATTGAGTGTTGTCTGGATATAATAATAAAACATTTACTTATTAAATAAGGATTGATTATGAATATTGTTAATAATTTCAGAGCTCATGTATTACATCATTCTAGTGCGGCAGAAAAGCTAGGTAAACATGAGCTTGCCCTAGATATTGTACGAATAAAGCAAGGCAAAAATAATAAAAAGATTGCTGGAGTTATTGCCGAGGTGTCAAAGGATAAAGCACTATTTGCTGAGGCAAATATTAAGCTGAACAAACTCCTGGATAAGGATGATAAATATCAGACAATTATCGCAAAAAATCCTCATGCTGAAACTGTGATGCAGCTTGCTGCATTATTGGAAAAGACCCCTGATGCCCTGAAGCAGGAAGGGATTTTCAGAATATCTCCAAGCTCAGAGCAAGCGAATAAAATTAGTAGTCGCCATATGATACAGAATTTTGATGAGCTAAAGAGTATGAACAATGTGCATCATATTGTTGCTCATCGGATCAAGGCAGAGCTACAACAGTCTATGATGAACAAAGATAGTGACATTATTGATGATGTAGTAAAAAAATGTGCAAATGATGCTACGTATATCCCTGCATTGGAAGAATTACCAAAGCAATTAGCCGAAGTCGTGAAGCTTTGTCAGCATGTCATTACATATACTGATGAAAATAAAATGACGGCCAAAAGCTTGGCTATAGTGTTAGCCCCCAGAATTGAAAATAGTAAAAATGCACCTAACGACATTCAGAATATGAGTGAAAGAATAGCAAAATCAGTGGAATATACTGAAACATACCAGACATTTTTAGAGCGATGCATAAGCCAGTCTGTGGCTAACTAAGTAACTGATTAATATTCTAGCCAAATAAGTAAGCAGATATGAATTTGCAAAAAGTCACAGAGATGATATTCATTTGTTCGTATTTTAAACTAGTTTAACGTATTGATAATCATCGCTTTAAATTAGTCGGTTGATATTATATTGTTTTTTAAATAGGAATTATTATGTTTGTAAATGCAACTATAAATCGAGAGTTATTGAGTCTAAATGTGTCAACGAGTGAACTATCTAAGTTAGAAAAAATGGATGTCAAACAAATAAAGCAGATTGATGTTAATCGGCTAAAGCAAACACTCTCAAGCACAGAGAACCAAGCTAAGCAATCACGGATATTAAAAATTTTAAATGAAGCGGGACAGTATAATGAAAATGGCATCCATATGTTAAGTAAATATTCGCCAAGCAAGATTATCGATCTACACATACACAGAATGCTTCGTTGAATTATATTTTTCAACACATATCTTAAACCTCCGTGTGAAAACATATCTTTTGGGCTCCAGAGTATGGAGCCCATTTATTTATTAGGATGGACTTATGCCTCTAATTAATATAGCTGCCAACTCTGGGCCACGAGCAATACCGAAAGAAATCGATGACACAGTAAGGCAAGGAGCGAGTAGTACTTTGCAAGTCAAATGCGTTAAGAATCTTTCAAAGATAGTTGCTGAAAATTCCTCTGAATTACCAGGAAAAGCAAAGCGTCATTTGAAGTTACATTTAACGATTCCCAAAGGGATAGAAAGTGGTGAATTGCTAGGTAGCGGTTTATGCGGTGATGTGAGGAGGGATGTTGACCACAAGGGTTTTGTTTTAAAAAGCTTTACCCGATTTTCGAAAGACGATGCACAGAGGGAGTGCCAGCTTTTTCTTAAAGTGTATGGGGAAGGAAGTGCTGAGGTTGTTGAAAAAAATGACTCAGTTTATTTGAGAATGCTAGAGGTACCCGGTAAGGCCTTAGTTCATTGTGTTTCATCTGAATTACCTTCGAATGCAGATGAGTTATTTCTAAGAATGATAGCCGATTTAAATGAAGTGGGTATTATTCATGGGGACCTTCATTCTGGAAATATTATGTATGATTATGATTCAAATAGGTTTTGGCCGATAGATCTCAGTAATGCATATGATGCCTACTATGAAGAATCACATGCTGGTCGTAAATTTATGGATATCGATAACCAGAAACGATTCGAGCAAATTATGTCTAAGTTGATAAAATAGAGATCGACGGGATCTTGGTAAGTTGAACACTTCGCTACATCCAGTACTATATAAGTGGTGATAAGGAGATTTTTTGCAATATGTGGGTGCAGCTTCATATCCGATAATGGTCGTCTACACCCGTTTTCAAAGTTGAGTGTTAATCTGAGCTGCGCTACAGTCCCAAAGTAAGCCCATAGAGGGCCTACTTTGGGCTTGATGTTCAGATGAACACTACTTGCCCATAGCTGACTGAGTTCGTGTTATTTAGGTATCAGTGATGCTAAAAACCTAATCATTAGAAATGGCGATATTTTTGATACAAAAATCACCCTGCCTTAAATACTCGACTAGTGAATCTCGCCATTGAATTGGCATTTGAGCACCCGTAGGTACAAGACCTGATACCTTCAAAGCTGTTGCTCGCGAGAAGCTATGATTAATTACAAAGTCTGGTTTATCACCGTTTAAGGAAGTCGATGTTGTTTTTATCTGTGCGAAATCATCATTAATTTTAATGAGCGCAAAACCTAAGGAGCTTTCTTTGGATAATCCGGCCTCGAGAGCAACTGCCATATGATGTGTCATTCCTGCAGGTCTATTTCTTAAAAAATCAGGCATTATAGAATTGCCCTCACGTTCACCTAAGGCCCCAGAAGCATAGCGGTTCATTCCTTGTTGTGATGTATTGGTCAATGTTTGCCCATTTAAATGTCCCATAGAGCGATCAAACACGTTTACTGGAACCAGTGAAACTGATTTTTTTGCAGTGTCAATGACTCCAATAAACCATTGCCCAGGCTTAGCTGCTTTCCAATCATGTAAACTCTTACCGACAAAACTCAGTTGCGAGGTTGCATCAGCACAATATTGTGCTGCAATTGGAGTGGAAATATTTCTAATTGACTTTATATTAGATGAAAAGTCATTTCTTGTTATTGGATTATTATTCAATAATGGCTGGGCTGGTGTTGTTATAGATAGCGATATAATTTGTGCCGGCATAAAGACCTCGAAGTGTTTAACATGTATGTCATAATAGTATCTCTTCATGTAGGGGCTGGCATGATATTTTTTATGGCATATTAAGAAAAACTCTACCATTGAAATTTAAGCCAGTTTCTTATTGGGTGTCATGATTAATTTACCCTAACTGAGAATGGTGATTGTCACTAATTTTTGCTTACCATGGTGATACTTTATTTTCACAAAATAACAGGCGAGAATGGGGGCATGCTGGTCATAATTGTTGAGTGACTGGTGAAATTATGTTTGACCTATATAGCAATAGCCTGATTTGCAGGTGTTTCCGTTTTTATCAGAAGTTTTCACTGGTTACTCGGTGCGGTGGTGCTTATATTTTGCGCCTCCTCCTTCTAGAAGCTAAGAAGATGCCAACAATCACTAGCAATTTTCATTGCCATGAAGGCTAAAACCAGAATGACAGTAGCCAGTTTTTGTAAGCTATTAGCCAGATGCGTGGCGGTTTACAGGGGGGGGGCAGCAATAAAATTTTTATAATTAACACTTAGGAGCGTATTTAGATGTCTCAATTATCAACGGGTTATATCAGTGGTGTGTTTGGTGGTTTAGTGAATAATGCCGATGACAAAGTCAGTACATTTATTACTGACCATACAGGTTCTGTCGGTGCTGATGGCTCTTTCACAAAAGATCCAAACGGTACGCTTATTTTAAGCGCCTCCGATTCACTGTCATTGCAACAGTTAATGGCGGATCAAAGCATTACAGCACAAACATCGACATCGACATTGAAATCGATCAAAGATTCTATTTCTGCCGCAGCTAGAAATATTTAATCTTTAATGAGATTTAATGGGTTAGCGGTCTATAGAGAGTGTTATCGATGTTGCAATTACTGAATCCGGATAATGCATTTTCGGGGGCAAATTTAATTTTACTCCTGACTCTGATCTTGTTGTCTACCGTATTTTTTATATGTTTCTCTGGCTATGTTAAGTACAACATAGTGCTTAATATTATTAAGAATGCGGTGGGTACACAACAAATCCCGCCCACAATAGTAGTGAATTTACTTGCGGCATTAATGGCGCTGAATAGTATTTGGCCAGATGTAAAGCCAGGGTTAGAGAGAGTAAAGCCTTACTTTGTTGAGCAGATCAACGCTGGTGTAGAACCCGATGTACTGCAGTTGTCACCTGAGCTGGAAGATAAAAAACCAGAAAATATCACTATGTATTATTTGGTTAGTAATGCATTTGAGTTTTTTCCTGAGCTTTTGGCGAGGGCGGAGCGCAAAACTAATGAATTAACTGGGATAATCGACATTCCACTGAATTTTGATTCAGGTAATAATACGTTGAAATTTTTTCTCGGGAATTTAATTTTAGATCTATACCAGGGATTCGAATTCGGCTTAAAGCTATACATGATATTTGTGAGTATCGACTTTTTAATCGCGGTGATCCTAAGTGGTGTCGGTATGACCATGCTATCGCCGACGGTAATATCGACTCCAGTAAAACTCGCGGTATTTTATTTTTCGGATAGTTGGACGATTTTATTTAGGGCGCTTCCGTGATATGGATACGCTTCTCTTTCCTAACTGGCTGTTATTTGCTGGATTATTTTTATTTTTAAAAATTTATAATCCAACCCGTTTATATCTGGATAATTCATCGGCACTGGCTATTGCCATCGGGCTCGCCATTGCACTGGAAGCCAGTGACTTAGGTGCAATACTGACACCGTTCTGGATAGTAAGTGTCATCATTTTTGCTATGTTTGCATCCGTACCTTACTGGCTCAGTGGCATGGTGGGTAGTGTGATACAACAACTCTTATTGCTAAACGAACAGTCGGTACAAGATAGGCGTTTTACCGATGAGTCAGAGGCTCTATCTAAGATGAGTTCTTTGATGTTTTTGATGTATGCCCTAGATTCTGGTGTGGTATTTAGGCCTCTGTTATCGGTGATCTCTGAGAATATTGAACAAGGGGCTAATGTCGGTTTTGATACCTTGTATTTTTATATTACAGATAGCTTAACTATGATGGCTATGGTGACTGGGAAATATATTATTTTATTGTTATGCATCACCATTTGTTGTGGTTATGTCGATCTTTTTTTTAAAAAAGCATCTCTATCTATAAGCACCACCGCAGATATTAAGGCTATAACAGTGATCATTATTCTTAATTTGTGGCTGTTACAAGATCAGTTTTATGTGTTCAAGCAAATAATGAAAAAGGCGGGATATGAGTAACATTAATTTAATGAATGTCACACCGAATAGTCAGCAACTTAACACTGCGGCAGAAAAAGAAGCCCTCCAGTTTGAGTCTGCGCTCAAATCCGTTGCTGCGGAAGTCGGATTGGCGAGAAAGGTTACGGATGGTCAAGTACATATTAATGATAGTAAAGGGGATTACATCACGGAAGATGAATTTCTCCTGATCGTTTTAGAGCAAAACATTATTAGAGAGGGCGTTAAGCAAATGAAGGCCAGTGAGGAACGCATGAAGGAGATCCTCGATGAAGCCTAGTCTCTTGTTGTTATTTTGCCTATGTACGGCTTTTACGTGTCAGGCCAAGGTATTCATTAAGCAGTCAGACATTGACTTGAAAGGCGCTTTGGTTGCTATAGCTAAGGATATGCAGGTCAAGTTGGTCGATGATGTTGAAGAAAAAGTAGCAAAACAGCCTATTACCCAAACACTCTCAGGTGATGGACTCGAACTGTTAGCGCAATTATCGGATGTCTATGATTTCGATTGGTATGTTTATGGCGGCACGCTTACGGTGCATTCTGGACAAGCGTATATCAACCATGCGTTTAAACCGCGCAACATAGCACCGGACAGTCTGCTTGAAGAGTTAAAGAGTGCATTTACCGCCAATAATACGACGAAAATTGGACTCGTTGGCAATGGCAATTCAATCTTTATATCTGGGACGCGTAAGTTTGTTAGTGATGTTGTTATTTACGCGAATATGATAGATAAGAACCAATTTTTAGAGAGTGGTAATAATTTGGAGTTGGCCCGGATTGAGTTTAATTACTTGTCTGTCGTTGATCGCCAAATTAATTCATACGATGGCACTGTGACCTTTCCCGGTGCTCAGTCTTTAATCTCATCGGCGATTGAAAAAATCGGTCAGTTTGAAAATATTACTGATGGAGAAATGGTTAAGCGGGCCTATAAGCTCAAGCTTAACCAAAATGATAAGCAGCAACTGGAAGAGGATGAGTTCACCTCTAAAGTGCAAGTGCTGCCAGGCAGTAATGCGCTGCTGGTGCGTGGCACTCCAGAGGAGATCCAATTAGCGAAACGTATTGCGACACTGATCGATGTTCAACGCCAACAGTTATTATTTTTCCTGCGCGTTTATGATGTCTCGGTAGAGCGCACCGAAGCCCTCGGTGTCAACAGTTCATGGCTGAACGGAAGCCGTGGCCTGTACGATATTATTGTCCCACCGTTTACGGATACGGTTGATTTTTTCAAAAATTTTCAGGCCTTGTATAACAACAACATGGCGAGGGGCGTGTACGAAACCAATCTATTAATATTAGAGAACCAACAGGGTCACTTTGGGAAAAAGGAAACTGCAACTGTAGTGCTTATTTCTGATAAAGAGGTTTCGACCCAAAAAATTGAAGCAGAGAATAGCCTCTATGTGACGGGACGGTTATTACCATCGGGCAAAGTGCAGGCGAAATTTAGTTATATAGAAGAATCACTCGATGATGATAGTAATTCTGAGGGGGGCACGACTCAAGCACCTAGAGTGAACTCCCAGTCTTTAACATCGGAAGTTTATATTGAGCCGGGGCAGACCGTTATTTTGGGGGGATTCGATAATACAGTGACGGATAGTATTGATAGCGGTGTGCCTATTTTATCGAGTATTCCTTTGTTGGGTGAATTATTTAAGAGTAAGAAAGAGACTAAACGTAAATATAAACGCTACGTATCGGTGTCGTTTAAGGTGATCTAGTCATGCTCAAGCATTTTTTTAAGGTGAAAGAATCTTATCAAGATACTGTGATTTGTCATGTCAATATGAATACCTTTGTTGGACAGGAATGTTTTATTAACACTGTCGCCAATGAGTGTATTCGTGGTGAGGTGATGAAGATTACCGGTAAAAGAGTGGAGATCAAGTTATTACAGCCGGGGGCGATTCAACGGGGCAGTAAAGTGGAAATTACCCCAAGGCGCTTCTGTTTTCCACTTAATGAGACGGCGCTTATAGGTAAGGTCATTAATTGTTATGGCGAGTCACTATACGGCGATAATTATCTGGGCTGTGAAGGTGAATATCATGACTTACCTATTATCGAGAAGCCGATCCCACTTAATATTCGTGCACCAATCGATACTGTATTTCCGACCAAAATTAAAATTATTGATGGGTTGTTTACTATTGGTGTAGGTCAGCGGCTTGGCCTATTTGCCCCGGCAGGCGCGGGCAAGACCACCACAGTGTCGATCATGGCAAATAACATGGATGCCGATGTGGTGATTTTTGCCATGATTGGTGAGCGCGCACGGGAGGTGGTTGAATTTCTGGAGGGGGAAATTGGCCCCGAAGTGATTCAAAAATCGATCACTATAGTGTCGACCTCTGAGGCGAATCCGCTGGAGAAAGTGAGATCGGGTTTAGTGGCGGTATCCATTGCTCGTTATTACATGGCGCAAGGCAAGAAAGTGGTGCTTTATTTTGACTCTTTGACCCGTTTTGCGCGCGCTCAGGCCATGCTAGATGGTACGCCCATCGAAGGTGGGATCCCCATAGGTGTATCTTTAGCGCTGTCACGCTTGGTTGAGAATTGTGGTAACTCTATCCATGGTTCGGTGACGGGCATTTTTACCGTGTTGATTGAAAGAGAAATCGATGAAGATCCGATCGCTCATGAAGTTAAATCTTTGATTGATGGCCATTTGGTTTATTCGACCACTATAGCATCCACTGGTCGCTATCCCGCCATCGATGTGCTCAAGAGCAAGAGTCGTCTGCAAAATAAAGTGCAGGATCCGCAATATGTGAGCCTTTCTGAAAAGTTTAAAGATATGGTTTATCGCTATTTTAATGTGGAATTATTAATTCGAGTCGGGGAGTACGAGAAAGGCAATGATCTGGCCACCGACGAAGCGATAGATCGTTACCCCTACATCATGGACTTTTTGAAGCAAGGTTACGATGGGGTTGAGTATGAAGAAACCCTCCAAGCGATGGATGGAATTTGGTCAGCTTATTGACGTTGTCAATATCAGGATCGGCAAGCAGCAACGTAAATTAGCCAAGCTAAATGTACGCCATCAAGAGCTACTGGATTCGATATCCGAGACATGGGCATTAATCGCCCGTGAGCAAGATAGGCTAAAGAGCCTCGTCGTTAAGGATGAATTGAATGGGCTTTCTCGCCTGTTTTTACGCAGAGAGAGCGTTAAGTCTGGCATAGAGTCTTTGTTTTTTGACGTCTCGGTTGTCCAGCAAAATGCCGATGAATTAGCCATTGAGATTGCTCAGGTTATCGTTGAAAAACGCAGGCTAGAAAAACGAAAAGATGCATTAGCTGAGATCCAAGACCAGTTAAGGGATGAGTGACAAGATGACAAAGATGGAAAGGCCTGTCTTAGTGGCTCAAGTGCCTTATCTGAGCCCAGTTGAAAGTGAATTTGAACAGCTTTTGGGACTGTCAGAACGGCAGATTTTCTCCCATGATGCCTCGACATTTGATGGTGAAAAAGAGGCAGTTGAAAGCAATGAAACCGAATATGAAGAAGGTTTGGGGTGGGGGAATATAGTGCCAGTGGCGGCCCATGTACCACTTCGCCAACATGCCTTCTCGGCGAGCAAAATGGCCAAGATCTCTCCGTCGATGGCCGTGAGCCCGAATAAGCCTAAGTCAGAGAACCTTAATTCAGAACCGAATGTCACAGGAGGACAAGGGTCTGTGACGAATGTCCAAGTATCAAAGACGAGAGTCAGCAATCCCGTCATGGCAGTACAGTCAGCACAGTTAATTCCGCCAGCACAGTCGGAACAGCTAATGCAGCCAGTACAGTCAGTTGTGAATGTAAATAGGGCTAGTGTTTCAGCTGCGGTCATCCCAGGGATGGCTAAAGGGCTGTCTAAGTTGGCAACGCCTCAATCGCCGCAAATCGAACAGTCTTCTCGATCGAGTGCGATTATGGGGCGCGAGCCAGTGAATAATGTTCAAGTGCCAAGTGCGGCTAGCAAGCCCGCGATGCCAACACGGCTAACACAGTCAGCACTGTTAGCTCAACCAGCGCAGCCAATGCAATCGGCACAGCCAATGCAATCGGCACAGCCAATGCAATCGGCGCAGCCAATGCAATCGGCACAG
>NZ_PFGL01000014.1 GCF_002783505.1 Shewanella sp. CG12_big_fil_rev_8_21_14_0_65_47_15
GATTATTTTTGTTTATCCGTAATGAAGATAATTCCGCGAAAATTCAGCTCGCTTTTGTCCCAAACCATTCTGTATATTTTTTTAACACTTAAATACTACGCCGATGCTAAACAGGTGAGCCATGGAGGTTTGCGAGACGACCGTCCGCCCCATGGACGGGGCGGTCGAGCATCCAAGGACGGACTTGCTGCGCGTCGGTGAGCAAATGCCATGGCAAGACTATATGCGTGGATACCAGCCAACGTCTAGCAACTAAAATTACAGTTCACTCAGTTATACTAGCCCAGCAGAATTTTCCAATACGTTTTTGCCAAATCGAATTGACTCATCATTGCTATTATCCCTGTCAAATCTGTCTATAAAGCAGTCGGCATTTATTAAACCGCATTTAAAAGCCCTAAAAGCAAAACGCTCCACAGAGGCTGCGGAGCGTTTTATTCAGGCATTACAACAGCAGATTAATGCGTGTGTTAGCCCTTCATATCCTTTTCCATATCTTCGTAGGAAGTATGGCGAACGTCTTTGCCTTTGACGTAGTAAATAATGTATTCACAAATATTTTTACAGCGATCGCCGACACGTTCAACCGCACGCGCCGCCCACAGTACGTCTAATATGTCTGGGATTGAGCGCGGATCTTCCATCATATAGGTCATCAATTGACGGATAATGCCTTCGTATTCGCGGTCCAGCTTGGCATCTTCCTTATGCAGTTCCAGTGCGGAATCGGCATCCATACGCGCCAACGCATCGAGGGTCGCATGTAACATACGGGTCGCATGGCGGCCCATATTTTCAATGCTGACCAATAATGGCTGCTGATTATTCAAACGCTTATCTAATGCGGCCTTGGCAATACGCACACAGGCATCACCGATGCGCTCCAGATCGGCAATGGATTTTGAAATGGCGATGATCAGACGTAGGTCGCTCGCCGCGGGTTGACGCTTAGCGATAATACGAGTGCATTCTTCGTCGATAGAGACTTCCATACCGTTGACTTTATGATCGCCATCGATCACTCGCTGGGCAAGCTCGGCATCTAAGGTGCTTAGGGCATCGATAGCTTGCTCTAACTGACGTTCAACCAAGCCGCCCATAGCGAGGACGCGGTTGCGGATATCATCCAACTCAGCGGTAAACTGCCCTGAGATGTGCTTACTTAAATTCATATTTTCCATTTGGCCAACCTTTTACTCAACTGTTTCAAGGTCTAGGCTCTCGCCTAGACAGTGGCGTTTATTTGATCACTGATTAACCGTAACGGCCGGTAATGTAGTCTTCGGTCTTACGTTTTTTCGGTGTGGTGAAAATGGTGTTGGTATCGGCGTATTCCACCAATTCGCCCATATACATAAAGGCTGTTTGATCCGACACCCGCGCCGCCTGTTGCATGTTGTGGGTAACGATAACCACTGTGTACTTAGTCTTAAGCTCAGTGATCAGCTCTTCGATGGTTAAGGTTGAAATCGGGTCGAGGGCCGAAGTCGGTTCGTCGAGCAGTAATACTTCTGGCTCGATGGCAATCGCACGGGCAATCACCAGACGTTGCTGTTGACCACCGGATAAGCCAAAGGCGTTATCGTGCAGACGGTCTTTCACTTCATCCCAAATCGCCGCGCCGCGTAGCGAACGCTCGGCCGCTTCGTCGAGTTCACGGCGGTTATTAATGCCCTGCAGACGCAGACCATAAACCACGTTTTCGTAAATCGACTTAGGGAATGGGTTAGGACGCTGGAACACCATACCTACGTTGCGGCGCAAGGCGGCAACGTCGATTTTTTTGTCATAAATATTTTGACCGTGCAGCAAAATCTCGCCGTCGATATGGCAGTTGTCGACCAGATCGTTCATGCGGTTAATACAGCGCAATAAGGTGGATTTACCACAACCGCTGGGGCCGATAAACGCCGTAACTTGCTTCTTGGGGATCTTCATCGACACATTAAACAGCGCTTGCTTGTCGCCATAGCGCAGGTCTAAGTTGCGGATCTCCAGTGCGGTATCGTTCTGGCTCAAGTTTGCTAAGTCAAAGTTGTTGGTTTTCATGGCTGTCGAATCTATAGAAATCATATTCAGTCCTAATACTTTCAGGATAATCGCTGATTAATGCTCAAGCGAACGATATTTTTCACGTAAGTGGTTACGCACACTAATCGCGGTTAAGTTCAGTGCCACAATCACTGTTACCAGCAAGAAGGAGGTGGCGTATACCAGAGGACGTGCCGCTTCAACGTTAGGACTCTGGAAGCCCACATCATAAATATGGAACCCTAAGTGCATGAATTTACGTTCTAAATGCACGAACGGGAAGTTTAAGTCCAGTGGCAATGTCGGTGCTAATTTCACTACACCCACCAGCATTAACGGTGCCACCTCACCCGCAGCGCGGGCCACGGCTAAAATCAGACCCGTCATGATCGCAGGGCTTGCCATCGGGATCACAATCCGCCACAGGGTTTCGGCCTTGGTTGCGCCCAGTGCCAAACTGCCTTGACGCACCGCGCTAGGAATACGGCTTAAGCCTTCTTCGGTCGATACAATCACCACTGGCAAGGTCAGAATCGCTAAGGTTAACGCCGACCAAATCACCCCTGGCGAACCAAAAGTCGGTGACGGTAAGGCTTCGGCGTAAAACAGTTGGTCAATCGAGCCACCCATCATGTATACGAAGAACCCTAAACCAAACACCCCGTACACAATCGATGGCACACCCGCTAAGTTGATTACTGCAATGCGGATCATCTTAGTGATTGGGCCTTTCTTGGCATATTCGTGCAGGTAAATCGCGGCAATCACCCCAAATGGCGTTACGATAATCGCCATCAACAGCACCATAAACACGGTACCGAAAATCGCAGGGAATACGCCGCCCTCGGTGTTGGCTTCGCGTGGGTCATCCATAAGGAAACGGCCAAGCCCAGTAAACCAATGACCGATTTTACCCATCAAGCCTAAGTGGTTGACGTAGGTAACATCGAGTACCGAATCCAGCTTAAGTTCAACCTCAACACCACGCATATCACGCACGATAACAGAGTCACGAGCCGCTTCATCACGCAGGGCAAACAGCTCTTTTTCAAGTACTTTATAGTCTTGTTCGAGCGCGAGTTTCGCCGCATCTAACTCTTGCTTACGACTATCGGTCAACTCACCATCTAACTCGTAACGACGCTCTTTTAAACGTAGTTTTTCAATCTTGTAGTTAATCGCGCCAATATCTTGTTTTTGCAGTAATAACGCTTTATCAGACAGAGCAACAGCACGGTCGATATGCTCCATTAAGGACGATTCAATGGCATCGTTGACTAAATTTAGGCGCTGGCCATTTTCAATCACGGCCACGGGATAACCGTAAAAGTTACCGTTTTTGGCCCGCTCGAGCATGGCCACATCGGCAGGCTCGCTACGGCTGATAATGTCTGTTGCTAAAATCCAACGGAAATCTAAGCCGACAAACTCACGGTTACCGGTTTTGACTAAGTAGCGCGTCACAAACTCGCCAGGCGCTTGTTTAAACACATGACCCGCGGCAATCAAACGCTCGCTGGGGACTTCTTCCCTATCATAGATTTCACCAATCAAGGTCGAACGTGCGCCGGTGTTATCCTCAAGTTCCCATTGATAAATATCCGCAGGCCAAAAATAGCTTAATCCGCGCCATGCAATCAGCAGTAATAAGCCTAATACTGCAATCAAACTGATGCTCACCGCACCGCCTGTCATCCAAATCCACGGCGAGCCTGATTTAACCCACTTACCCATTGCACAAACCTCTCAAGGTCACTGGCGAAATAGTATTTAAAGTCATTATCTTATCTCCGTTACAGCGAGCTATAGCGATCACGTAGACGCTGTCTTACCACTTCGGCAATCGTGTTAAAGAAGAAGGTAAAGACGAACAGCACAAAGGCCGCGAGGAACAGCACACGGTAGTGCGAGCTACCAATCGCCGACTCAGGCATTTCCACCGCGATGTTAGCCGCCAGCGTCCGCATACCTTCAAACACGCTCCATTCCATAATGGCGGTGTTACCCGTTGCCATTAGCACTATCATGGTTTCACCTACGGCGCGGCCAAGGCCCATCATCACAGCCGAGAAAATCCCCGGGCTGGCGGTGAGCAATACCACCCGCGTCAATGTCTGCCAAGGCGTTGCGCCCAAAGCTAAACTGCCGTTAGATAAGTGGCGAGGCACAGAGAAAATCGCATCTTCGGCAATCGAGAAAATCGTTGGGATCACCGCAAAACCCATGGCGATCCCCACCACCAGCGCGTTACGTTGATCGAAGGTGATACCTAATTCGTTAGTGATAAATTGACGAGTGTTGCCATCGAATAGCGCTACTTCAATCATGGGGCTTATCGCAAAGGAGAACCAACCCACAAAACAAATCACGGGGATCAGCATTAGCTCTTGATAAACCTCGGGCAGACGTTGTTTCCACCTGCCGGGCAACTTGCTCCAACCATAGGCCGAGCCGAGAATCGAGGTCGGCAAGAGGATAAGTAAAATCAAGATGCCGGGGAGATGTTCTTCGATCAGGGGCGCTAACCACAGACCCGCTAAGAAGCCAAGGATAACCGTCGGTAATGCTTCCATAATCTCGATAGTGGGTTTGACAAGGCCGCGCACCTTAGGCGACATAAAATAAGCGGTATAGATAGCGCCAGCGATGGACAGGGGCACGGCAAATAACATGGCATAAAACGCCGCCTTCATCGTGCCGTAGGCCAATGGCATAAGGCTTAGCTTAGCTTCAAAATCATCGCTGCCCGAGGTCGATTGCCACACAAATTTAGGCTCTGGATATCCCTCGTACCACACCTCATTCCACAGGGCACTCCAAGAAACCTCAGGGTGTGAGTTCTCCACATAGAAAATATTCAGCGTGTTATCGGCCTCGACAACGATGCCATTGGAGCGTGGACTAAAGCCCATCACACCAGGATTTTTAAGGTCAAACTTTTCATCAAACAGTTCACGTTGGCTCGTAGTGTAAAGCAGAGACAATTCGCCCTCGGGACTGACTACGGCAAAACTCTTACGGTAAAACTCGGAGGCAATAGACGCGATAGGGGCGAGATCGTTAAATTCACGAATTTCCTGGTATAAACGCCCTTTTGGACCATTCACTTGGAAATACTGAGTCACCACGCCAGAGTCATAACTGACAAGAATGGAACTTGCACCCGCAAGCAAGGCAATATTATTGACCTTAGATTTATCCTTTTCAGCATCAATAACTTGCATTAAATCAATGCTTTCGGCTTCGCGGATATTATAGATAAACACTTTATTGCCCATCTGTAGCATCAGTTGACGCTGATCAGGGGTCATCAACTGGTGAGCCACTTTCTTTGGCGCATCGGGAATGATGGTGTTAGTGGCAGTCCATTCCACTTCTTCGGTCATCATATTTTCTTGACCTTCGAGGCGGCTTAAACGCCAAATACCCTGCTCATCTTGATAGGCAAAGCTCATTTTGTCTGAGCTGTAGGTAAAGGTCAGTTTATGGATCCCACTGCCAGACTCATCAATAGTGATCGGCGTTTCCCCCGCCGAATAACGCAACTTAGGGGTGATCAGGCGTTTGTTATTAGGGTAAGTTAAACCAAACTCAATACCGACCACTAGGGCTTGACCATTGCTTAAGCCAAGGGCAAAACGCTGTTCGCTTGGCGCGGCAACGCTAGCACTGGTGACGGTCACGCCCGCTGGCAGTGACGGAGTAAAGCTAGAAAGTAGGCTACCGTCGGCAACGGTGTAAAAATCCACTTGGCCGTCGACGGCCACACGGTACAGCACCTCATTCTGCTCATCGGCGCCCACCATTAAGGTCGCCACTTCTGCATGCTGATAGTCCACACTCTTAACGGGGGTGACATCTGCACTATCGAAAATGGGTTTTATCACGTACAGCAAATAGAAGAAAATCAGCAATAGGGCAACAAACACCATAGTGCCGCCAATAGTGACTCCGACTTGAGCCGCTTTATCCTTAAATGCCCTGCGACTCGAACGTCCGCCTTTAAGCATATTGTGCGGTGCAGAACCAGGTTGAATGACCTGACTTTCCATTAAGAACCTCTATTATTAAAGCCTGTGAGTTTTTCGCTAGGATCCGTAAACTGCTATGCTTACACTGTTTGAACGTAAACTGAGCAATAACAACATCCTTCATTCTAAGTGCGTTGGATTATATGACGCAAAGATGACAGTTGTGTTACACCCAGTTTTAAAACAGGTGCCTTTTACAAAAATATAGGAATCATTTGCCATGCTACGATACTTAATTACACTTCAAGCACCTGATAGAAAAGGATTAGTAGAGCAAATTGCCCATGCCGTAAGTCGTCATGGTGGCAACTGGCTTGACTCCGAATTGCGCCATATCGACGGGGTTTTTGCCGCAATTTTACTACTCGAAATCCCCTCAATGCGGATGGATGAGTTGATTGAGGCCTTGGAATGCATCGACGGCCTCACCCTCACCTACTCTAAAACTGCCATAGTCCCAAAACCCATTAAGCGCTTAACCTATAGCCTAGTGGCCTACGATAGACCCGGACTGGTGCTGGATATTTCGAATAGGATCACGGCGCTGGGGATCAATATTGAGCAATTTAGCAGCCAATTCGAAACCGCAGGTCACACTGGGATTGCCCTCTTTAGGGCGACTATCGGTCTTGGACTGACTGATCTCGCCCAAGAAGATCAACTGGTGCAATCCCTCTATTCCCTCGGTGACGATTTGGTGCTGGATAAACTCAGTCGCTAAAGCCCGACTTCACTATGGTACAATGCGCCGGTACAACACGCGGGTACAAGGCTGCGGCTAAAACGACGGATAAAATGCCGCTAGCAAACAGCGGTGTTTTCAGCGATACACTAACTGAGCTTCTCGTGCCTAGATTTGACTAAATACCGCAGCGGCACTTGGGATATCAACATGCCAAGCAGCATCAAGGCACAGCCGAACAAGGCGCGGATCCCTAAACTTTCCCCTAAAAATAGAATGCCACCTATGGCCGCAAATACGGTTTCTAAGCTAAGAATAATCGCCGCATGGGCGGGATGGGCATGCTTTTGCGCCAAGACCTGCAGTGTGTAGGCGATGCCCACCGAAATCAGCCCCGCATAGGCAAGCGAACCCCAGGCTGCCAGCACGCCGTCGAGGGTCGTGACCTCAATCACCGCCGACACCATTAAGCTAAGTACGCCGCAGACCAAAAATTGCATCATCGCCAGCAATACAGGGGAAATTCGCTTGGCAAAATGATCTACGGCTAAAATATGCAGCGCCCAAAAGAGTGCGCCCACTAGCTGCAGCGCATCGCCGTAACCTATGGTCATGCCCTCTTTGACACTTAAAAAATACAATCCAAGTGCGGCAATGGCACAACCCACCCAAGTGTTAGCGCCCGTGGTATGTTTAAGTGCCAGCCCCAAGATCGGCACTAACACTATATATAAACCTGTGATAAATCCGGCATTTGCCGCCGTGGTATACAGTAGACCCACCTGCTGAAATGACGCACCCGCAAATAGCAGTAGACCCACAACCCCACTACCGATGGCAAACTCCTTTGCAGTGCTCACATGGATTTTATGTTGCCTATGTAAAAACCAGACTAATGGCACCAGGGAGAGTGTGCCAATAAGAAAACGCAACCCATTGAAGGCAAAGGGTGATAGATGTTCCATACCTAAGGTTTGGGCGACAAAGCCAAAACCCCAAATGGCGGCGGCAAGCAGTAATAACAGGTTGGCAGGCAAGTTAATTTCTCAGCGAACAAAAAGATCACAAGATTACCTAGCCGCGTGAGACTTGTCCAAACATGTTGCAACTTTGTAGTTAAAGCATCTCTGGGGGCGGTTACTTTTTCGCTTGCGACTGCAAGTGTTTAGCTTGACTGAGGATCTCATTTAAAAACACTGAATCCGTTTGTTTTGCCAGTAGCACGGCTTTGTCGGAGGCTTTTATCGCCTGCTCAAGCTGCCCATCCAGATCATAGGCGGTCGCTAAACTGTCCCATAACACTTCTGAATTGGGGAACACGCGCGTCCCCTCAGCGAGAATTTCAACGCCCCAAGCCGTTTTTTGTTCATAACTGGCTTTGAGTCCATAAACATTATATTGCTGAGCAAAGAGTGGAAATTCATAGCCAAACTCAGCGCTCTTTTGTCGATAGAAGTGTTTTAGATCCTTGAGTGGCATAACGGCAATTTCAGGCACTGCATTCCAACCGACAAAAAGAGTCTTTAATGCCTCAATATTGCCTACAAGCGGCGTACTGTCGTGGGTTTCATCGGGGAAATGTTTGTAAAACCAATGCAGTTGCTTTGATGCGTTACCCGTGGAGTTTATGCCTAAGCCGTCTTGCAACTGCTTAATTTGCGCCGCAAACGCGCTCGCCATTTCATTGGGTTCACTTGCCATACTCAAAAACCAGCGCAGTGGTTTTGCACGCTTGGCTGGTAATAACTCTGCCGACTTAAGCACTAGCCAATCACTGTCCCACCATAAACTAGGACTGATTGAAATTACCGCATCAAATTGGCTATTTGGCGTCAAGGCCACATAACTGCTAAACAATCCAGCTAAGGAGTGACCCGTCAGTAATTGATAATCCGAGGTGCGGTATTTTTTGCCTAATGTACTGAGCAGCTCTTGCTCTAAAAACAGTCTGAATTGTTCAGCACCGCCGGAGCTGTCTTTGAATTTATTGATTTGAGTCGGCGTGAAATACTTCATCCGTTGATCCGAACTCACACCAACGGTGATCATTTCAGGAATAATGGCATAGCTACTTAAAAAACCGACATTCGCCGCCACATGCTCAAATTGGGTAGAGCCATCTAAAACGATCAATATAGGGTATTTAAAATCGTTGGAATGCGCATAGGTATCTGGTAAATGGATTTGTAAGTTGATGTCATCATTCAAGATTTCTGAATGAATTACCATCTTATCCGTCTGTGCGAAGACAGCCGTTGAAAAGAAAAACATCAGCACTAAAACCAACCGCATAAGTACACCTCCATTTGTAATGCTGGCTAACTTACTGGTTTTCATCATAAGACTCAAATCATTAACATCAATCGCAGACTGAATAGCCATTATTGAGCGCAAGATACACAACGGCTATCAATCGAAAATTCCTATCTAAACTCGATTGGATAATCTTGTATACTGCACACCAAGCAATGACGAACTAAACATAATGCGCTGAGGATGTCTTAACAGGACTCAGTGACATAATAAAAACTAGGGATCCCTATGTTAGGAACGCTAAAAAAAATGCGCGCACACTTAGATGAGGCGCAACAAGTACAGTATCAATTGGTAGTTGGCGACGAGTTGCTGCAACTGAATCCCTTGATTGGTAAGCGATTAACTTTGACTCACACGGGTAATATCTTCTGCTGTAACTGCGGCAAAAAGACCAAGAAAAGCTATTCCCAAGGCCACTGTTTTGTCTGTATGCAAAAACTCGCCAGTTGCGATATGTGCATTATGAAGCCCGAAACCTGCCATTACGACCAAGGCACTTGCCGGGAGCCAGAGTGGGCGCAAAGTCATTGCTTTGTACCGCATTATGTTTATCTATCCAATACCTCGGGCATCAAAGTGGGTATCACCCGCCATACACAGCTCCCTACCCGTTGGATAGACCAAGGTGCCACCCAAGGCCTGCCGATATTTAAGGTCGCCACTCGGCAAATTTCTGGCCTAGTGGAAGTCGAACTGGCGAAACTGATTAACGATAAAACCCATTGGCAAGCTATGCTCAAGGGCCACGCCGAGGATATCGATTTAACTGAAAAGGCGGCAGAATTGATCCCCCTGATTGAGGCTAAGTTGCACGAAATCGGCATGCAAAAAGGCGATTACAGTATCGAGCGCTTGCAGGCAGAGATCCAAGCCATTCATTATCCGATTGACACTTTCCCGAAAAAAATTACCTCCCATAATTTTGATAAGGAGGCCGTGGTCAGCGGAATTTTGCAGGGAATTAAAGGCCAATATCTCATCTTCGATACGGGCGTGATTAATATTCGTAAATTTAGCGCCTATGAAGTGAGTGTGGCGTTAACCGACTAACAAAATGTAAAATTTTCAATCAAATTAGTGTGTTGGTATCACGAAACAATATCAACACACTCATAGTGAAATATGGTTATCGCCTCCCCCAATGTAACTTGGATGGGTTAGCACTAACCTTGTGCTGGCATGTAGACAAGTTCCCAGATATGCCCATCGGGATCTTCAAAGGCATGGCCGTACATAAATCCTTGATCCTTGGCTTCACGGTAGGCTTTACCGCCATGTTGCTCTGCGAGCTTAACCAGTTGGTCGACACGTTGCCGACTTTCGCAGTCAAGGCAGTTGAGCACCTCGGTAGTCGAATGGGCATCGGCAATTGCCTTATCCGTAAAACCTGAGAAGAACGGCTTAGCCAGCAGCATCACAAAAATATTGTCCGCAATGACGACGCAGGCAGCCTGCTCATTGCTGTATTGCTCATTGATACCAAATCCTAGGCCGGAGTAAAAAGCCCGTGATTTTTGAACACTTTCAACCGCTAAATTAACAAAGATACTTTGCGTCATAATAATCTCCCTTTATAAATCCTCAGCGGACGTAACATCCCAGTCCTGTAAAATGCCTGTAATCTGTAGATAGTTCAGTGAACACTCTAGTCAATCATTACGGTATCCTAAACTCGTGTTCCCGCAAGATCATAAGGCGAGTATCTTACTCGCCTCACGACTGTCGCCTTCTTACTAACTGCCACTCTATAAACAGTGCCGAGATAACAGTGCTATTGCACCGCTTGGGTCGCAGGCAGGGTTAACAGCATTTCCTCTACTAATCCATCAAACCTCTCCTTCAGCTCATCCATCTGCTTAATGTTGGCAAAACCTTGGGCTAATACCCGCCACACCATTTCATAGGGTTGCCCGGCAACGCCTATAGGTCTAAAGAAACTGATCAGAATCGAACCCTTATCATATTTTTTTGTATTTACGCCTTCGGTCGATAGGCCTGCGACAAGCCCCGCGGCGGCTAAAATTTGCTCATCGGTCATTTCGGTTCCCATGGCGACACCGAATCCCACCTGAAAATCCGCCAACTGCGGATCTTCAACCCAGCGATAACCCTTACTCAGCAGTGATTTTTTTAGGGTATCTTGCATATGCTTCAATACGTCTTGTTGGTTCAATCGATCATCAACAAAGATTTTTTGCAACTGTGGATGCCAACTGTAGGTCATGGCAGATGGCGGTAGCTGACTAAGATCGCCCGACATGACTATGGTGGTCCTGAGCGGTTGTACATTGTCATCCATACTCACACAGGCCGTCAGACTCAGTAGGCCACACACGAGTAATGCGAATTGGCGGCAAACTTGCGGTAGTACACTCATACTCTTGCTCCCTTACCTCTATTATTTTTGAAAACTTAAGGATAGTTGTTATTTCCAAGACCGAAAGTCAATATGCATCATAGTGTTAAATCCGTTTATCCCGATATGCCATCGATAAGACTCACCGCTAAACATATTTTGTTATTATTTTTACTTTATAAACTCGCCATGCCGTATAGGCGCGGTACTCTTTACCCGCTAGAATGCCTCGCCTGCAATATTATCTAATCCGATCAGGATAGGCGGATGGCTAAATTGCAGACAGCTAAATTCCCTTAAATCACAATGTCATAAAATCAAAATGAAAGGTGTGAGATCTATCTATGGAGTTAATATTCGCCATCGCGCTGTTTGCCTTTTCTTCGGGGATCACTCCTGGACCAAACAATATAATGTTAATGACATCAGGCGTTAATTTTGGCGTGAAACGCAGTATTCCGCACTTGATGGGCATCAGCCTTGGCTTTCCGACCATGATCCTCGCCATTGGCTTAGGGCTAAGCGCACTGTTCCAAGCCTATCCTATCATTCACCAAATCATTAAAGTCGTTGGTATAGGTTACCTTTTGTATCTCTCTTGGCTAATTGCCAACAGCAGTAGCAAGATGGAAGGTAAAACCGTCGCTAAACCCTTTAGTTTTATGCAAGCGGCAGCCTTTCAATGGGTGAATCCTAAGGGTTGGATCATGGCCGTGGGCGCGATTGCCACTTTTACCTCGGTGCAGCAAGATTTAACTCCACAGATCATCACTATCGCTATGGTGTTTTTATGTGTCGCCTTCCCCTGCGCCGTGGTTTGGCTGGGTTTTGGTGTGGCCCTTAAACGAATTTTAAAAAATGAGCGCCAACAGAAGATCTTTAATATCACCATGGCAGTCTTGCTTGTGGCGTCTATCATCCCTATGATCGCCCCTTAATTTTTAAGCACGAGCAAACGACCACCATGCACGAAATCGACATGATCACCCAACAAACCGATAACTGGGTCAAAAAAGTGATCATGAAATACAATATTTGCCCCTTCGCCAGACGCGAAGTCGAACGTGGCAGTATTCGCTATCTCGTAGTGGAACAAACCAAAGTTAAACAAGTGCTTAAGGTATTGATTGAAGAATGCCAATACCTCGATGCGCACCCCGAAGCCGAAACTACGCTGTTTATTCTGCCCCGAGGTTTTGAGGGCTTTTATGCCTTCCTCGACCTTGTCGATCTGGCCAATGACGAGTTAATCGAAAACGAGTATGAAGGGGTTTATCAACTCGCCACTTTCCATCCAGATTACTGTTTCGATGGCGAACCACAGGATGCCCCGGCCAATTTTACCAACCGCGCGCCCTACCCGACCCTGCATATTATCCGCGAAGCAAGCATGGAATTGGCCTTAGCCAGCTATACCGATCCCGAATCTATCCCAGAGCGCAACATCGCCTTTTGCCAGCGCAAAGGCAGCGACTTTTTCGTCAAGCTGTTAGCCGAATGCATGGGGAAATAGCTTTCACCTTGCATTTTGGCGATGAAAATATAATCGCAGGATAGACAAAATTTGATGGGTAGTTCACTCAACTACTGTTGAAATGAAACACTATTATTCCTGTGACGCACAGTAAGCCCCCCATGCCAATGCTTAATTCAATTCACTTTTGTGTAGCCCTGCTAGCCCGCCAAACCCCAGCATCACCCCAATAGCTAATGCATTAAAAATGCTTTTTGTCAGATACTTACTGCAATATGCTGCAACAGAACCCTCTAGTTCATCCCCATAAAATCTGTCACTATTTTTTTACATTCTTATGTTATTACATTTTGGTACATCTGTTATTTATTTGTTAAAACCATTTTCATATGTTAGGTTGCAATTTCCTAAGTACCTAGACTTTAGTCGCAGCATAGGGATGCAGTTAGATATTCCATGCAACTTAGGACTTATAACTTTGATAACAAATGGAGCAAGAACAATGAGATTAACCAAAATTGCCAGTGCCATCATCGCCTTATCTGTTGGCGTTATCGCCCAAGCACAAGCGGATGACCATCGTTATATCATTCAGGTTGAAGCAGGACACCAGGGCGTCGTTAAGGCACTCGCTAAAAAATTAGGCGGCGAAATTAAACTCGAAGGAGATGAGTTTATTGCGGCGACTTTTACAGGGAAAGACCTAGCGCAAGTTAAAGGACTACTCAATAACCCACACATTACCCTGATTGAAGAAGACGTACGCCGTACGCCAATGGCGCTATATAACGACGATGCTGGCAATCCAATGCTGCAGCAAGTCACGCCCTATGCCGTATATCAATCCCATGCAAATCAAGTGACTTTTAATCCAAATGCGGGTATCAAGGTCTGTATTATTGACTCAGGTTTAGACAACTCAAACCCAGATTTCAACTGGAACAACATCACAGGTGATAACGATTCCGGCACGGGCAACTGGTTCCAAAACGGCGGCCCACATGGCACTCACGTTGCAGGCACCATTGGCGCGGCGGATAACAATATCGGTGTTGTCGGTATGGCACCCGGCGTGCCTATGCACATAGTGAAAGTGTTTAATGAATCTGGTTGGGGTTATTCATCTGACTTAGCCTATGCGGCTAACAAATGTAGCAATGCTGGCGCGAACATTATTAGCATGAGCTTAGGTGGCGGCGCAGCTAACAATACCGAAAAGAATGCCTTTGATGCCTTTACCGCTGCGGGTGGTTTAGTGGTGGCAGCTGCCGGTAACGATGGCAACTCTGTTCGCTCATATCCCGCGGGTTACCCATCGGTCATGATGATTGGCGCCAACGATGCTAATAACAATATTGCCGATTTCTCACAGTTTCCAAGTTGCCTGAGCGGCCGTGGTAAAAAGGCCGTCAATGACGATGGTATCTGTGTTGAAGTTACCGCCGGTGGTGTTGATATCCTTTCAACCTACCCAGCAGGTATGGCAACAGCATCCACAGTGAGCATCGATGGTGCAACAGTCGCCTCATCAGCAATGGAAAATGCAGGTTCGGCATCGGGCAACACTTATTTTATGGGTACAGCACAAGCCGTTGACTCTGGTGCAAACGGTAAAGTCTGTGTGATCGACCGCGGGGTGATCTCATTCCACGATAAAGTGCTGAACTGCGAAAACTCAGGTGGCGTTGGTGCTATCCTGATCAACAACGAAGCGGGCATGTTATATGGCACTCTGGGTGATACTAATGTGACCTCTATTCCTGCAGTCGGTGCAGCATTAGAAGACAGAGCAAGCCTGCTTGCAGCGCAGAATGCCACTGTCTCTATCGATTCAGTTGATTATGGCTTTATGAGTGGAACCTCAATGGCTACACCAGCGGTATCAGGTATGGCAGCACTGGTATGGTCTAACCATTCACAATGTACAGGTACCCAAATTCGTAAGGCGTTAAAAGCCACCGCAATGGATTCAGGTACAGCTGGCAAAGATAACTACTTTGGTTATGGTATTGTCAACGCACAGGCAGCTAATGCCTACCTCACCACCTATGGCTGTTCAGGTAACTAATCACCTGAAGACATAACGACAATGTTCTAACAGCAAAAAACCAGCACTTGTGCTGGTTTTTTTATACTGGAAATAAACAGTTAACTTGATATTCATTAATTAAGCACACTCATTCCAGTGAGTGCTTAAGCCAAACTTCAGAGACCCAAAAGTAGGATTCCCACTCAAAATCATTGCAGGAATGATTGCTAAAAATATTCGACAATTTAGCTAACTGTAAGGTACACCAATGACTTAACTGGGTTAAGTTCTATCATAAAAAATGTCGAAAAAGTGAGCTTCCAAAGTTCTCATTTTTCGTGCCGAACTAGCCTATTACGATTGCTATATGGTGTTTATTTATTCATCTTCCCAAGGCAATTCGGGTAATTTATCCAAGTTTTCATTGTAACGTTGAGGGTTAAATTCCTCTTCGTTTTTAAGTACCCCAAATATTTCAATAGATAAGGCACAGGCGATAAATTTGATTGATTCCTTTCGACTTATGCCCAGAGATTTTAGTCGTTTTAACGTTTGTTTTACCTTAGGTGGATCATTGTTTTTTATTTGCTGTTCTACTGCATCTAAGATGGCTTTTCCTGCTACTGAAGGTTCTTCTTGATTCATAGAATTGGCTTCTCCAAGGCTTTAAGAACGACTTAATAGCGCTAAAGCTACACCCTTAATCCCCATACTTCAAACGCATCGCGACTCAGTTGCTCCCTAAAATCGGGGTGGGCGATGGCGATCAGCGCTTGTGCCCGTTCGCGCAGGCTGCGGCCGCGTAGATTGGCGGCGCCGTATTCGGTCACTATGTAATGCACATGGGCCCGAGTGGTGACCACACCGGCGCCGGGGGATAACACAGTGGCGATACGGGAAATAGTGCCACCCGCGGCGGTGCTTGGCAGGGCAATCACTGAGCGGCCGCCCTCGGATAAACAAGCGCCGCGAATAAAATCCATCTGACCACCGACACCGGAATAGATCTTCGTGCCGATGGAATCGGCGCACACTTGCCCAGAAAGGTCGACCTGTAACGCCGAGTTAATCGCCATCACATTGGGATTTTTGCGAATAATGGATGTGTCATTCACCTGCTCAATGTCCATAAAAATCACCCCAGGATTATCATCAACATAGTCGTATAAGGTCTGACTGCCAAGGGCAAAACCTGTCACCAATTTGCCGGGATAAAAACGCTTCTTGCTGTTGTTAACGACACCCTTTTCAACCAGTTGCAGTACTCCATCGGAAAATAACTCAGTATGAATCCCAAGATCCCTATGGGTGGTTAAACAGGACAACACCGCATCGGGAATCGCACCTATGCCCATTTGCAGGCAATCGCCATCGCATACCAACTGGGCCACATTTTTGCCAATTGCCAGACTCACGGCATCGCCCGTGCCGAAGGAATGGATAGGTAAAGCGGCACTTTCTTCATATACGGCGGCAAAACGGTCGATATGGATAAAACCATCGCCGTGGGTGCGTGGCATTTGTGGATTGATATGAGCGATGATCTTGCCCGCCACTTGGCAGGCCGCAAGCGTGGCTTCGACCGAAATCCCGAGGGAACACATACCGTGCTTATCCGGCGGCGACACTTGAATGATCGCAGTATCAATTTTTTGCTCGCCGCTGCGAAACAATTTAGGCACTTCAGAGAGGAAAATCGGCACATAATCCGCATCGCCACTTTGCAATAAGCCCCGCGTCGGCACGCCACCAAAAAAGCAGCGATGGCGTAAATGCCCCTTTAAACTCGGGTGACTTAAGGATTCGGCGCCTTCGGTATGTAGCTGTAATAAAGTGAGATTTTCTTTGCTGAGTGCATGCTTGGCCAACGCATCGAGTAAAATCCGCGGCGTTGCCCCCATGGAATGGGTCCACAGATTTTCACCACTTTGAATTAACGCGACCGCGTCGAGCGCACTGTTATATATGATTGGTGGCATACTGAATGTCCTAGGATATTCGACCTTGGCAGCATAGGAAAAATGCTGATGAAGCATCATTTATTTCAACATCTTACCCAAACTATTTACCTTTAACTTTGCGTTACATCAAAGGGGGGCGGTGCAAACCATAGATAACATCATTTAAGTTAAACGGTTTAGGTAAAGATAGGGATAGATGTATCCCTATCCCATTAACGCTTGCACTTTACTCTGTCAGTGCTAATGACCTTTGCTGCTCATTGCCCATGGCAATTAACCGAGGTTCACTGAGCTGAGCGGCACTAAAATCCGCCTTTGTCCGCCAGCCAAAGCCATTCATGGCGATCAGTGACTGGGCCACTGGGCCGCCTAAGGTATTTCCCGGCCCGAGCACAATCACTCTATCGGGGGCAAATTCTTTCATCACCACGGCAACGGCTTTAGAAAAATCATAGGGCTCAACCACTTGTTCACCTAAAGTGTACTCCCTCAGTTTGGCCGTATCTGTACTGTATTGAGTCCAGATCTGACCTCGGCCGTCCACCAGCGGGATCTTAGGTGTTTGAAACAGCTCCAAGGGCAACTGGGCCAAACCTTTTTCCGAGACGCCATTGAGCAAGGGCGAATGGAAGGCACCGTGATTATATAAGCGCATGGGATAACGATCATCGAGCTGGGGCAGTTGCTCCTCGGCGAGCTTAAGTCCAGCCTCATTACCCGCCAGCACACGATAACCGCCGAGGAAGATAGAAGTAAACAGCTCGCAGCCCTCATGGCGATTAACATCCGCAATCACCCTATCGAGCAGTGCGGTTTTAGTCGTATCGGGGCGCCACTGTTCATTCATTTCAGGGTAGATCAATTGGCCGCCAATCAAGCCCTCGGACATCATAGATCCCATAGTGTTGATCACCCCAATCGCGGCCTCGGGTGATAATGCCCCCGCTAATGCCAAGGCGATATACCACCCCATGGAATTTCCCGTCACTGCGACTATCTCAAACTGATCTGTGTCTATGTCCATAAAGTCCGCCATAGCACAGGCGTAGATCAGGGCCGAGGCATTTTCCCCCGGGGTATGCAGCTTAAATGAATACTTGGCTTCGGCATCTAAGGCGGCAATGCTCACTTGGCCCAGAGCTTTGCGATATGCATCAATATTGGCAATAAATTCTTTTTTATCAGGGTGAAAGCGAGCCAGATAACCGAGTTCTTCCTTGTTGTAACAGCCGCGACCCGGCGCAATCACCACCACACGTTGCTTAGGCTTAGCGCCGTTGTTACTGTCTATCGATGTGGCACTCATGGCCGTACCTCCCTCTCAATTAACCCCTCACTCTCCATCGAAGGTGCAACATTCGGTGAACCCTTTCGCGCGGTTTCGCCCTGCGGCCTGACTAAAGTCAATGCAGTGCTAACTAAGCCCAATGCGGCGCTCACTATGCCCTCGACACTCGGCAGTGGCAGCGTCGCGGCATCCGCCAGCGGAATAAAACAATCTTCGGCGTTTAAGCGCAGGATCGGCGGACAATGGGCACCTAAGTGCTCGTGTAAACTCGTGTAGATGGCCTCACTCACAGATCCACTGCGACGACACTCATCAACAATCAAGATATGCTCACATTGGCCCGCCGCAGTGGCGATGGCCTGTTCATTGAGTGGTGCCAGATAACGTAAATCGAGCACAGTACAGTCGATACCCTGCTCGCTTAAGCGTTTTTCCGCTTGCCGACTGAGGTAATAACCATTGCCATAACTGATAATACACAGGCGCTTACCTTGGCCATATTGACCAATTTCCCCGAAGGGCAACCTCGGGGCCTGATGCTGGTGTTGGTATTCGGCGCTCCACAGATTATCGCCCGCTTGGTGTAAGTCTCGCGTCATATAGAGTGCGATGGGTTCTAGGAAAATCACCACCCGCTGCTCTTCCTGGGCTAAGCGCACGCATTCCCTAAGCATGCCCATGGCATCTTGCCCATTGGACGGACAGGCTAAGATCAGCCCAGGAATATCCCTAAACACAGTAAAGGAGTTGTCATTGTGGAAATGCCCACCGAACCCTTTCTGATAGCCTAGGCCCGCAATGCGGATCACCATAGGATTGGTGAATTGGCCATTAGAGAAGAACGATAGGGTTGCCGCCTCGCCGCGAATTTGATCTTCGGCATTATGGACATAGGCCAAAAACTGGATCTCGGGGATAGGCAAGATGCCATTGTGGGCCATGCCGATAGCGAGTCCGAGGATCGAGGTTTCATCCAGCAGAGTGTTAATGACCCTATTGGGCCCAAACCGTTCCACTAAGCGCGATGTCACATGGTACACCCCGCCTTTCTTGCCCACATCCTCACCGCAGATAACGATATTGGACTGGCGCGCCATCAATTCGGTTAGGGTTAAGTTGATAAGCTTACCCATATGCACGGGCTTACCGAGGGATAATTTATCGGCGATAAACAGCGACTCCAGTGCTTGGGGGGAAAGTGCTGTTCCTATACTTTCGGCTCCCAAGCCTCCTGCTCCCATACATGCCGACTCACGCTTAGGCGGCACTATGGATGCCATGGCTGCGGTGGCGGTTGTCAACTTAGGCCGAGTCACAGCGACACCAGCTATAGCGGTAATTCTCGCCTTTAATTCGGCGTATAGCGCGACAATTTGTGCCGGCGTCATCAATCCAGCTCGAATAATTTGCTCGGCACTGACCAACAGCGGATCTTGGGCTTCATTGTCGAGTATTTGCTGTTTCTTCATATAGGCGATTTCGGCATCACTGCCGGCATGGCCCATTAAACGCACTGTGCGTACATGTAAAAACACTGGCTTACGTTTACTGCGCGCATAGTCGGCGGCCTGCCGACTGACACGGTAACAATCCAACAGATCGCGGCCGTCACAATAAAAATATTCAATGCCGGGACGTTGACTAAAGTTCGCCGCTATCCAGCCCTTAGGCGTGGGGGTTGAGATCCCGATACCATTGTCTTCACAGACAAACATGAGCGGCAGCGGCACCTGTTGATAGGCAGCCCAACCCGCCGCATTGATGGCCGTCTGCGCGCTGGCATGATTAGCCGACGCATCGCCAAAGTTACACAGCACTATGGCATCCTTGGGTAAATTAGCCGACAAATTAAGCCGCTCGGTCAGCGGAATACTCAAGGCGGCGCCAACGGCCTTAGGCAGATGTGAGGCTATGGTCGACGTTTGCGGCGGGATCATTAAGCTCTTGCTCCCCAGCACCTTATGGCGGCCACCGGAAATCGGGTCCTCACTGGAGGCGGCGAAGGATAACAACATATCCCAGAGCTGCGTTTCCCCCGGCACATGTCGCCCCCGCTCCAACATAAATGCCGCGCTGCGATAGTGCAGAAACGCCATATCCGTGGGGCGCAGCGCCATCCCATAGGCGGCATTACCCTCGTGGCCCGAGCTACCTATGGTATAAAAACCTTGGTTGCGGCCACGCATACGGCGTGACTCGAGATCCAATAACCGACTCTTAAGCTGGGATTCAAACATGCCCAAGAAATCGGCATCGCTCAGGCCCAATTGTCTATGATCCCAACCCTGACTCAAGGGTTGAAATTCTTCCTTTAGCACTCGTTCGACAAATTGTCTGTCGAGGGCAATCGCTCTGTCTTCCATTATTCACCACCCAATTGACCGTTTTAAGGAGCTGATACAGGCTGATAGCAAAAGCCTTAGCGGCTAGCCAAACGCTTGGATGCCCGTCTGAGCCCGTCCTAAAATCAATGCGTGAATATCATGGGTGCCTTCGTAGGTATTAACCGCCTCCAAGTTCATCACATGGCGGATCACATGGAACTCATCGCTGATGCCATTGCCGCCGTGCATATCACGGGCAAGGCGGGCGATATCCAATGCCTTACCGCAGGAGTTACGCTTGATAAGCGAAATCGCCTCCACGGGTAAACTGTCAGCATCCATCAAACGCCCCGCCTGCAGACAGGTAAATAGCCCTAGGGTGATCTCGGTCTGCATATCGGCTAATTTCTTTTGGATCAGCTGATTAGCGGCAAGTGGACGATTAAATTGGATGCGATCTAGGCTATATTGACGCGCCCTATGCCAGCAAAACTCCGCCGCACCTAACGCGCCCCATGCGATGCCGTAGCGGGCCTTATTTAAGCAACCGAAGGGGCCTTTCAAGCCCTCGACATTGGGCAATAGGGCCTCTTCACCCACCTCCACGTTATCCATCACGATTTCCCCCGTGATAGAAGCGCGCAGGGAAAACTTGCCCTCAATCTTAGGGGCGCTTAGGCCTTTCATGCCCTTTTCAAGTACAAACCCCCGGATAACGCCATCGAGTTTTGCCCACACCACAAACACATCGGCGATAGGCGAGTTAGTGATCCACATTTTGGCCCCCGAGATCCGGTAGCCGCCATCGATGCGCTCGGCACGGGTTCGCATACCACCGGGATCTGAACCGACATCGGGTTCAGTTAAGCCAAAACAGCCCACCCATTCACCCTTAGCCAATTTAGGTAAATATTTACGTCGCTGCGCCTCGCTGCCATAGGCATAAATAGGGTGCATAACCAGGGAGGATTGCACACTCATGGCGCTGCGATATCCGCTATCGACCCGCTCAATTTCCCGCGCGACTAAGCCGTAACTCACATAGTTGCTATTGGCGCAACCATACTCTTCGGGCAGCGTCGCCCCGAGCAGGCCTAACTCCCCGAGTTCATTCATGATCTCTCGGTCAAAATGCTCATTACGGTTGGCCATTAACACCCGGCTCATCAACTTTTCCTGGGCATATTCATGCACCATGTCACGGATCATCCGCTCTTCTTCGGTCAATAGGGAGTTAAATTGCAGAGGGTCTTGCCAGTCAAAATTAACACGGGCCATAGGTCGATTCCTTTCCAGAAAATGATGGTAATAAGGTACGCGCATGGGCGGTACCGCTTGCTAATTTCCCTAGCATAGGCATAATTTTGCTCTAGGAAAAATATTCTTTTTCTCTATCATCCATAGTTATTTTCTATATCTTACGCAAAGGTAAAGATGAATTTACGTGCCCTAAGCTATTTCGTAGTGGTGTTTGAGAAAGGCAGTATTAGCGCCGCGGCAAAACACTGTTATATCGCCCAGCCGTCTATTTCGGCGGCTATTTCAAGCCTAGAATCTGAACTCAATACCCAATTATTCCAGCGCCATGGCAAAGGCGTGAACCCCACCGATGCGGGCCATAGGCTGTATCCGCTGGCAAAACGACTACTGAATGAATCCAAGGCCATTGCCTCACTGTTCAGTAAGCCTGAAATCCAAGTTCCCTTTAAGTTAGGCTTGATCCGCTCCCTCGGGGTTCAGCGTATGAGTATGTTACTGAAGGATTTTACCAATGCCTGTCCGGATATGGATCTTACCTTAGTGGAACCCACAGAGGATGCCGATGCGCGGATCATCACCACCAGCGACTTAACCACCCAGGAAAGTTTTTTACCGCTGTGGCATGACACTTACCTGCTCGCCATTCCACCGTCCTTCAGCCTCAGTCTGCAGGACACGATTCGCTTGGAGGATCTGCATCAGCAGCCCTTTATTCACCGCGCCCCCTGTGAGGCTTTGACGAGTCTGCAACAATTATTAGATATGGAAGGGATTAAGCTACAGATCAGGGCGAGGATCCAAACCGTGGAATATGCCGTGGGTTTAGTGGCAGCCGGGTTAGGTATCGCGCTGATCCCCGCGATACCGGCATTGCTCGAACAGGCCGATATCGTATTTCGCCCCCTACACGATATCGAACTGAAGCGCACCGTCGGATTAGCCATGCCCCTAGGCCATTCCCCCACCGCTCAGCAAAAACAACTGATAGAACTCTGTAAACTCAATCTAAGCGCTTAGAGAAGCGCAAACTGGCGATCAGTAAACCTATACAGGTAAACGCTATCAGCCACAGGGCATCAAACTGCAGGTCCATCACCTCGGCGTCCCGCAGCACTATGGCCCGTGACATCCGCATAAAATGGGTTGCGGGTAACACTTCGGCAATCCACTGCGCCGCGATGGGCATGGCCTCATAGGGGAACATAAAGCCAGACAGTAGAATCGAGGGCAAGAGTACAAATACCGTCATCTGCATCGATTGCAACTGGGTTTTGGCTATGGTTGAAATCACTAAGCCTAAGGTTAAACTGGCACAAATAAACAGCATGGCCGCCAGGGCGATGGAATCTAAGCCGCCGCGGATAGGCACAGCAAACAACAGGTGCCCAGCGGTTAAGATAATGGTCACCTGCACCAACCCCACCAACACATAGGGCACGATTTTCCCCAGCATCAACTCCAATGGCCGCACTGGCGTCGTGATCAAAAACTCCATATTGCCCTGCTCGCGCTCGCGCACTATGGCGGCGGAGGTGAACATCACCATGGTCATGGTCAAAATCACCCCGAGCAGACCGGGCACTATATTGACCACGGAGCGCTGCTCTGGGTTGAAATATTGCACCACTTCAAAACTCGGCGTACTGGTTTTTAGCGCTCTGCCCGCGATTTCATCCAAGGGCATTTGTCTTAGGCTGCGAATGGTTGAAGCAACAACCGTATCCGAACCATCCACCAGCCATTGGCCTACGGGTTGTGATAAATAGGACTGGGCTAAATAGGCTTGTCCCGCAAAGGCGGGGTGACGTACTAAGCGCTCATCGAGATCGGCGTCAAGGTACAGCACGGCCTTCACTTCACCGCGGGTAATGGCCGCCTCGGCCTCCTGAGCACTGAAATAAGTGCGTTTAAAATCGACCACTTGGGTTGCTTCTACCGCTTTGATTAAGGCGCGGCTATAGGCGGAATCACTTAAATTGACCAGCCCAGCGGGCAGATGGCGGGCATCGGTGTTGATGGCGTAACCAAACAGCATCAGTTGCACCAGCGGGATCATCACTATCATGCCAAAGGTCATGCGATCCCGAGACAGTTGCCTAAGCTCTTTGATCACTATCGCAAAAATTCTACGCCACATGGCTAGCCTCCCCTTGAGCATTCACTCGGGCCCGTCCGCCAGTGCAAGTGACAAACACATCCTCAAGACTCGCGCGTACTTCTTCCATGGTCCGACTCGCTACCTTTGGTTTAAGCCAAGCGAGTGGCTCTTCAATATCGCTGCGCACTAACACCCGCAAACGACTGCCGATCTGCGCCGCCGACAACACCGCTGGCTCACTAATAAGTGATTGTTTTAAGGTGCGTAGATCATCACCACTGACTTCAACCACCCTAGCGCCCATCGCCGCCATCAATTGCTGGGGCGAACCATCTGCGCGTTTTATCCCCCGCTCTAGGATGGCTAAACCATGGCAACGCTCGGCCTCATCCATATAGTGGGTCGAGACCAAAATCGTCGTGCCTTGGGCGCTGAGATCGAATAAGCGCTCCCAAAACTCGCGGCGATTTTCGGGGTCGACCGCCGAGGTGGGCTCATCCAAAAACAGCAATTCAGGGTGATGCAGCGTCGCCGCCGCAAGGGCTAAACGCTGCCGCTGGCCGCCACTCATGGAGCCTGCCATTTGTTTCTCGCGGCTGGCTAAATCATACAATGCCAATAGCTCCACTAAGCGTTGGGCGGATTGGCGACGATTAAGGCCATAAATTTGCGCGACAAACTCAAGGTTTTCCCGCACCGAAAGATTGTCATATAGGGAGAATTTTTGCGTCATATAACCGATGCGGCGACGCAATTTTTCCTCGGCGCCGGGCAAGGTTTCACCCAAGACACGAATATCCCCCGAGGTTGGACTCAGTAGCCCAGTCAACATGCGGATTGAAGTGGATTTTCCACTGCCATTGGGGCCGAGAAAGCCATAAATCGTCCCCTTGGGGATGGCTAAATCGAGATTTTCCACCGCATTGACGCCACCAAAGGCACGGGTCATGCCCTGGGTTTCGATGGCTAAATCGGCGCTTTTCATGGCAGTTCCACCTCGACTGCCATGCCCGTCGGCAAATCCTGCCCCTCTGCCGCAATATCGATATCGGTGAGATACATCAGCCTTGCCCTGTCGCGCTCGTTTAACGCATAAAAAGGGGTGTAGGCGGGTTGGCTGCGGATATTACGTACTGTGCCAACAATCGGCGTCTCGCGGCCATCGACACGAATGTTGACACTATCGCCCGTCTTCACTCTGTCTAGCCAGGTCGCAGGCAGGTACACCCGCGCATAGGGATTAGCGCTCGCCAGCAAACCAATCAACTGAGTACCGGCCGCAATACGATCGCCCACCCGCCAGGGCAGAGTATCGACAATCCCATCTCGCGCCGCCACTAAGCTTAAGTCTGTTAAGGCTTTTTGTTCGAGGGCAACACTGGCACTGGCCGCGGCCACCGCCGCTTTGGCCTGTTCGAGCTGCTCACTACGAGTGCCATTTTCTAACAATCGCAGGCTTTGCTGCGCCTCGGCTTGTTTGGCTAAACTGGTATCCCGCGCCGCACGGGCCGTATCTAAATCCGCTTGGCTAAGCACTTTTGTGACGAATAAGCGCTTTGTGCGCTCAAAGCTCTGCAACGCCTCTTTTACACTGGCATTGGCGCCATCTAACGCAGCTTTGGCTTTTTCAATATCCTCTAAACGGGCGCCGGTCAACGCTTCAGCAAGTTTTGCCTTGGCCTGTTCAAGTTCCGCTTGGCGCTGGGCAAGACGCGCATTGGCCGAAGTCGCATCGAGTCTGAGTAATACCTCGCCCTCCTTAACCTGTTGACCTTCAACCACATTCACTTGAGTGATCAACTCTCCTACGGGCGCGGTGAGCGTCAGTCTATCCCGCTCGATTGTGCCAAATACCCTTAGCGAGTCATCGCCACATCCCATCAGTTGCAGCAGTAAACAGCCGAAAATCGGGCCTATGATTTTTTTATTTAAGCTTATTTCTCTTCCCAAGTTCATAGGGGGCTCCTAGGTTCACGTAACACGCCCTGGGTAAACACCTGCATATTATGTAGTGCTAGCCGCTGTAATCCCTCGGCATCGGTACTAAAAAAGCCAAACTGCCGCATCAATACGGGCGGGGCAATCAACGGAAAGACCATAAGGCTCACAAAACTTAGGCGCGCTAAACTAGGATCTATGTCCTCCTTCAAAAGCCCCGCATCGACTAAGGTGGATTCGATCCATTGCCGCGACAGAGATAGCACTTGCTCAAACACGGACAAAATAATGCGATAGGGTTCCGAGCCATCGCCCTCCTGTAACACCCGTATAATCAATCGTGGCAATCCGGGGTTTGGGGCCATAACACGATAATATGTCTGCATCAGTTCCCCCACATTATTCGGGGCCTCGGCTGTGGATATTTCACGTAAACGTACTAAAACGGGCTCAAGGGTTTCCCGCACCATTTGTTCGAACAAGCCCGCTTTTGAGCCAAAATAGTAACGGATCAGCGCAGCATCGACCTCGGCTTCGCGGGCGATTTCACGGGTAGAAACGGTTGGATAACTGCGATGACTAAAGAGGCTCAAGGCTGCGCTAATTAAGCGTTGCCGAGCGTCAGAGTTGCCCTTGGGACGACCGGGGATCTGCGACTGTGGTGCCGATTGAACGACAAATGGGACAATCCCTTTCGGGCGACCGGGAGTAAGCGACATGACAAGCTCCAGCAAAATTCATCTATTGATGAATATACTGAAAAGCCGCACAAAAAGGCAGCAGTTAAATTCCTCATTTTCATCAAATTTGAGGAATTTAAACCGGGCTCACAGCGAAGAAAAAACAGGGCTACGGAATGTTATTCAGACATGAAACCGTTCTATCTATGCCCCTTTGCTTATGCTCCTTTTACAATAGCACTCAAACGGGCGATAAATTGCTGCACGGCTTCAACATTATCAAAGCTAAAGGCGAGGCCATAGTGGGTTTCGGTCAGGCTCTTATGCAAACGCTTAGGGAAACGCGTCATCTGTGCGTTGTGGAAATAATCATATTTGGCATGCACACCAGCAATCGTGGCTAATTCGCCGGAAAAGACCTCAAAGGCAGGACGAATAATCAGATTGGGGGATTTACCGTCGAGGTGTAAATAAAAGGCCTCTTTGGTCTCTGGCAGCATGTATTCGGTAATGTTTTTTATGGTGAAATTAGTGCGGCATTGCAGCCCACTTAAGCAGTTCACCAGCTCATGATGTTCTATCGTCAAACTTATTCTCCCTTGTCTTTTTAGGCCTACCCATGTCGCATGACATCTACTATCTCAGCCTAATCGGTTTACGCTTTAAATGCACTAAGCCGATGCCAATCTCCCAAAGCGAGTGGTGAAGTTTAACGAACTTATCTAAAAAACCTTTATATACAGAACGATAAACCTATTAATTCAAACACAAAGCCAGTGTCACAGAAAATTCTTTTACCTAATCAGGCCAATATTTCAAACACTATAAAACACAGTACCATTTATTAGTCATTGCTTATCATTACCTTATCGACCCCGAAATTGATATTAAAACGCATGCTTGAAAATGCCGCCATGCTGTTCAATTCTATGGTGATTTTTTTACTTGCCAGCACAAAATGTTGCGTTTAGGTTAATAAACTTGAGTTAAGCCCTGTTGATAATTGCCTATTTGCATCTATCGCATTTGATGCAGCAGTAAACGAGTGCATTCAAACTATCCCGTCGTATTCAGGCCTTAACTCATGTTTTACCCAAAATGAGTAACCCGCGCTTAAGCGCATATAAACAGAGCCATGTCAGCCGATTTCACACTAATTTAAGACAAATCCTCCGCTCTACCGATTTGTCCTAAACAGTTGCAACGGACTGCGCGGCCACTCTCAATAAGACCAACAACACGAGATATACCCATGAAGATCAATAAAGCCCTTATGCTCTTGGGTCTGTTAGCTGTCAGCCCAGCGACGTTAGCCGCAACTGGTATTGCCTTTATCCACGGTACGGGTCATCAGACCAATGCCTTAGCCGATTACTGGACGCCCGAATTTGTTAATTCGGTGCGCCAAGGTATTCCAGTGCCCAACAACTACACAGTGATCAACTGCGACTTTGACCAGTATATGTGGGAAGAAACTGCCGCAGGATGCCTCGCTACCCAGCTCAATAGCTTTATCCAAGCCAAAAATATCGACGACTTGATCCTGCTGACCCACTCCAATGGCGGTAACGTCGTGCGCTGGATTTTATCTAATCCGACCTGGGATAGCCGTTATCCCGCGGTGATCAACGCGACCTCAAAGGTTATCGCCCTCGCACCTTCCAGTGCTGGTACGCCGCTGGCCGATGCCGTTAACCAAGGTAATGTCTTCGAAACCAGCTTAGGTTGGCTCCTCGGCTATGGCAGCAATGCGGTGAAACAACAGCAAGTTGGCTGGATGGCCAACTACAATAACACTTGGCTCTATGGCACTTCGGGTCGCCCATCCTTAGGTAAGCCCTTCGAAGTTGTCGTTGGCTCAGATGTGGACTCCGCGATTTGGGATAGCGATAGCTACTGCGCGGGTTATCAGTATCAGGTGGCACTCGAAACCACCCAAAACTGGCTCGATAGCTGCTCCGACGGTTTCTTAAATTGCAGCTCGCAAAAGGCGGCAGGCACTGTCTGGTTTACCGATAAACAAAAGACCGGCGGCCAAGAGCCGTTGAGCCATCAGCAGAGCCGCCGTGCGTGCTTCAATCTAGACACGCTGATCCGCAATCATATTTAAGGAGTTTCCCATGCACACATTTACACTCCGCACCTTAAGCAAAGCGGTCAGCCTCGTTATCTTAGGTGGCCTGCTCGGTGCCTGTCAGGATGAAGCGTCGACACCTGAGCCACAAAAAGAAGCCAGCCCTATGTATGCCAAGGGGTTAACCTTAACCGTGCCAAGCGATACCGATCTTGTCGACACTGAAATCGTCTCCCCAAGCCTAGCGCCCATCAATACCAATACCGATTACGTCAGCTTTATCAGCCCACTCTACGGCGAATACCAAGCCAGTCAGCCCGTGCTTGAGCAGGCAAGCCAAAGTGATGAATATTGGCTTAATGTCACTGGCGCCGAGCTTAATGCGGGCGTGACGCTGACCATGAGCCAAGCGGCGAGTTTAGTACGTATTGCGCCCCGTAGTGATTTAAGTTCTGGTGCCCTAATGCACGCCGAGGCCATTGCCCCCGAACGCGTACAAATTCAGCGGATAGGCCAAGCACCACAGGGCAAAGCTGCGTCCAGCAGCCCACAAGCCAGCGAGTCTTTGGTTAAATCTATGGTCAGCGCCGAAGCCTTAGCCAGCGCGGGGCTGGTCGATGATTCCAGCGCACTGCAAATGTCTGAAAAGGCCACGGCCGGAGAATATCGCCTCCAAGTCAATCAACCTTTAACCCCTAGCGCCAATTACTTAGTGAATGTGAAGGAAAAAGGCTCGCCCTATCAACTGAGTCTGAAAGCCCCCACAGCGGTCGCGGCCGATGCGCAAAGCGTTGGTATCAAACTCGCCTTAAGTCAAAGTGATAATCAATTTGCGCCTCAGGCCAAACTCAAACAAGCCGATGGCGAAATCCAGACTATTGCCATGGTGAAACGAGGCGATACTTGGCAAGCCCAAATCCCCCAAGGCATGCAGCTAGCCAATAGCAATGCGGGTTTCAGTGAAATTGAAGTCACAGTACAAACCCAAGTCGATGGCCGCCCTGTGCAGCGCACGGTGAAGTCCGTCTTTAAGTCCTATGTGAATTCGGCCAGTATCAAGCCAGAAGTGCTGACCGTGTGGGATAAGGGGTTACCCAACCAAGTGAATTTTGAGCTAAACATCGCCGAGACCGGGCGTTTTGGCTTAAGCGGCGTGCTCACAGGCACCAATGCCGAAGGGCAAAGAGTCGCGATTATGCGCACCCAAGCGGCCAACTGGTTAACGCCAGAGTCCTCCAAACTCAAGCTGATGTTTGACCCAAAGCTAATCCAAGCATCGGGTTTGCAACCGCCCTTCGAACTCAACGAGCTAGAGCTGCAGGATCAAGGGCAAATGGCGCGGTTAAGTTTTCAGGCCAACGCACTGGTGCTTACTCGCTAACTCAATTGAACCAAACCCTTCCCTTTTCTCCCTTCGCAACCGCTTTGAGTGCCCACCTTGGGCACTCTTTTTTTTTGAGCACTGTTGCGAGCCAAGAGTACAGCCGCAAGCCGCCTCAACTTAATAACAAAGATTGCCGCGCTACAGCTCAAACTCACAACCCTGTGATAAACAGAGTGCCAAGCCATGCAATAGCGTCACAATGCCGATATAAAATTTACATTGATTACCTAGGGTTATTCCTTTTAAATAACAAAGGGTCTAGGCATAATGTCAATGTTTTGACGTCATGCGAAATGATGACAATCAATGTACAAAACGCGCTAACAATAAAAATAACAGCGACTCGCGGCTCCTTATTCCCCGCTAGAGTCGATGCTCAAGCAATGGAAATCCTATGAGTGACAGCACATTTTTTTTGGGTGAATGGCAAGTCAATCCCAGCGCCAACAGCCTGCTTCTGGGTAAGCAAGTTAAACAGCTTGAGCCCAAGGCGATGGATGTGCTGTTATTTCTCTGCCAACGGGCGGGCGAAGTCATCAGCAGTGATGAAATAGTCAGCCACTGCTGGCCGGGTGTTGATACTGGCGACAACCCACTACATAAAATTATCAATCAGTTACGTAGAGCATTAGGCGATAGCGCCACCGATCCCACCTATATAGAAACCATACGCAAACGCGGCTATCGCACCTTAGCCGAGGTTCGTTTTCCCGTCGGCCACGAGGCCAGCGCCACGCCACAAACCTGGCAAGATGGCTCGCCATTTCCGGGTCTGCAAGCCTACAGCGCCAACTATGCCGACGTGTTCTTCGGCCGCAGCGAACAAATTAGCACGCTGCTGAATCGCATTAGCCAACAAATCCAATTTGGCCGCGCCTTCTGCTTAATTTTAGGCCCCAGTGGTAGCGGTAAATCCTCCTTAATTAATGCCGGTGTATTGCCCAACCTCATGGCCGCCAATGGCTTTAATGGCGTCGGCGTTGTGGCCTATAGCAGCCTCGATTTTGCCGATGTCAGCAAGGGACAACTGCTCACCGTACTGGCCAGTGCCATGCTCGACTGGGAGCTAAACGACACCCCAGTATTTGAGGGAATGAGCGCCGATACGCTTGCCGCCAAGCTTGAGCAAGATCCGCAGAGCATTGTCGACATATGCAAACAAAGCCTTAAAAATCAGACTTATGCTACGCCACGCTTTGCCTTATTTATCGACCGATTAGAGGTCTTATTATCATCGCCGCTATTTAGCGACACCGAGCGCACAGTATTTGTTGAACTGCTGGAACAACTCGCCACCTCTAAGGCCGTGATTATCATCAGTGCCTGTCGTAACGATTTTTATCCTTTACTTGTGGGCTACCCAAGCTTAATGGCCGGCAAATCTCGCGGCGCACACTTTGACTTAGCGCCGCCGACACGCACCGAGCTGCTGCAGATGATCCGCCTGCCAGCCGTTGCCGCCAATTTAACTTGGGAAATCGATAGCGACACCGCCATGCCGCTCGATGAAATGCTCTGTAGCGATGCCGCCAGCAACCCAGATGCGCTGCCTATGTTGCAATACACCTTGCAGGCGCTGTATTTACAGCGAAGCGACGATGACAAACTATTAGTCTCTGTGTATCGCACCTTAGGCGGTATCGAAGGCGCTATCGGTAAAAATGCCGAACAGGCCATCTCCCATTTAACCGAGGCCGAAAAAGCCAGTCTGCCGCGGATTTTGTCCCTGCTAGTCACCCTGCGTGAGGATGAAAAATCCATCACTAGCCGCACCGCCCGCTGGTCACAGTTGCAAAACTCGGCCGAAACCGCCCTAGTGCAAGCCATGGTCGATAGCCGCTTATTTGTGTCCCATCTGCAAAATGGTGAGCCCTGTTTTAGCATCGCCCACGAAGCTCTGCTGCGCCGCTGGCCAAGGGCAACGGCGTGGATCAGCGAACATAACGACAGCCTTAGCATTAAGAGCCGACTACAGCATTTATCCCAACGCTGGCTAAGCGAAGCTAAACACAGCGCCTATTTGCTGGCCGAGGGAAAGCCCTTAAAAGAGGCCCAAAGCCTCAGGCAAAACCCCTTGTTTGACTTAGACGAGCGGGAAACCGACTTTATTGCCGCTTCCAGCAAACGCGCCACTATGCTGCGCTGGACGAGGCGCATCACAGTCGCCCTGCTGTGCGTCCTCACCTTAACCTCAGTCATGATGAGCGTTCGCAGTATCGAAGCCGAAAAGCTGGCCCAGCAAAAACGCCTCGCCGCCGAAGATCTGCTCGGGTTTATGGTGGGTGACTTCGCCGATAAGATGCGCGGTATCGGCCGGATGGACTTACTCGATGGCATCAGTAATAAGGCCTTGGAATATTTCACGGATTTTTCCAGCCAAGACGATGAAAAGTACTTAAGCTTCGATGCCCGCTTCCAACATGGGCAGACCTTAGAGGCCATGGGCGAAGTCGCCTATTCACGCAATAAAATCGATGAAGCCCGCAGCGCTCTACTCGCAGCGCAAGAAAAAATGCTGCCGCTGCTCGAATTGCAGCCAGACAACTTAGCCCTGCTAAAAACCTTAGGCGCCAATGCCTTTTGGTTGGGTCAGCTTAAATATGATGTGAGTGATTGGGCCGCATCGCGCCCCTTCTTCGAACAGTATTTAGTCTATAGCCAAACCATGTATGCCCTAGCGCCAGAGGATAAAGATGCGCTGATGGAGCTGTCCTATGCCCATAACACCTTGGGCTCAGTGTCGATGAAGCAACAGGAGTTTGCTAAGGCACAGCAAGATTTTGAGGAGTCGCTAAGACTTAAATTGCTCGCCTTGGCAAAAGCGCCTGAGGATAGTCAGTTAATTGCAGATGTGGCCGATACAAGATCTTGGTTAGCGAGTGCTGCGGTTTCACAAGGTGATGTACTTTCCGCAATACAAATCCACACTCAGCTCCAACAAGAATTAAGCAAAAATATCAAACAGCCATATATATTAGATAGATTATCAGGTAGCCATCAAATTTTAGCTGAATTATATGATTATCAAAACCTACCTGAACAGGCCCTTCAACAGGCTAAACTCGGCTTTGAAGCAATATCTAATGCACTTATGTTAGACCCACAAAATGATATTTGGAAAAAGCAAAAATATTATTTCAAATTCATGATTTTATCATTTTCAGACACTGAAAATGATGACCTCAATAATTTAAAAAACATCCTTGATTCAGATATTGACTTAGCGTCTTCACAAAAAAGAGATGAAGTTTATGCAAATTATTTTCTTGCATCCGCTCAATACCTGCAACGCCACGGTAAAATGAAGGAAAGCTTAGCCTATGCCTTACAAGCAAGAGAAGAGTATCTTAAACTATCAAAAAAATTTACTCAAAACCTTCACTATATTTCTAGCTTATCTAAAAGCATTCTTCTTGAAGCTAAGATAGCTAAAGACAATAATACCTTGCATGATCTCTGCAACATCTCAAAAAATTTACTATTTCCCATAGTAAAAAAGGAAAAATCACCTAAATTCACAGTGCCTTATGTTAAATCTCTTGATTGTTTAGGAGAATTTACAAAAGATAAGTCACTAGAGAACTTACTGTTAAAATCACACATAGATAATATTAAATTTTAACCCAAGAAAAGGAAGTTAATATGTTAGCACCACAAGGTTTAGCTCAATTTGTAAAAGTGAATGTCACCTTAGAAAATGGTGAACCTGTATTTATCTATACCGATGCAGACGGTCAACAGTGCCCAGGTGATGTGACTGTTACTCAAGCGGGTACAGTTACTTACCTGCTTAATGATCAGACTGGTAAAGGTTTAAAATTTGTCGGTGTGGGTTTTGTGACCCCGTTTGATGAAATTGTCGATGCAGTGACCATTAGCAGCGATGGTATGTTAGTGCAAGTCGTGGATCTCGATAGAACACCAGGCACCACTAAGTTCCAATTTGTGTTGAGCAATACCACGAATACCTTACTGGTGTTAAGTCCAGATCCTCAGATTATCAATCGTGGTCAAGACTAAAGTTGATTTGGGACAGCCAACCCTGTCTCTTTTTTACTAGCCCCAACAATCATACTTAAATACATAAAACTAATTGAATTTAAATGGAATTATAATGAAAAAAACGCTGATAACACTAGCACTCATCACCGCATCCTTAACCGCTCAGGCCGCGACTCAAGTTGAAATCGACCAAGCCCTTGCGCCAGTGAAAACCCCTGCCGATTTACAGCAACTTCTCAATGCACCGTCACCACTGGACGCCTTAGCCGGTAACTTACCGCTGTTCCTCGACAGCATCACTGGGCTTGCACAGGGCCAAAATATCAGTTTTGATAAACAGTTACTCTCTGCCCCCTTGACCGCCACCGAGGTCTATCACATTTTGGCCTTGTTTGGTCAGCAAACACACATCGCCCAATATCAAGGCGCCGCCATAGTGACTGCGTCTGATACATTACTGTTAAACAATACAGCCCTGCCAGTGTGTGCCACCAACGCCCCGATTGAGTTAATGGTCACCCTCGATAGTCAAAAGCAGGCGCAGTTCCACTATGCCCAAGCGGGAATTGAATGTGATGGCAATGTGGAACTCACTGAAAATGCCACCATCACTTACCAGTTAGTCCCACAGCCAACATCACCTAAGGGACTGCGCTTAACTGGCGCTGGCTTTACCAATCCCTTTGATGGACATATTGAGACGGTCAGCGTCAGTGCCGATGGCCAAAGCATCCAATTGCAAAACAATATTCAAAATAGCGGTGTCAGCAAGTATCAATTTATTTTTGCCACAGAGGAAAATGATTTGCTGTTGGTAAGTCCTGATCCTGAAATTACTAATCGCCCACAAAACTAATTTTTGATAAAGGGACTGCTGAGCAGTCCCCCTTTTTTCCTTCCTGACCCCCTCTGCTTGCCGCTGCCAAACGCCTTAGCTAGCCAATTACCCCCCCCCTTTTAGCCAATTCTTCTTTGCAAATTTGCGCATTATTTCACCTTTACACGACACAAATCGCGCCGAATCGACGTGAAGATTACCCTAAATCATTCGAAAGCTAATTTTTATTCATTTATAAACAATAGGTTAAACCAGAAGGTAAGCAGAAGGTATCTTTTCTTCCGCCAGAATAAAGTCATCCTCAGAAAAGCGCCTAGCGCAGATGATTAAAGTTCACGGAGAAAGATAACAATGACAAACTCACCGAAACTGGCTCGCCAACAACCCGCCTTATCCATTGTCGATGATGCTGCATTGCCCGCAACTCAACCTGCAAAGAGTGCCGAGCTACCGCTGAACTTTTTCGAGCATTCTTCCCTCGAGACCATTGAGATCTTTATTCAACATTTAACCGAGGCTGTGATCTTAGTGAATGCCAATGGGTTTATCCGTTCGTGCAATCGGCGCAGTGCCGAGCTGCTCGATTGCCCGCAGGCGAGTTTAAAGGGTCAAGACTGGCGCAATTTTTTGACCGAACATCATCAAGCGCGCTATGACAATCTCCTGAGCCACGATGTGCAACTAGGCACCAACTGTGGTCACCCCGTGCAGCACCCCGCGCAGGAAACCACTCTGATCTGCGCCTCTGGCAAGGCCAAAGATATTGAGTTATCCATCTCTTATATTCCCAGCCATGAACCTATGTTCGTCATGGTGATGCACGATTTAACTCAGCATAAGGCGGAAAACCAAAAGCTGCGCAAGTTAGCCGCCACCGACTCCCTCACCCAACTGGCCAACCGTCGCTATTTCGATGAAATGCTGCAACAGCACTGGGAAGAATGCACCGCCAAACAGCGCCCCATCAGCGTAGTCATTATCGATGTGGATTATTTTAAAGTGTTCAACGATCAGTTTGGTCATATCCAAGGTGATGAATGCCTTAGAAAAATTGCCAAAGTGATTGCCACTATTGTGCCTATCGACATTGGTCTTGCCGCCCGCTACGGCGGCGAAGAATTTGCGCTAATCCTGCCTAATCACAATGCCAAAATGGCACTCACTATTGCGCAAAAAATCCAGCAAGGCATTAATGCCCTGCGCTTCACAGAGCAAGGGCTGCGCGATTATGTCGCTGTGAGTGCCAGCCAAGGCATTGCCAGTGAAATCAACGGACAGTTCCGCACCTCACTCGCCATGCTGTGCGCCGCCGATACGGCCCTTTACCGTGCTAAGGCCGATGGTCGCGATAGAATTAATGCCTCCCTGTGATGGTGTTTATCGGAAATAAAGCCAAAGGGTTATACATGACATAACCCAAGGATATCGCCCATGAAAACCTCAAAAAGCTTATATTCTGGTTCGAATAGCCTAACTCAAGGTGTATCTCAAGATATAGCTCAAGAGACGCCAGAAAATACGGCTAATATACGCCTCTTAGGCACGGGGACACTCGATGTTTTCACCTTTCAAGCTTGGATAAAAACCCAACATGGGGGGTTGGTCTTTCAATATTTGAGTGAGTTCAATCATACCGGCTTTATGGTAAAAATTAATGCAATTGGCCATATTGAATCGGTCGTTAATAGTCGGTTATTGTCTATTGAAATGATATCAATTCCAGGTGGACTCAATGATGATTATTGGCATTTATTATCCATCAGCTATCAATACCATAGGCTAAAATGCTATATCGATGGGGATGAAGTCGAACTTCAGCAGCAAATTATGCCCTTAACGGTTCAAAATACATTAAAGGGCATATGCGCTGAAACTGCATTGTTCGAGGGGGAGATTACCAACATCAGTTTAATTGAAAACTGCTTAATAGATAGTCAAATCCTAGACTATTATCGGCAGCCATATGCTCAAGCATCCATCGCTGCTAATAATCTTTATACTTATCCAGATAAACAGCCACAAATGAATATCGATTCAAACCCGTTTTATTCAGTAAGACAAGAAGTGATGCTGATTGTTTTTAACGATACCGAATATCAATTTATTAAAAATGCCTTAAACACGAATAACTTTAACAAACAACTCCCCAATAGTATTCCCGCCAATGAGCGTTGCGCTTATATCATTGAGTCAAACAATCACACTTGGCCACACTTTATTTATCAAGCAAACTATATTGCCGAAGAAAAACCCGATATTGAATTAACTTTTGATATATTAAAATCCCTCACCCCGAACCGTTCCCATGTTCATTTACAGCTCGCTAATGAACTGACCTTTGATTGCTTTATCAGCCAATCTACCCCGAGTCGATTAATCGCCGAAATTCGTATCAGCGAAATCAGGAGTGAAGAGGCGCGCCCCTTATATCGTCGATAACAAATGCCACTCTGCCATTAATGGCATAAGCGGCCTTTGGCCCTAAATAGCCGTTTCGAATTGTGGGTGACTTTATAGGTCGAGCAGGGTATCGCTAAGCTGGCCCTCTGCGCCATGGATGGCACGGTGGAGCCCTCAGGGAAGAGTTCATGGCGTGCCTGCGTGCGATACCCTGCGATGTAGCATACTTAGGATCAGTTATTTAGCACGATCACCACAGTGTAATCTAATACCTTGCTAGCCTAGCGGCGTATTTTAGGGCAAACTCAGCGTCCTTACCCCTTGGAGTCCTTCCACGGTACGCAATCGCACGCTATAAGGTGACACATGAATCCGCCCCCCGCTTTGGCCTTAATCTTTGCCCTATTGGCTGCCACTTTAATGGGCACTATTGGCATATTCGCCCGCTTTGCAGCCCTGCCCGCCGAACACATTACCTTTTATCGTTTACTCTTTGGCGCCTTGTTTTTAACCGCTTACATGGTGTTTAACGGCAAGCGGCAGGAGATCCGCCATAGGCCCAGCAAACGAACCTTGATTAATGGCGCTATGCTCGCGGGATTTATGGCTTTTTATATCGAGGCCATTCAATACACTCAAATGGCGACCGTGATTATGATTATCTACCTCGCGCCTGTGGTGTCTTCGGTATTTGCGCACTTTGTGTTTAATGAAAGACTCAACCGATTCAGTATGGCAAGCGTGGTACTCGCCTTAGCGGGCTTTATATTAATGCTGCCCGTCACATCGAGCCAATCGCTATATGACTCTGAAATAGTGGGATATTGTTATGCGCTGCTCGCGCTAATTACCTATAGCGGCTTTATCTTAATCAATCGAAAACCCAGTGCCGCTTCGCCCTATCAAAGCACCTTAGTCCAGCTCAGTGTCGGCGCCCTCTGCTTACTGCCCTTAGTGTTAACCACGCCCTTAGTGCCGAGTCTGAATCAATTTGCTTGGCTGCTTGCGATTGGCTTCTTTCCGGGGTTTTTAGCGATTTTATTTGCGGTAAAAGCCCTAAGCCAACTGCCCTCGGTCACCTATGGCACACTCTCCTATGTGGAACCTGTCGTAGTAGTGACGCTGGCATGGTGGCTATTTAATGAGGCCTTAACGGCGCAGCAGCTCAGTGGTATGGGACTTATTATACTGGCAGGCATAACTCAGGGTTGGCTAAGCCAGAGGTTTTGCTACCGTCGGCGTGATTTAGGTAGAGCAAAAGCCAACGGATAAGGCGCTATAGCCGTTATCTATTCGCAAAGACAAACGCCAGAAACAAAAACGCCGCTCAATAAGCGGCGTTTTTTTAGTACACTTAAGGCAAAAAATTAGCCTTCGATACCCTTGCTGGCGAGGAATTCATCGTAGGTGCCCCTGAAATCATTCACACCCTTGGGGGTGATTTCAAGGATACGGTTTGCCAGTGACGATACGAATGCGCGGTCATGGCTCACAAAGAGTAAAGTGCCTTCGTATTTTTCTAAGGCGTTGTTTAATGACTCGATAGATTCCATATCCATATGGTTAGTCGGTTCGTCGAGCATCAAAATATTGGCTTTTTGCATGATAAGCTTGCCAAATAACATCCGCCCCTTCTCACCACCCGACAACACTTTAACCGACTTTTTAATGTCGTCGGCGCCAAATAACATCCGGCCTAAAATGCCACGGACAGACTGATCGTCATCTTCGGGTTTGCGCCACTGGCTCATCCATTCGAATAAAGTCATGTCGTTCGCGAAATCAGACTCGTGATCCTGGGCGTAGTAGCCAATGTTGGCGTTTTCAGACCATTGAATATGACCTTCATCCTGTGGGATATCATGGATTAAGGTACGCAGCAGGGTCGTTTTACCCACGCCGTTCTCACCGAGGATGGCGATACGCTCACCCACTTCCACAATCAGATTTAAATCTTTAAATAGCGGAGTGTCATAACCTTTGGTTAAATTTTCAACCACTAAGGCATTACGGAACAGTTTCTTTTCCTGTTCGAAACGAATAAAGGGGTTCACGCGGCTAGAGGCTTTGACTTCATCTAGCTTAATTTTGTCGATTTGACGGGCGCGTGAAGTCGCTTGTTTTGCCTTAGAAGCGTTGGCGGAGAAACGTGCAACGAAGGTTTGCAGCTCAGAAATTTGCGCCTTTTTCTTGGCATTATCCGCAATTAAACGTTCGCGTGCCTGGGTGGCCGCTTGCATATATTCGTCGTAGTTACCAGGGTAAACGCGCAGCTCACCGTAGTCTAAGTCCGCCATATGGGTACAGACCGAGTTTAGGAAGTAACGGTCGTGGGAAATAATGATCATGGTGCTGTCGCGTTGGTTCAGTACGTCCTGTAACCAGCGGATGGTGTCGATGTCCAAGTTGTTGGTTGGTTCGTCGAGCAGCAGTACATCGGGATCGGAGAACAATGCCTGGGCTAACAGTACCCGCAGTTTTAAACCTGGGGCGATTTCAGACATCAAACCAAAGTGGGTCTCAATGCCAATACCGACACCGAGCAGGAGTTCACCGGCACGAGATTCGGCGGTGTAACCGTCCATCTCGGCAAATTCCATTTCAAGGTTTGCCACGGCAATGCCGTCTTCTTCGCTCATTTCGGGCAGAGAATAAATACGGTCACGCTCTTGCTTAACCTTCCACAGCTCACGGTGACCCATGATCACTGTGTCGATCAGGGTGTATTCCTCATAACCGAATTGGTTCTGGCTTAGTTTACCCAGACGCTCGTTGACGTCTAAAGATACGTTACCGCTGCTTGGCTCTAGATCACCGCAAAGGATCTTCATGAAGGTTGATTTACCGCAGCCATTTGCACCGATAAGACCGTAACGGTTACCGCCGCCAAATTTAACTGAGATGTTTTCAAACAGTGGCTTAGAGCCAAACTGCATGGTGATATTCGCTGTTGTGATCAAAATGAACTTCCAAATCGAGTAATGTTGGCCAGACTATTGGCAGTGCAAATAAGCATAAACCAATTTCCACTAGCCTGAGGGGGTAAAAATAAACGTGGCACTATAGCAGTTTGGGCTAAATTATCAACTAAAAAGGCCTCATCCTTCTCCCCTGCAACGCCTTGTCCTGGCGGCGAAATCCAAATCGGATCGGCGTCAAGGCAGAGGCTACAGCTGCTGTTTCCTTAAACGATTGGCGTTGGTTACCACGGTAAGCGACGATAAGGCCATGGCCGCTCCGGCAATCACAGGGCTTAACAGCATGCCCGTTAAGGGATAAAGCACGCCCGCCGCCACCGGAATACCTAAACTGTTATACACAAAGGCACCGAACAGATTCTGCTTAATATTGGTGATGGTCGCCCGCGACAGGGCCAATAAGTTAGCAATCACTATCAGCTGATGGGAGAGCAGTGTCATATCGGCACTCTCGATCGCCACCTCAGTGCCCGATCCCATGGCAATACCCACATCGGCACTCATCAAGGCGGGCGCATCGTTAATGCCATCCCCCACCATGGCAACAATATGCCCCTGTTGCTGCAATGCTTTAATATGTTGCTGCTTTTGCTCGGGTAATACGCCGGCTATCACTTCGCTAATACCGACGCTATCGGCAACAGCCTGCGCCGTTAACGGATTATCCCCCGTCAATAACACCACACGGATCCCCTGTTGCTGCATAGCCTGGATCGCACTTTTTGCATCGGGTTTAATAGGATCGGCAAGGGCGATAGTGGCCACTAACTTGCCCGCCTTGGCCACATATATAGGCGTTTTACCTTGTTTGGCAAAGTGTGAGCTCGCCTCAATCTCTAATCCAGAGCCATGCTGTTCGGCCACATTAAAGGCTTGCATCAGGGCGAGGTTGCCCACCAGCAGCGCCGCGCCTTCTACTTGCCCCTCAATCCCTTTGCCTTGGTGGTTAGTGAAGACTTGCGTCTCTGGCAATAGGCTTATGGATTGCTTGGCATAGTGGACTATCGCACTCGCCAGTGGATGTTCGGAATGCTGCTCTAGGCTCGCAATCGCACCGAGTAGGGATAATTGCTCCTCTTCAGCAATGACAGATGACCAATTCACATCCGTCACTTGGGGTTTACCTAAGGTCACTGTGCCGGTTTTATCGAGCACAACACAATCGACTTTGCTGGCACTCTGTAGGGCTTCGCCATTTTTGACCAGTACGCCCATCTGTGCGGCGCGGCCCACGGCCACCATAATTGACATGGGCGTTGCTAGCCCTAGGGCGCAGGGGCAAGCAATAATCAGCACACTGGTCAGCACCACGAGCGCATGGCTTAGGGCGGGAGCGGGGCCAACAAAGAACCAGATCAAAGCCGCCAGTAGCGCAATAACCACCACACTCGGCACAAACACCGCCGAGATCTTATCCGCCAGCCGGCCAATGGGCATTTTAGAGGTTTGCGCCTCCTGTACTAAGGCGATAATTTTGGCAAGCCGCGTATCCTTAAGCCCAGCGGTCACTCGATACACTAAGCTGCCATTGCCGTTGACTGTGCCGGCACTGAGGCTATCGCCGATATTTTTAGATACGGGAATAGGTTCACCCGTGAGCATGGCTTCATCCAGCAGTGATTGGCCCGACTCCACCACACCATCTAAAGCGACTCTGTCTCCTGGGCGTAAACGCAGTTTATCCCCAAGTTTTAGCAAGCTAATTTCAACCTCTTCATCGCCCTTCTCCCCGATGCGAATAGCGGTAGAAGATTGCAGGCCGAGCAGACGTTGCACCGCTTCACTGGTTTTCCCCCGCGCCTTAAGCTCGAGGGCATGGCCTAGGTTAATTAAGCCTAAGATCATCACACTCGCCTCAAAATACACATGGCGGGTATCCATAGGAAATGCCGTTGGGATCAAAACCACCAACATGGAATAGGCCCAAGCCGTAGTCGTACCCAGCACGATCAAGGTATCCATATTGGTGGTTTTAGCCTTAAGCGCGCGCCACATACCTTGATAGAAATGTTTGCCCGTGGCGATCAGTAAAACAAGGGTCACCAACCCCATAATGCCCCAACCTAACTGCATACTGGGGCTGTTGATCATCATCTCACCACCCAGTAATCCCCAGAGCATCATAGGCACGCCCACAACGAGCGCGGCTAGCGCTTGGCGCATCCGCAGGCGATATTCGGCCGCATCCTCTAGCCGCTTTTCCTCTGCTGCCGCCTTAGCATCGATGATCACCTGTGCCGGATAGCCCGCATTTGCCATCAGCTCCAATGCGGTATCTGTGCTCATTTCACCGTTCACTGTCACTTGCTTATCGGCGAGATTGACCCTAGCTTCGATACCCTGCTGGGCAGCAAAAGCCTTTTCAATTTTGGCAACACAACCGGCACAATTCATATTGGCGACATAGAGTCTTATCTGAGACATGGGATATTCCTTGGTTGAACTTAAACACGATAGGATTAAGATAGAGTCTCCCACTATGGGAGAGTCAAGGATGAATTTATCGGCGACTCACCTTAGCATTATAGGTGTAAATAACCGAGGTCAAGATGAAGATAGGTGAAGTGGCGAAACAGACGGGCTTAAGCGTTAAGAGTATCCGTTATTATCACGATATTGGTTTAGTCTGTGGCGGTCGAAATGAAGCGGGATATCGCGTCTATCGCCAGCAGGATATTGAATCCCTTAAATTTGTACACCAATGCCGCGATCTCGGCTTTAGCCTAGAGGACTTTATCTGCGCCGCAGTGCAGATGCATTATCCAGCACAAGTTTTGGTAGCTTACCCGCAGGGGTAAATTCAAATACTTTGCCATAGAAAGCCAACTCAGTTTCTAACCCCGCCGCCTTATGCTCTGGTTTTCTGCCCTCATCGGGCTCATCCTCATAGCCTACATAGGCCGTAGGTACACCCTTTGCCTTAAGCGCCTCATATATTTGCCGGGATTGCTGCGCTGGTACTATCTTATTTCTTAGCCCTTGAAAGATCAGTAAAGGTTCATTGAGTCCCTCTAGATGGTAAAAAGGCGATAGCTCACGGTAGCGGGCTTTATTTTCAGCATAGGGACCAATTAGTTGGTCTAGATAACCCGTTTCAAACTTATGGGTGCCTTTGGCGAGTTGTTCAAAATCGCTGATCCCCTCATAGCTCACCCCAGCTTGGAAGACATCGTAAAAAGCCAAGGATGACATCACAGTCAAGCCACCCGCACTGATCCCACGGATCGCCAGTTTGCTGCCGTCTACCCAACCTTTAGCCACTAAATACTTGGCCGCGTTGATCGCATCTTCCACATCACTCTGCCCCCAGTTGCCATAGAGACTCTGGCGGTAAGCGCGACCAAAACCACTGCTGCCACGGAAATTTAAATCGAGCACCGCAAAGCCGCGGCTGGTCCAAAATTGAATATCACTGCGATAGGCGAGGCTCGCCCTTGCCGTCGGGCCGCCGTGCAACATCACAATTAACGGCGGGCGCGTATCGTTTGGTGCAATATAATTAGGGTTCACTGGCCCATAAAAATAGCCATAGGCCTGCTGATGTTTACCCGTCGTGAAGGCGATATTTTTCGCCCGCGACACATAGTTAGGATCCAGTTTTGGCAGCGCTGGGGCGTAGACTAGCTCAGTACCACGGCCAACGACACGGTAAATGCCCTTTTCAGGGGTGGCTTTAGCACCCACAAAATAGACACCGTCCTCCCCCTTAACCACTTGGGCGATTTCAGCAAAATCCACCGCTAACGACTCGGTTAACCCAGAGTCTAAATGTATACGGATCAACGCCGCCTGATTACCTTCAACATAACTGGCAATCAAGGTATTGGCGCTTTCAAAGGCGTAATTATGATTCCCTAAACGCCAATCGGGAACGGCAAACTCGGCGCTTTTGGCCAGCACAGGTGCGAGCGAGCCCTCAGGCGTGACGCGGTAGATATTCCACCAATTATTGATATCGGATACCACATAAAGCTGACCATCTGGGCTAAACAGCGGCTGAGTTACGGAGGAATCTTTAGGGGTGTTTATTCTGCGGATATGATGCAACTGCCCCTTACGATCTAAATCCCCAAGCCACAACACACTGTTATCCCAAGGCATATAAGGATGTTCCCAGGAGATCCAGGCAAGCCGAGTGTTATCGGGGGAAATCCGAGGGGAACTGATAAAATCATGGCCAGAGACAAAGGTATCCCCCTCACCCGCAAAGTTCAGATTGATAGTGACTAGGCTCGCCTTTGGCTCCCCACCTTGGCGGTGATCCTCACGCACACAGATAATGCGTGACCCCTTAGGATAGGAAATGCAATCGGCATGGCGTGTGCCATTCGGGGTTAAGGGGAGCGGGGGTTGATTGGGGGCAAAACGATAAAACAGCTGATCCTGCAGTTTGGTCACGAACAGGCTCTGACCTATGCCTAAGAATGCCGCGCCACCATATTCATATACTGCGGATTTGGCATTGAACTCAGGGAGAACCACCTCAGTGACATTGGCAAATTTATCGAGGCGTTTAATCCCTACCTTACCCTGTGCTTTACCGCTGGACTCGGAAAAATATATAGCCTCACCCACACTCTGTAACTCGGCAATATCATCGACCCTTTCAAAGACCTCTGCAGCCGAAAGGGGCGATTGCCAGCTACCATAGGGAGCAACAATTCTATCGCCATTTTCCTTGACGGATAAGCCCTGTGTATCCGTACGCTCACAGCCGCTAAGCAGCAATAAAGCCGCGCTTAACAGATATGGAAAATAGCGTCGTAATTCCATTTTTTCCCCAAGTTTGCTCATGTTACAAACCGCAACGGTATCTCAATGCGCCATTAGGCTATTTTTTAAATTTTTGGATAAACCAATTTAACACTTTTAGCTGCTGCACCTGTGTCAAACCAAAATAAATGCAAATCCAAGGCGACACGAGGAAAAACCACGGAATGACAGCCAGCGAACGACCCGTAAATAGGAGGAAAAAGAAACCACTGTAGATCACTAATACACCTAAGGTACCAACCATTAGCATCATACGTTTGGTGATTTTCTCAAGCCAAAGGGCTTTTTCCTGCCAAGACATTCAGATAACTAACTCCATCATCATGTCGTTAAACATGTTTGTAAACTTATGTAAAAAAGTGGATGGCGATTGTTGAAGGTTAACAACCAAATGTCAACTCCAGCAAGCAAATTTCACCAGCGGCAGACAAATTACAGCAATATATTAGCAATAAAGAAAAAACCGAGCCTAGACTCGGTTTTGCTTAACACTAATAGGATATCCCCATTACAGGCGGATGCCACCATCCACTTCGAACACGCGACCATTAACATAGTCGTTCTCTATAATAAAGCGTACGGTGGAAGCGATTTCATCGGCATGACCTAGACGCCCCACGGGAACCAACTTCTCTAGCCGCTCTAGCGCTTCGGGTTTCATTGCCGCCGTCATCTCGGTGGCAATCACGCCGGGAGCGACCGCTGCGCTGCGAATATTATAACGCGCCAGCTCCTTGGCCCAGCCAACAGACATGGCCGCAACGCCCGCCTTAGAGGCCGCGTAGTTTGACTGCCCCATATTACCCGCTTTCGCTAGGCTAGAAATGTTCACTATCACGCCCGCTTGACCGGATTCGATCATCGCGGCTGCCGCTTCACGGCCGCAAAGGAAAGTCCCAGTGAGGTTAACATTGATCACCGATTGGAATTGCTCGAATGACATACGGTCAGTCACTTTGCCGTCTTTGGCTTTGACTAACATGCCATCGCGCAGAATACCGGCATTATTAACCAACACGTTGACTTGGCCAAAGTCTTCCAGAATATAGGCAAAGCCTGCGACTACGTCTTCTTCATCGGTAATATCTAACGCATAACCTTGGACTTCAGTGGTGGCACCGAGATCGGCACAGGCTCGTTCAAGCTTTTCTTGATCCACGTCGATAAGCGCCAACTTAGCCCCCGCCTGGGCAAAATTTTGCGCCATTGCTAAGCCTAAACCACCCGCGCCGCCAGTAATGACGACCACCTTATCTTTTAAATCCATCTGGTTATCCCTTGTTTTAATGTTTATTTTTTGAGTGGTGCAAATTGTTCAAAAATACTGGAAAAATCTCGGCGGCCATTACCTTGTCTTGCATGATTGACATACAAGCTGCGGGCGAGTGCGCCCATTGGCGTGCTGGAATTGCTCAATAATGCGGCTTCCTGTGACAGGCCGAGATCTTTAACCATCAAATCTACCATAAAGCCGCCCTGATAGCCCTTAGAAGACGGCACAGTTTCCATCACGCCTGGACAGGGATTGTACTTCTCTAACGTCCAGTTACCACCACTGCTGACCTTCATAATGTCGGATAACACTTTGGGATCGAGACCGTGATCAATCCCCATTTGCAGGGCTTCAGAAGTGCCGACCATCAGCACAGATAACAACATGTTATTGCAGATTTTTGCGACTTGTCCCGCCCCTGGGCCGCCGGCGTGGAAGATATTAACGCCCATCGCCTTGAGCACAATCTGGGCGCGCTCAAATGCAATATCCGAACCACCACAAATAAAGGTCAAGGTGCCCGCTGCCGCGCCTGCTGTGCCGCCAGAAACAGGGGCATCCATAAACTCGATGCCACTTTTAGCCGCTTCGGCCGCCACTAATTGCGCGCTTTGGGCATCAATTGTCGAGCAATCGATCAGCAAGGTATCGCCCGCAACTACGTCGAGCAGGCCTTTGTCTGTGCCATTGCCTAAATATAAACTTTTTACATGCTTGCCCGCAGGCAACATAGTGATCACCACATTCGCACCCGCCGCGGCGCCGCAGGCGGTGGTAGACACTAATGCACCTTGGTCGGCAAGGCTTTGCATCGCCTCGGGCACTAAGTCGAATACCCGAACCGTCATGCCCGCTTTTAACAAGTTGGCCGCCATTGGGCCGCCCATATTACCTAAACCGATAAATGCTACTGTACTCATGCCATCACTCCTGTGTGCTGTTCTCTTTTTGGGTGTAGTGGTAATGCTGTCATTACCACAGAGTAAAGCGAGCTTAACTGAGCCTAGGTCGAATTAACTCAGTCCGTTAACTCAGCCGTAAACTCAGTCAATTAAATGTCCAAGTTTCTCACTATCTAAGTGCCTAAATATCTAAGTACCTTAGCTCAACTGGCTTAAGGGATGCGCCTCGCCCCAGGGAGAAGCCAATATTTGCTCAAGCACAGCCGTAGGCACCGCTTGTACATCCTTAAAACGCCACTGGGGTTGTCTGTCTTTATCGATCAGCAGCGCCCGCACGCCTTCGCAGAAATCACCGTGGGCACACACATTGACACTGACAGTTAATTCCCATTGAAAACACTGGGCGAGGCTGAGTTTATGACCAAGCTGCGCTTGAACATGTATTAAGTGCCAACTGATCGGGCTGCCCGCGAGGAAGGTATCCCGCGCCTTCATTAACCAAGCATCCTCCGACACTAACGTCGACATACGCGAGACGATATCCTCAAGGCTGCCCGCCATCAGTCGGTCGATAATGTCTTGGCTCTCGGCTAATACACTTTCGCCCTTAGGGATATCCACTTGATTAGATAACTCGTTGATCATGCTATCTAAGCGTTGATGGTTTAAGGCGGGTGTATCACTCCAATCTAAGGTGGCCATGGCATCGAACATCAGTTCTTTGTCATCGCGATTTAGATAGTGATCCGCAAGGCCCACATAGCAGGCATCGGCGGCATTGAGTTGATAGGCAGTGAGTCCTAAAAACAACCCCATCTTGCCCGGCATACGATTGAGGAAATAACTGCCGCCCACATCGGGATACAAGCCAATAGTGACCTCAGGCATGGCAATGCGCGAAGTTTCTGTCACCACTCTGTGGCTGGCACCCGCCATTAAACCGAGTCCGCCGCCCATCACTATGCCATCGCCCCACACCAGCACAGGTTTGCCATAGGTATGCAGTAGATAATCGAGGCGATATTCTTCTTCGAAGAACACTTTAGCGACCTCAGTCACTTGTCCCTTCGCGGCAACAGACGCGTGATATAACGCGCGCACATCACCACCCGCACAAAAGGCCTTTTCTCCGCTGCCATCTAAAACGATACAAGCGATAAGGGGGTCTTTCTTCCATAGATTGAGCTGCGCGGTCATGGCGCGCACCATGTCTAAATCTAAGGCATTGAGGGCTTTTTCGACATTGAGTGTCACCACTCCAATCAACTTGCCAGAAGCGGTGGCTAAGGTCTGAAACACCACATTTTGGGTGGTCGTGGCCTGATCTACTGCATGGGTCATTAGCGGTTTCTCCACTCGGCTTTACGTTTCCCTAAAAACGCATTCACACCTTCGGCCTGATCTTCGGTATCGAATAACCCGACAAATAATTCACGCTCTATTGGTAAGGCTTGGATACGCGGCATACTACGGCCCGCTTGGATAAGGGTTTTACAGGCGGTGACGCTGCTTGGGCTTTGGTTCGCCACCTTCGCCGCAAGGGCAATGGCCGCATTGAGGGCTTCGCCGGTTTCGACCACTTCTTCCACTAAGCGTAGATTCAATGCCTGGGTGGCATCGACACGCTCACCGCATAAAATCATCCGCTTAGCCCAACCTTCACCAACTAAGGCGGTCAGATTTTGAGTGCCGCCCGCACAGGGTAATAAACCCACGGTCGCTTCGGGCAAAGCCATCACAGCTTGGATTTCGGCAATGCGAATATCACAGGCGAGCGCCACTTCTAAACCGCCGCCCATGGCATAACCGTTAATCGCGGCAATCGACACACCGCGGAATTGGCTTAAGGTTTCAAAGGCTTCACCAAAATGCTTTGCCATAGTCGCGGCATTGCCTTTATCGCCATCGGCAAACAGCTTTAAATCGGCGCCGGCGGAAAAGAACTTTTGCCCTTGGCCCGTGAGCACTAAGGCATAAATCTCTTTATTGGCATTCAGCTCAAGCACTTTAGTCTTGAGTGCCTGCAAACTCTCGGCGGTCCAAGTGTTTGCTGGCGGATTATTCATCGTCAGAATGGCCGTGTGGCCTTCGATACGTTCAACTAAATATTCCATCTTTATAGACTCCTTTTCTGTTATCGCCAACCGGTAAGTCACGCATATTGCACGTTGACTTACAGGATTTGTCCTGCATTTTCATCGAGCAAACGACGGGCGATAATTAAGCGCATAATTTCGTTGGTGCCTTCTAAAATCTGGTGTACGCGCACATCGCGGAAATGACGTTCCAGCGGGTACTCCCTGATATAACCATATCCACCATGGATTTGCAGCGCCGCATCACAGACTTGAAAACCCACATCGGTGGCAAAGCGTTTCGCCATAGCGCAATAGGCAGTGGCTTCTGGATCGCCGCTATCGAGTTTAAAGGCCGCGAGGCGCACCATCTGGCGGGCTGCCACTAACTCAGTTGCCATATCGGCAAGCTTAAATTGTAGCGCCTGGAATGCCGCTAGGGGTTTGCCAAATTGCTGCCGCTCATTCATATATTGAGTTGCACGCTCAAGGGCCGCCTGCGCCGTCCCCACTGAACAGGTGGCGATATTGATACGACCGCCATCTAAGCCTTTCATTGCAAAAGTAAAACCTTGGCCTTCTTCACCGAGCAAATTAGCTACTGGCACGCGCACGTTTTCAAAGGTGATTTGGCGAGTCGGCTGGGCATTCCAGCCCATTTTATCTTCGGCCTTACCATAGATAACGCCAGCGGCATCGGCCGGGATCGCAATCGCTGAAATGCCCTTAGGTCCAGCTTGGCCCGTACGGCACATCACTACTAAAAGCTCAGTTGCGCCCGCGCCCGAGATAAACATTTTCGAGCCTGAAATCACATATTCATCGCCATCACGTACCGCTTTGGTTTGTAGTGATGCGGCGTCCGACCCGGCGCCCGGCTCAGTTAAGCAGTATGATGCTAACATCTGCCCAGTGGTTAACGCCTCGGACCAAGTCTGACGTAGCGTTTGCGTCCCCCAAGTTGTCACCATCCAAGTCGCCATATTGTGAATGGTCAACATGGCCGTGGTCGCGGTGCAGCCCTTGGCGAGTTCTTCAAAAATAATCGAGGCATCGAGGCGCGATAGGCCCATGCCGCCTTCGGATTCTGGCGAATAGAGTGAGCAAAAACCCAGCTCGCCGGCTTTTTGGATCACGTCTTTGGGGAAATGATGTTCTTCATCCCACTTAGCCGCAAAAGGCGCTAACTCATCCGCGGCAAATTGGCGCGCCAGATCGGCAAATTGGCGTTGGTCATCGTTGAAATTAAAATCCATTGGGCTCTCCTATGACTCTGTGGTCACTTTTTTATTGAATAAATTGGGCGCCTTAATGGCGCCGTGTCTTTAACAGAGCTTAGCGTAAGTTAATGCTCATATTTGGCGTAGAAGCCACGGCGATATCGGACTCGAACCAGCGGGAAGTGATGGTCTTAGTCTCGGTATAGAAACGTACCGCTTGCTTACCGTAGGCATGTTGATCGCCGTAGAAACTGCCCTTCCAACCGGTAAATGAGAAGAATGGCAATGGCACGGGAATAGGCACGTTAATCCCCACTTGGCCGACTTCAATTTCGTGTTGATATTTACGGGCCGCCGCGCCGCTAGCGGTAAAGATAGAAGTGCCGTTGCCATAAGGACTAGCGTTGACGAGTTCGATGGCCGCATCTAAGGAGTCAGATTCCATGCAGCACAGTACTGGGCCAAAGATTTCTTCCTTGTAGATGCTCATGTCGGTAGTGACTTTATCGAACATGGTTGGGCCAATCCAATTGCCGGACTCATAACCTTCCACGGTAAAATCGCTGCCATCGAGCAAACACTCGGCGCCTTCGGCCTTGCCTTGGGCGATGAGTTTCAGCACCCGTGCCTTGGCCGCAGGACTGATAACCGGGCCATAACCCGCGGCTTTATCGTCCCATAAACCTGGGCGAACTTTGGCTAGGGCTTCTTTTAATTCTGGGATCCACTCTTTGGCGGCGCCAACAAACACGGCCACCGAAATCGCCATACAGCGCTGACCCGCCGCGCCCACAGAAGCGCCAACTAAGTTGTTGATCACTTGTTGTTTATTCGCATCTGGCATAATCACGCAGTGGTTTTTCGCGCCCGCAAAGGCTTGTACGCGTTTTAAGTTATCGGTACCGGTTTTATAGATATATTGGCCCACGGCCACTGAGCCAACGAAGGAAATCGCTTTAATCGCAGGGTCTGCCAGCAGAATATCTACGGCGGTTTTATCGCCATGCACTAGTTGCAATACGCCCTTTGGTGCGCCCGCCTCAACAAACAGCTCAACAAGGCGCTGCGGCGTCATAGGATCTTGTTCTGAAGGTTTTAAAATGAAGGTGTTACCGCAGGCAATCGCCAGTGGGAACATCCATAACGGGATCATCGCCGGGAAGTTAAATGGCGTAATACCCGCGCACACACCGAGCGGCTGGGTGTAGCTATAAGTATCAATTGAACGCGCGACGTTCTCAACGGTTTCGCCCATCAATAATGACGCTACGTTACAGGCGTGCTCGGCGACTTCGATACCGCGCCATACATCGCCCTTGGCATCTTCGAAGGTTTTACCGGTTTCCTTGGCAAGAATGGTCGCCAGTTCATCGTGGTGCTCTTTTAACAGATGCTGATAACGCAACATGACCCGTGCGCGCTCTGACACAGGCACTTCTTTCCAGGTTTTAAAGGCCGCTTTGGCGCTGGCAATCGCGGCGTGAACCTCATCGCTAGTGGCAGCATTAATCACGGCAATCGGCGAGTTATTCGCGGGATTGGTGACAATAATCTGTGATGTGCCAGTACCTTGGATAAACTCGCCGTCAATGTAATGCTTTACTTGTGTGGTCATGTTGCAATCCTTTTCCTTGTAGAGTGATAGGCTAGCGGTGCGATATTATGATTATCCTCAAGGGATGTGATTGCCCTTGCCAGCCCGTCTTGTTAATTTAAGCCTTGTTGATTTAACTAAAATCTTAGCGATTAAACCTCAATCGCCATCGCCGTCGCTTCGCCGCCGCCGATACACAGCGAGGCGACACCGCGCTTAAGACCGCGGGCTTTTAATGCGTGGATTAAGGTCACCAGCAGACGTGAACCCGAGCAGCCAATAGGATGACCTAAGGCGCAGGCGCCGCCATTAACGTTAACCTTAGCGATATCTAAACCGAGTTCAGACACGGCCAGCATAGTCACCATGGCGAAGGCTTCGTTGATTTCGAATAAATCGACTTCATCCGTTGACCAACCCACATTCGCCAGCAATTTCGCCATAGCGCCAACTGGTGCAGTGGTAAAGAGTGAAGGCTCTTGGGCGTGGGTGGTGTGGCCTTTAATCGTCGCTAATACAGTTAAGCCTAAACGCTCAGCTTCGCCACGCGAGGTCAACATTAAGGCCGCAGCGCCATCGGAAATCGAGCTAGAGTTGGCCGCCGTGATAGTGCCGTCTTTGCTAAAGGCTGGGCGCAGCGTAGGAATTTTTTCAGGACGAGCATTACCGGGCTGCTCATCGGTATCGATAGTCACATCACCACGGCGATCACTGACGGTGACTGGGGTAATTTCGGCTTTAAAGGCACCCGAGTTAATCGCGGCATTGGCTTTTTCGAGCGAGCTTAGGGCAAAGGCGTCCATCTGCTCACGGGTAATGCCGTACTCATCGGCGGTTTTCTGGGCGAATGTCCCCATGGCACCGCCTGTGTAGGCATCCTCAAGACCGTCTAAAAACATATGGTCGAGCACTTTGCCATGGCCCATACGCATACCGCTACGCGCTTTATCGAGTAAATACGGCGCTTGACTCATGCTTTCCATGCCGCCTGCAATCACGACTTTTGCACTGCCCGCTTTAATCAAATCGTGGGCTAACATTACCGTCTTCATACCTGAGCCACAGACCTTGTTGACTGTGGTCGCACCGACAGAAAGCGGTAATCCGGCACCTAGAGTCGCCTGACGTGCAGGCGCTTGGCCTAAACCTGCAGGCAATACACAGCCCATCAAGACTTCATCGACATGTTCACCCGCCAATTGGGTATCGGCTAACAAGCCCTTAATCGCCGTCGCGGCTAAGGTCGGTGATGCAACGGATGACAAACAACCTTGAAATCCGCCCATAGGGGTACGTTTAGCGGCAACGATAACGATATCTTGATTTAACTGTTCAGTACTCATGGAGACTCCAACCTAAATTGACCACTCAGCCTAGTGCTAGGCTCGGGACGTTTAATAAAATCGACAATAAAACCACTCTGACGTTTACGCGAACGTAAAGCAAGTATTCCTTGGTCTAATGTGCAGATTTTCTCGGGTGGAAATGTCAGCAAGGATTTACAGCCAAGCGGGGATTGGGAGGTGTTAACCGGAGTCAGTTGAATTCAGAGGATTATCGGAGGATATAGAAGTTAATGCAGCGCATGCGCGCACCTATGAGTGTGACCTTAAGTCACATCCATGTGACTACATCAGAATAAATGCTAAACAATAAGCTAGCGCGACTCCCACGGCGTCATGGCCGTCATATCGCTTAAATCGTAGGGCGTTAACTGGTAAACGTAATAATTGAGCCAATTACTGACCAGCAGGCTACCGTGGCTGTGCCAGCGGGCAATCGCTTCGGCTTCGGGGTCATTATTGCGATAGTAATTTTGTGGCACATGCGGATTTAAGCCCTGGGCCAAATCCCTGCGATATTCATCGTTTAGGGTCGATTTTTGATATTCAGGATGGCCCATCACAAACAAGTTACGATTATTGCGGCTAAGGACCAGATAGGCCCCCGCCTCAGTGGATTCGGCGAGCACTTGCAACTGTGGATGTTGCCTAATTTCTTCTAGGTCCATTTCGGCAAAACGGGAATGGGGCGCAAAAAATTCATCGTCAAAACCACGCAGCAGCGGAAAATGCTGGCAAGTGCGGCGGTGCACAAATACACCGGAGCGCTTTTTTTGCAGTATTTTTCGATGTAAGCCATAGAGATGATACAAACCCGCATGGGCCGCCCAACATAAAAACAACACTGAGGTGACATGCTTTTGGGACCAATCGATAATTTCACGAATATGGTCCCAATAGACTACATCTTCAAAATCGATTTGCCCCAGAGGCGCCCCAGTAATGATCAGTCCATCGTAGTTTTTGTGGCGCACATCCTCAAAGTCACGGTAGAAGGTATTCATATGATCTATGGAGGTATGCTTGGATTCTTTATCGTGAATGCGCAATAAATCCACATCCACCTGCAGCGGCGTGTTACCGAGTAAACGTAAAAGCTGGGTTTCTGTCTCGATTTTATTGGGCATAAGATTCAGGATCAGCACCTTCATCGGCCTGATATCCTGATTCGCCGCCCGCGTTTCGGACATCACGAAAATATTTTCTGACTCTAAAACCCCTGCCGCGGGCAGATGATCTGGAATTTTAACCGGCATACCGCGCCTCTTCTGTTCGTAAATACCAACGGATCCGGCGCGTATGTCAGCTCACATCTGAGCGGGCTAACTAGCCACCGACTTTCTCAAGCATTATGGTCATAGCAGCTGTCGAATTGAGATCGACATGATAGGCTTGAGTATTAATAAACAATAACTTATCACCGTGCATTATCCTTGCACCTATGGCATAGGTATGCCCAGCTTCAAACTGATCTCGCCCCATAGTAAAACTAAACTGTGTTGGGGTTTGTGCCCCTTGGCTCACACGTTCGGCCATCACTATGGCAGGCACATCCATTTTAGATACATCGAGCAACTGAACGATGAGTTTGGCTTCGCTGGGCAACGCGATTCGCTCGCGGTACATAGCCTCACCTTTGATCTCGACTACCGCATTGGGGGTTGCACAACCTGCCAATAGCCCCGTCACGGCGATTAATGCGATTGCGGTGAATTTTTGCACCACAAAACTCAGCACACTCAAGTTTATCCATTGACTCATTTTGTTTCTCCTAATCATACATAAAGACTTCTAGATGTCCACATGTCCGTGCTATAAATCTTGTCTTGCTGAACATATCTTCCTATCATAAGCCACCATTTCGTTGCCGAAAAATTTATGACCCAAGCAACTGCGATAATTGTGGGTGCTAGCTCACATTTAAGCCGCGAACTTGCAAAGCAACTGGCAGATCAACAGGTTGAATTAGCCCTATTTGCTCAAGATCCAGAATCGCTACGGGAGTTTGCCTCAAGATTACCGACAAAAGTACAAGTATTTGCACTGCAGATAGACCAGCCTCAAACCATTATCAAGCAACTTGAAACCGTCTGGCATAGCCTAGATGGTGCACACTTAGTCCTAGTCAATACTGGCCTCAATAGCTACGATCCCGATCTGCCTTGGCTGCCAGAGCAGGACATTATCGACGTTAATGTGCGAGGTTTTGCCGCTATCTGCAATACCGCTTTTAGACTATTTCGCGAGCAAGGTTACGGACAACTGGCGGCAATCAATTCGATTGCGGGACTGCGCGGAGGACCGAGTGTGGCCTATCATGCCTCAAAGGCCTTTGGGCAAAATTACCTTGAAGGCTTAAGTATGCATGCCCAGCGCCTCAAATTGCCTATTACCATTACCGATATCCAATTAGGTTTGCTTGATAAGGCCGCCATGCAGCAAAGCGCACTTTGGCTTGCGCCTCTCCCCAAAGTCGCGGCGCAGATCATAAAAGCCATGCAACAGGGAAAACGCCGCGTTTATGTGACTAAACGTTGGCGCCTAGTCGCTTGGCTCACTAAGCTATTACCGGAATTTATCTATAACACTCGCCACTGGAAAGCTAAAAAACCGAAAAGTTAGCTTAGCGTCTTATCAGTAAATAAAAAAGGAGCCTTGCGGCTCCTTTTTTATTTTACAATCAGATAATTAGAAAGTGTAACCCACACTCACCATATAGACCCATGGGTCTATATCAGTTTCTATGGTAACGGGTGCATCGGCCAGTTTAAATTTCACGTCACTGTCAATTTTGGCGTACCACACAGATGCGTTAATTAACCAGTTTTTGTTCATTTGAAAATCTAAGCCGACTTGAGCCGCTAAGCCCCAAGAGGTGCTCATGCTTAAGTCAGTTAATGCACCGCCTAAGTCATTGGTGAACTCATTATCATAGAAATTGGTGTAGTTCACACCTACGCCAATATAGGGGCGTAATTTAGATTGAGCATCACCAAAATAATATTGAGCCACTAAGGTAGGTGGTAACTGTTTGGTTTCGGCAATCTTACCCACGCCATCTAAAGAGACATCGTGGCTAAAGGGTGTGGCGGCTAATAATTCAACCCCAAAGTTATCGGTCAACATATAACCGAAGTTCAGACCTAACTGGGTATCGCTGCTCACAATAAATTCACCGTTACCCGCGACATCTTGGCTTGATTCATTTGGCGCAACAACGACCACACCGGCACGAACGATAATATCGCCCGCTTGGTGTGCAGAAACAGAAGCCGTAAAACCAGCGGCTAGAAGGGTGGCAGCGATCAGTGTTGAAACAGTCGTTCTATTCATCATCATACTCCATATGTACAACATAGGTTTTTGTTTTGTATTACATCCTTAACAATTGAGGCCTACACTGCCAGAGAAACACGACCACTTTATTGATCCAAATCAAAGCCATGCCGTTGTACTTATTTTTAGGTATGACACATGGGATCTTGATCACGCAATATGAACATTTATTGATAATACAGGTTCATTTTTTGTGAGCCGTACCATTTATTAGGCATCACTAAACCCCCTCGATATGGGTAGCGCCCAAAAAACGATTTAACATTTAAGCTACATAGCTAGGGCTAGAGCAATGCCCTAAATCGCGGAGCGTTTTAGCCACAAAGAAGCCATTGCCCATAAAAATATGACCAACAGAAAATCGTTATTCGAGACAGAGGAGAGGATATCGACTAAGCCAGCCTTTAGCGGCGATCCTTTGCTGGCATATTGCTAATGCCCTGCGGGGATTAGGGCTTAATTTCAGTGCAAAGAGTGATTGCAAGCCGAAGGGAGTGATAAGTCGATAGGGAGATTGGATGCTGCCAGCGCACGCCAGCCCATTGGATGAGGCACAAATACCCACTGCAGTTTCTAATTCGGGCCAATGGGCCATAGCATCGAGGCAAGAAATATAGGGTGCGTCTCGATTTTTAAGATGCATGCGAGCCTGATTTTTCACCGACCAAGGCAACTCAGGCGCTAAACGGCGTAGATAGGCTTCAATTGCCCTATCCCGCTCAGGGCGAGTGTCTAGCGGGCAATAATAAATCAGGTCAATATCGTTTAGCGGGCTCGACTCAAAGCCATGCAAACGATCCCACACCAAGTTACGAACAAACCCCGCAGCAAGGCACCACTGCGAAATGGCATATACTGCCGCGCACTGCTCGGCAAGCTGAAGCGCCCTAACCCGCTCACTGTCTTGGGTTACCCATTCGAGTAAACGAGCCTGTAATTCAAGTTCATGGGGCGCGCTGTTATCGCCTTGTTTCACCGGGGACGCTATACCGCATCCGCCTGACGTTCTGGCGCAGCTTCGGCAAAGGCGGCAAGCTGATGACACTCGGCCCACACGCGCATAATATTAGGGTATGGGGTTAAATCCACATTAAAACGCTGGGCGTTATACACCTGCGGCACCAGACAGATATCGGCGATGGTTATCGCATCCCCGAAACAATAACGGCCACTATGACGTACAAGCAGAGTTTCTAAGGCCGCAAAGCCACTCGCAACCCAGTGGTGATACCAGCTATTTTTTGCCGTCTCATCAACCCCTAAGGTTTGGGTTAAATACTGCAGCACACGCAGGTTATTTAGCGGGTGAATTTCACAGGCAATGGTCAGTGCCATCGCACGCACATGGGCACGCTCGAGTGCCGAGGCCGGCAATAATGGGGTTTGGGGATATAGCTCGTCGAGGTATTCAACAATCGCTAAGGATTGAGACAACACATCACTATCTTCTTCATCACCCACGACTAAGGTGGGCACCAATTCCAGAGGATTTAGGGCGCTATAGGCCGCTTTATGCTGCTCACCACCATCACGCACTAAATGCACCGACAGTTGCTCTGCGCTAATTCCCTTAAGATTAAGGGCGATACGAACACGATAGGCGGCGCTGGAGCGCCAATAACCGTAGAGTTTCATCTGACCACCATTTCCTTATAAAATAAAAGAGCTTATAAAAACGGGGCCATTAGCCCCGTTGATATTATCGATACCTTCCGTGAAGGGGCAATATCAAGCTTTGTATTCAACCACTTTTTGATCGATTGAACCAAAAATGGAGGCGCCATTATCATCGAGCATCTCGATGCGCACTGTGTCACCAAAACGCATAAAGGGCGTAGTGGCTTTGCCGCCGGCAATCACTTCTAACATACGTTTTTCCGCTAGGCAGCTTGAACCAGCGCTGCGGTCATAGTTAGAAATAGTACCTGAACCGATAATCGCCCCAGCGCCTAATGGGCGGGTTTTCGCCACATGTGAAACTAGCTGGCTGAAATTAAAGGTCATATCAACGCCTGCATTCGGGCGGCCAAATAATTCGCCGTTTAAATGGGTGATCAGCGGTAAATGCACCTTTGAATCTTCCCAACGGGAGCCCAATTCATCTGGCGTTACCGCCACAGGCGAAAAACTGCTCGATGGTTTAGATTGGAAGAAACCAAATCCTTTAGCCAGCTCACCAGGAATTAAGTTACGTAGTGACACATCATTCACTAACATCAACAACTTAATATGCTTAGCCGCATTACCGCTGCTCACGCCCATAGGTACATCGTCGGTAATGACCGCGATTTCGGATTCAAAGTCGATACCCCAGTCTTCACTCGCTAGCGGGATATCGGCCTTAGGTGCGATAAAGCTATCGGATCCGCCCTGGTAAAAGAGTGGATCTGTCCAGAAGGTTTCTGGCATTTCAGCGCCGCGAGCCTTACGGACTAACTCAACATGGTTCACATAGGCACTACCATCGGCCCATTGGTAGGCGCGGGGTAATGGCGATAAACATTTAGCCTCATCAAAGGCTTGAGCGTTATCTAATTTGCCCTCGTTAAGCGCATCATACAATTCCTGCAATTGGGGCTTTAACAGATCCCAACCGTCGAGCAGTTGCTGCATAGTGTGGGCAATCGCGGGAACGGCAACCGCTTGAGTGAGATCCCGGCTGACTAACATCAACTGACCATCGCGGCGTCCATTGTTATAACTTGCAAGTTTCATATCTGCTCCTGTGCTTCTACGGCTCTGCGTACTGTCTTTTTATGTTGGACTATAGGATTTGCCAACTGAAATTCGGTTAATTGCACGGGGTTTACGCTAATGAAAGCCCCTATTATTCGGCCCAAAGGGATTTACTGCGCGTAGAAATACCCGATGCAAGGCCAGATTCCTATAGCGTGAGCAAAATCACATTTAGCGCTATTATTTCACATTTTGTAAACTAACCATTACACCCAGGATCGAATTGACACACTTCAATGTCTAGGTGAACAATATGGCTAAAAAGTCGGCAATTAAGTGGAACGATACTGTTACATCTATCGCGTCAAGCTAGGCACTCGGCCTAGCGACGCTTGGCTATCTTGTACTCACGCAGCTTATTGGCGATAGCGGTGTGGGACACCCCCAGCTTTTTCGCTAACTGCCGCGTACTCGGATAGGCCGGATATAAACGCCGCAGCAGACTCGCCTCAAACTGCTTCATTGCATCGTCAAGGTTCCCCTCAAAAGCATTATCGAAATAGCCAAACCCTTCGGCGTAGGACGGTAATTTAAGCTGCTCGACCGTCAGCTCGGCAGAGCCATCCCACATAGACACGGCTCTAAAGACTGCATTTTTCAATTGCCGTACATTACCAGGCCAGGCATAGGTCAATAAATGATCCCGGCACTGGGCCGAAATCCGCCGCACCGGACTCGATAGCTGTTGACTGTAATGCTCGAGGAACATTTCGGTCAGCGGAATTATATCGACCTTGCGCTCACGTAATGAGGGAATATGATAACTAAGCACATGAATGCGATAGTATAAATCCTCCCTAAACTCGCCCGTTTGGCAAAGTTCGGCGAGATTCTTCTGGGTTGAGCAAATAATCCGCACATCGGCACGCACTTCTTCATCGCCGCCGATGCGCCTGAAAGTACCATCCTGCAGTAGACGCAGCAGCTTGACCTGCGCTGCCTTCGACATTTCCGCCACTTCGTCAAGAAACACAGTGCCACCCTTGGCTTCTTCAAAAAAGCCGCGTTTAACCACTTTACCTTGGCTGACGTAACCAAATAATTCTTCTTCGGCGGCGCTGTCGGGCAGAGCGGCGCAGTTAATCGCAATAAAGGGTTTTTCACGGCGCATACTGGCATCATGGCTGGCTCTGGCCATCAGTTCTTTGCCCGTGCCGGTTTCACCTGTGATTAATAGAGGCGCGTCGAGCTGGGCCATACGCTGTGCCTGCTTGAGGACTTCCTTCATCTTGTCACTGCTGGCGAGCACATTTTCAAAGCCCGTGGTCTGATTTTGCAGCGCGTTAAACTGTTTCCCTACCCGCGCAGGGGATTTTAACGACACTACGGCCCCCACTAGAATGCTTTTATCATCCTCATCGGGCAGGTAGATAGGCAGCATCTCGGCGAGGTATTCATTCGGACCAATTTGCACTCTGGCCGCCTGGGGGAGTACTTGGCTTTCGCTCAGCCAACGGCTGAAGTTAAAGCCTTGTACCCAATGATTTAATGATTCATCGAGTACTTCATGCTCTGACATACCAATGTTCAACAGTGCCGATTCGTTAATAATGCGAATACGGGCTTTGGCATCAATGGAAAACACTGAATCGGGTAAGGTCTTAAGTAAGGTTTTGAGGGCGTAGTGTTCCTGCTCCGATGGCATAAAAGAGACAGTACGCACATCGTGGACACTTTCCACTTTGCGGATCTGTGGCATCAGCGCACTTAAGGTTTCAAAACTGATTTCGGCAAACTGTAGGTACAAGAAGCCTTGGTTACTGGCATCGATGGCAATTAAATTAATGCCATAACGTTCTAACACGACTAAGATATCTTTCGCTAAACCCACGCGATCTTGACAGCTAACTTCCAAGCGCATAATGACTGATATTCCCTTTTTGATTTAAATTTTGGGATAAACCGTGCAGAGCTAATGTCCATCCACTTTGCTTAAAGTGCTCTTTGCTGGATGAGAGCGCTCACCTTTACGCAGACGTAAGCGGTAGGATTGGTAGCTGGGCGTATATACGTTAGAAGGTAAATGCGAAAGTGGCAAGTCAAGTTTACAGCACATTTGTAACAGGAAACAAAAATCAGCGCCAAATTAGCAATAAGACGCTGATTTAATAGTTTAATTTTTTAATCTAATAACTGGTCTGTCTTGGCAGCCATGATAAAGTCGTTCTTATGCAATCCCTTAATCGAATGCGACCACCAAGTGACTGTCACTTTACCCCACTCAGTTAAAATGCCGGGATGGTGAAATTCTTCTTCGGCAAGCTCGGCAAGTTTATTGGTAAAGGCCATCGCCAATTTAAAATTTTTAAACTTGTACACGCGCTCAAGCTGCATAATGCCATCGCGCACTTGCACGCTCCAATCGGGGATCATTCTCACCAGTTCAGCGAGTTCTTCATCGGTCACCTTCGGTGCATCGGCTTGACAAGCTTCACATTTCATATTCGATAACGCAGTCATACATACTCCTTTTCGCAACGCATCTTTTCGCAACACATAATGTGCCTATCGTTGCCTTTTTTACTTAACTAAATCAGAGGGACATTATCAGAGGGACATTCTGATAATGCCGGCTTAACTTGCCTTTGCCTTAGGTGGATATTTAGGGGCAAACAAGCCTAACTGACGGGCCTTAGTGACATAAGCCATAATGTCCATTTTGGCGATTTCATCCAACATATCAATGTGTTCAATCACATAATAAACAGGTTGCATGATATCAATACGGTAGGGCGTACGCAGCACATCCAATAGGTCGAAGGGTTTACGCTCCGGCACTTCGCTCTCCATCGCATACAAGGTCTCGCCGGGCGAACTTAGGATCCCCCCACCGTAGATACACAGTTGCCCATCCTTTGGCTTGAGCAGACCAAATTCGACGGTAAACCAGTATAAACGGGCTAAAAACACCCTTTCTTCCTTACTGGCATTTAAGCCCAATTGGCCATACATATGGGAAAAATGGGCGAATGATGGATTGGTCAGTAGAGGGCAATGACCAAATATTTCGTGAAAAATATCAGGCTCTTGCAGGTAATCGAATTCTTCTTTACGGCGAATAAAGGTCGCTACTGGAAATTCTTTATTGGCTAAAAGCTCAAAAAAACGACCGAATGAGATCAGCGCGGGCACAGCGGCCGTTTTCCAGCCCGTTGTTGCCTGCAATACTGTATCAATTTCGGCAAGTTGTGGAATACGATCCTTTGGCATCGCCAAGGCATCTAACCCTTGCAGGTATTCTTTACAGGCTCGACCGGGCAAATTGACCGCTTGGCGGGCATAAAGCTGGCTCCATATCTCATGTTCTTCTTGCGGGTAATCTATATACCCAGAGTCATCGGCTCTTCTCGCAACATAGGGAGCGATGTGGGTTGTATCTTTAGTCATAAAATTCACTTCATGGCTGACGCTAATACCAACCATAGTGATCTAAGCCTCGTTTTTTGTTAACTCCCTCACAGTTTATTGTTGGTGTCATGCTGTGACGTAAACGTAAAGCAAATATTACATACTCATTAAAAACGGTGACTTAGAGAGCGATTATAACGTCTACAGTGGAGACAATGCTTGACACCCAAGCTAAAAAACTAAAACGATAGACTGATAAAACGCAGAAATACCGATAAATTTCAGCGTTTACAAATAGCTTTTCTGTGTAGGTCATTTACAATATTGGCCAATAATCGCATCTCCTTGACCTAAAAGGTTCGCAATGAAACATCATCAAATTCGTAAGGCCGTTATTCCTGTCGCAGGCCTAGGCACTCGTATGCTGCCAGCGACCAAAGCCATTCCAAAGGAAATGTTACCCGTTGTCGATAAGCCATTGATCCAATACGTTGTGAGTGAAGCTATCGCCGCAGGCATTAAAGAAATTGTGCTAGTGACCCACGCCAGTAAAAACTCTATCGAAAACCATTTCGATACCAGTTTTGAATTAGAAGCCCAGCTAGAACGTCGGGTAAAACGTCAGTTATTAGAAGCAGTGCAGTCGATTTGTCCAAAAGACGTGACTGTGATCAGCGTGCGTCAATCCCAGGCGAAAGGCCTAGGACACGCCATTTTATGTGCTAAATCCGTGGTAGGAGACGCCCCCTTCGCAGTGTTACTGCCAGACGTCATTATTGATGATGCGAGTTGCGATCTGAGCAAAGACAACTTGGCCGCGATGGTGAACCTATTCGACGAAACCCAAGTGGGCCAAATCATGGTTGAGGGCGTACCACACCACTTAGTAAACCAATACGGTATTGCCGACGTGAATGGCCATGATCTTCAACCCGGCGAGTCTGAAGCATTAGTTGAGCTAGTTGAAAAGCCAGCGGTAGATGAAGCGCCATCCAACCTAGCCGTTGTTGGCCGTTACGTGTTACCTGCGACCATTTGGCCATTACTGGCCAAAACCCCAGCGGGCGCGGGCGATGAAATCCAATTAACGGATGCGATTGCCATGTTAATGAAGCAAGAAACCGTAAACGCTTACTACATGGAAGGTAAGAGCCACGACTGTGGTAACAAACAAGGTTATATGCGCGCAAACGTTGAATATGCCCTGCGCCATAGCGAAATTGGCAATGATTTTGCTCAATACTTAAAAACCGTTGTAAAAGGAATGAAATAATGACGATTTTAGTGACCGGAGGCGCCGGTTATATTGGCACCCATACCGTGGTGGAACTACTCAATGCGGGAAGCGAAGTGATCGTCTTAGACAACCTGTCTAATTCGAGCATCGAAGCCTTAAACCGTGTAGAGCAAATCACAGGTAAAACGGTCACATTTTACCAGGGCGATATTCTTAATAAAGCATTGTTACAGAAGGTCTTTAGTGATCACGCTATCGACTCTGTTATCCATTTTGCGGGATTAAAAGCGGTGGGAGAGTCCGTCGCTAAGCCCCTCAAATATTATGAGAATAACGTCACTGGAACCTTAATACTCTGCCAAGTCATGGCGGAGTTTAAGGTTAAAAATCTTGTCTTTAGCTCATCGGCAACCGTCTATGGTGATCCAGCGAGCCTGCCGATCACCGAAGATTTTCCAACGGGAGCCACCAATCCCTATGGTCAATCTAAACTGATGGTCGAGCATATCCTTGCCGATCTTCACCATAGTGACCCAAGTTGGAATATCGCCCGTCTGCGCTACTTTAATCCCGTTGGCGCCCACGCCAGTGGTTTGATTGGCGAGGATCCTAATGATATTCCTAACAATTTAATGCCGTTTATTGCACAAGTTGCCGTGGGTAAGCGCCCTGCCCTGAGTGTGTTCGGTAATGATTATCCCACCCACGATGGCACTGGGGTACGTGACTATATCCATGTGGTGGATTTAGCCAATGGCCATTTAAAGGCCCTTGAAAAGCTAGCCACTCGGCCAGGACTTGTGACCTATAACTTAGGTACGGGTCAAGGCTATAGCGTATTAGATATGGTCAAGGCCTTTGAGAAAGCCTGTGGCAAAGCCATTGCCTACCAAATTGCCCCCCGCCGTCCCGGTGATATTGCCGCCTGTTACGCCGATCCCACCCATGCGAGGGAAGATCTCGGCTGGCAAGACATCCACACCCTAGAAGACATGGCGAACAGCAGTTGGCACTGGCAGTCAAGTAATCCTAATGGTTATCACGGCTAGTCGACTCAATGGCTTGTGGATTTCCCCAAGCCATTTTTCTTTAAGGTTTGACCGCTTAATCTTGATCGAGGAGCCACATGACGCAGAGCATTAATCATAGCCGTCGCAGTCTCTTTAACCGCCGTAAAAATACGGCGATAAGGCCGCCTTGGGTCCGCGACGAAATTGAATTTACCGATGTTTGTACCCGCTGTTCTGCCTGCATTACGGTCTGTGAAACCCACATAATTCACAAAGGTGATGGCGGATTTCCCGAATTATCCTTTCAGGATAACGAGTGTACTTTCTGCACGCTTTGCGCTAAAGCTTGCCCAGAAGCTCTGTTCGATTTAACTCAAACACCTTGGCATCACAAAGCTCATGTCCAAGATAATTGCTTAACCTATCAAGGGATTTGGTGTCAAAGTTGTAAAGATGCCTGTGAACCTAGGGCCATTACCTTCACCCTTAGCATTGGTAAAGCCCCCATACCCAAGATAGATCTTAATCTGTGCACTGGCTGTGGTGCCTGTGTTGCCCCTTGCCCAAGTCAGGCCATACAGATCAAAGCGGATGAACAAGCTAAAGGCTAAGGCAATACGCATAGGATAAGCCTTAGTTTATACTGGAATTGACGTTACTATCTGACCCTCATTGTATTGAGCAATATCATGATCATGTTTGGCAAAAAAATTTTTTTTCCACAAAAATCGCCCACCACACTTAGCTTTATCGCCAGGGGGACTAAACTCACGGGAAATATTGAATTTATTGGTGATGTATTGATTGGTGGGGCTATCAGTGGCCAAATCCTTTCCCAGGCGAATATTACGGTTGAACAAGGTGGCAGAGTCGAGGGTGAAATAAAGTGTCAGGAATTTATCGTTGATGGTTTCTTTAAAGGTCGCTTAATCTGCGAACGTTTAGTGATCCAGCGCCATGGCGTAGTCGACGGTGATGTGGCAAGTACATCGATGCAGATTATGGAAGGCGGGCAATTTATTGGTTTGCGGATCAAAGAAGATATTTCCACCATCCAAACCCACGGCTTAGCCGCCCCCAAAGAATCTAACAATTTACAGCTAACTTCAGATCCGCTCAACACCGACATCCCCTAAGGATCCCTCAGTCAATCTATCGATTCAATCATAGACGATGTTACCCGCTGTTGTCTTACCTATCGCCTTTTCCTCCTATTTACAATGGTTACGTTTTTGTTAATTTACAGAGGGTGATCACAGTAAGTCTACAGGACAGATGCTACGTTAATACCCTATGGCGTAGGGTTTACACAGCACATTAGTAGGACATTGTGCCGATATAGCCTGTGGAAATCCATTAGCAAACAGTCAAGATAAGCACTCAAAGACTCATCATAAGGTAATCTGAAATGAGCCACCCGTTACTGAAACAAATCTGCGAGCTAGATATCTTCACCCTGCTCGTCTTCAAGAGCATTTTTGATACTGGGCATGCCAACACAACCGCGAAGACATTGGGAGTCTCTGCGCCTAAAATTAGCCGCAGTTTGAATGCACTACGCCTTGCCTTTAATGATGAACTCTTCTATCGGCGTCAACAGGGATTAAAACCGACCCCTTTGGCCGAGAACCTTTATGTTGCCATATGTCAATTTACTGATTCTGTTCACCATTTAGAGCAATCGGCACTGCTGAACCAAAATGTCACCAGTAATACTGATTTACCCTTAAATATCGCTGCCAGCAAAGGGCTACTCAGTTTTTTAGCCCCCCAATTAAGTTCGCCAGAAGTCATTGCACAATTAGGCAAAATACATTTACACCCATGGCAGGAAAACAGTGCCGAGCTTATCCATGCGGGTGAACTGGACTTTGGTATCTCACTAGAACACATCGAAAATAAGGAGTTAACCTTAACGAGACTCGGGGGTATATCCAGTGTGTATTTAGTCGCTTCAAAACATCATCCTATCTGGCAAACCGAATCCCAGCTCAGTTTAGAACTGATCTGTCGTTATCCGTTCTTATGTATTGAGATGAAAGGCTTTAACAATAAAATCGATCCCCTTGAACTCTTTTGCCAGCGTCAGGGAATAATATTACCTTCAATCGAGAAAGTGCTCGAGAGAGAGGAATGGTATGCACACATACTCACCATGCAGAGCCTCGCCTTTTGCTCTAGCATTGATATGCAAACGATTAAACATTTACCAGGGCTAAAATTAGTTCCGCTCCCCACTATTGAGCTAACCCGTCTACACGATGGTATGTTTGCACCCCAATACTTTTTGATAGAAAAACCCAGAACCCATAGACGTTACACCCCCGCACAATGTGATCTTGTGGTCAGTTCGCTGGTTAGCGCCTTGCTTCCCGAGCACAGTTAAGCTTCCCCTAGCAGGTAAAAATGCACCGGTGTTAAATTCAGGTTGCATTTATTAACAATGGCGGTGACCAACCTTAGAATAATCCGTCCCATCTTAGTGAACATCTTCCCTAAAAAGGACAATAATCGAGTCAGATATTCAGCGGATAGAGGTACAGAACAGTTTCAATACTAAAGCTTAATTGAGAATTAATTTCACTAACACACTAAATTTAATAATAAATATTTGCGATAAGCATCAAATAAATCACCTCAAATTTCAATTTTTGAAATACTTAATTTCAGAATTTAAAATTCCCATTTTAAGGTGTTAAATCATCGTTCACATAACAGATACAAACTTGCAAATACCACTTTATAAGTAGATAGATACTTCTATATTAGAGTCACTGCGTACGCAGTCTTATAGAAAGAAAAGGGACGCGATGATGAAAAACTACAATAAATCTCTACTGGCACTGGCGCTCGTCAGTGCCCTAAGTGTAACCGCCTGCGGGGACGGAAGCGACGGCCAAGATGGGGCACCTGGCACACCAGGTACACCCGGCACTCCCGGAACGCCAGGCACACCAGGACTCCCAGCGGGATCCTTTGCTAAAACAGCTGAATCCATTACCGATCTGGCATTCACTTTAAGTCCTGCGGACATTAAAGTGACCAGCAGTGAAGGTTTCAGTGTTAAGTTCAGTTTAACCGGAAAGAGTTCAGGCAAAGATGTGCCCTTTATGGGACTCGATAAAATTGCCCTTTACTCCTTAACGGCCAATGAAAATACCTCAGGAACGGGCGCTCCCATTGAATGGCAAAACAATGCCATGGCAAACAATGCAGGTACCTCATTAACTTGTACACTCAATGGCTTAAACGGTACTAAGAATGCGTGTACATTAACCGAAGATACTGAAAACCCAGGTACTTATACCGCCACTTGGACCTATGATGGCGCAGCGCCAATCATTAATCCAAACGATAATCCTAATGCAGTGCATAGGGTATTTTTACGTGCGTACAACGTAGTAAACAGTGCAGGCGTTGCCTTATCTGACAAAATACTCTCTGTACCCGTTGACTTCATCCCTGCAACAGATGAACTAGGTGTGTCAGGTAAAGACACAGTATCCAGTGCTGCATGTAAAAACTGTCACGGTGAAGTAGATGGTCATATCGCTAAGATTCAGGCCCACCATAACTACCAGGACGTTAAAAACTGCGTAACTTGTCATAACCCAGATCAAGTTCCAAGTGATGCACAACTGGCCGAAGGTTGGGTATTTGACTTTGGGCCAATGATCCACAGACTCCATGCGGGTCATCACATTAGTGATAGCCTAAGCGGTGAAGCAAAAGAATACTTTGGTGAAATTGGTTTCCCATCGGATCTGAAAGAATGTAAGTCTTGCCATGATGGCGCACCAAGCTATAACACTAATATTTATGCCCAAGCCTGTGTAGGTTGTCATATTAATGTCAACTTCGCTACCGGTGAAAACCATTCAGAATTTGGTTTAGCTCAAGCCGATGATACCCAATGTAAGTCTTGCCATGGCAGCGGTAGCTTAACACCTGAAGCCGTGCACAGTGTCGGTAAGCGTGCCGAGTACGCTGAACTGCTCAAAGTGGACTTTACCAGCGCAGCAGTCGCTCCATCTGCCACTCTGGGTATGAAGACCTTAACCTTGAAAGCCAATGTGACCATGAATGGTGCACCAATTGCTGACGGTACAAGTCTCGCTACCTATAATGCCACCAGTAATCCAACGGGTATGTTGGTCGCTAACGGCCTGTTATTAGGTAATGTAGCAACTGACGGTATTGTGTATGCGTGGCGCGACGTTAAACCTACAGCTATTAGCCTAACTCTCGCAAACGGTACGCTTTCTGGCGGTGTATTAACCTTCGTGAAAGAGATCCCTGACGCACAAGCTGTCGGCACTATCTATGTGAGTTCAGAGGCCAATGCCTGTATCAAAGAGGGTAAAGTCAGCAGTTGTAATGCAACAGCGCTTGAATTTGGCCCAACAAACCCAATCGGTAACACTTCTCCAGTTAAGTTTTATAGCTTAGATGGCAGTGCAATCAGCACGGCTCGGATGACAGATCCCACTCGTATTACGGTAGAAGAAACAAAATGTAACGCCTGTCACGGCACCTTAGATTACATCAAAGGTTCTAGACACGGCACTTACACCTTTGACCAATGTATGAACTGTCATAACGATACAACGGGTTCAACATATCACCCAACAGTAGCCTACAAAGGCGAAGATGGTAGCAAGGTCATCAACCCAGATGTAACCTTTAGTAACAAAGATTTATTTACTGTGGCGCACCGTTTCCACAGTGGTAACTTCGATGTGATTGAAGGCATCTTCCGTAATGCCGACGGAGAGTTAGAAGGTTATCCATCACCAGAAACTGCATGTTCCGCATGCCATAAAGATGATGCCAAACTGTTTGCAACTGACGGTGGTTTAACCTCTGGTAAACGCGCAATCAAAGTGGGTAGCAACTATATTACCCCAGTTGCTGAATCATGCCGTACCTGTCACGCGCACTCTGATGCGGCGGCTGTGGCTCACTTTAGAAGTAACGGTGCAGTGGTTGCAGAAGATGCAATGACAGATCCTAACCTACCAGTAGAATCATGCGCAACCTGCCATGCTGAAGGCAAGACCTATGGCATAGATAAGGTACACGCAGAGGTAGCACACTAGTACTAGTACCTTTGGGTTGCCCTGCACAACCCAGATTTCATCTCTGCAACTCATTGGGGTCCCATCGGGGCCCCTTTTTTATCGACTTTTACCGCCTTTTTATCGGGTAATAGACAGAGAGAAAATGGCATACTCAATCGGCAAATAGGCTTCAATCTAATGCCTCAGTTTATAAACGAGAGCCATGGTCGTTCTCATGCATCCCTGCATTGCACGACATTCAGACGTCCTGCCTATCAGATGGTGAACTGGCAGTTAAACAAGGATGTTGTTCAAGTCCGTCTGGATGCAGGGCCGCCCCATCTGATGCGAAAAGATCCACAAATGCCGCGATGGCATGGATGCCAAAAAGCGGCCATGGGGCGGACGGTCGTCTCGCTAATCACCCTGGCTCACCTGTTTAGCATCGGCGTAGCCTGTAAGTTTTAAATAAATACTCAGCACGTTTCGGGACAAAAGCGAGCTGAATTTTCGCGGAATTATCTTCATTACGGATAAACAAAAATAATCCCAAGCGCTAATCGTGAGCAGTTATTAG